>RPRB01000102.1 GCA_003818285.1 Myxococcaceae bacterium
CCCAGCCGGTGCGGGAAGTGCGTGGGCTCGAGCTCCCGGGAGGCGAGAAGACCCGCGGTCTGCTGCTCGAGCTCGGCGACCCCCTGACGGCCGGCACCCGACGCGCAGATGAGCGCCGAGACGTGCACCTCCCGCAGCCCGGCCGCGGCGCGGAGCGGCTCGAGACATCCGAGGATCGTCTGACTCACCGGCCCCGGCACCCGGAACCGCCGCGCGTCCGGTACCCGGCCCAGCCCCGCCCCCGGCACGCGCGGGAACACCACCGGCGTCCGGAGGTCGGAGACGAAGGCCCGGCTGGTGTCGACCACCAGTGCTCTGCCTGCCTCCGCCACCTGGGCCAGGGTCCGCGAGACGTCGGCCGGCGTGGCCAGGAACACCAGCCGCGCCCCCCGCAGCGTCTCGGCGTTGGCGGTCTCGACCTCGAGCGTCTCGTCACCGAAGGGAAGCTCCTCGCCGGCCGAGCGCTCCGAGGCGAGGAGGCGAACCCGCTCCGACGGGTGGCCAGACTGGGCGAGCGCCCCGACCAGCTCGCGACCCACGACGCCGGTGGCCCCCACCACTGCCAGCTCCCAGCTGCGGTCCATGCTCAGGTCTCCTCGCCGCGGATGCGCGCCGCCGGCACCGGGCCGGGGAGCGGAGGGAACTTCGGGTTGCGCTCCGCCTCCGAGGCGCGGACGTAGTGCGGCTCGAGCGCCGCGAGCGCCTGCACGTCGAAGGGCGGGGGAAGGCCGGCGAGCCGGGCCACCGCCCAGGCGGAAGGAACGTCGGGCGACTCGATCAGCGCCGTCTCCGGCACGCCCGCCGCGACGAGCGCCGGACGCACGTCGTGCACCGCAGGGCCGAGCACCCGTGCCGCGGGCTCGCCGGACAGCCAGCGCGCCAGCTCGGCCTCGGTGCACGCTTCCTCGGGGGCGAGCAACTCGATCCGATCCCCGGTGCGGCGATAGCGACCGAGGTACAGGTCCCCGCGCCGGGCCACCGCGACGACCGCCAGCGGCACGTCCTCCGGAGCCTCGAGGGCGAGCGCGGCCAGCGACGAGGCACCCGCCACCCCGAGCCGGCGGGCGTAGGCGAGCCCCTTCACGGTGGCCAGGCCGATCCGCAGCCCGGTGAAGCTGCCCGGCCCGAGACCGACGGCGAATCCGCGCACGTCGTCGAGCGACAACCCTGCCCGCCGGAGGAGATCGAGCAGCGCCGCCGGAAGCAGGTCGCTCATCTTCGCCGGGGGGCCGAGGCGCTCCGCCGCGACCGGCTGCGCATCGCCCGGCCTGCCCACGGCCAGCGAGAGCGTCAGGGTGGAGCTGTCGAGCGCGACGATCATCCCGGGACCCGTGCTTTGCCCGGGTCGGGGGCCCGGACGCAACCCGGAGGTGTCCGCCGGCGCCTCAGAGGCCCTCGCCGGTCTCCTGGATCCACGCCCGGGCGACTCGCAGCTCTTCCGGTTCGGCCTCGGGAATCTCCAGCGCCGTGCGACCCGCGCAGCGCTCCAGCCGGACCCGGGTGACCCCCTTCCCGTGCATGCCCAGGGCGCGGGCCGCGCTCTCCGAGACGTCGAGAATGCGGCCGGCGGCGTACGGCCCGCGATCGTTGACCCGGACCTCCACCACTCGCCCGTTCTCGAGGTTGGTGACGCGAAGGCAGGTGCCGAAGGGCAGCGTCCGGTGCGCGGCGGTCATCGTGCCCGGGCGGAGCACCTCTCCGCTCGCGGTCTTCCGGCCGTAGAGGCCGGGGCCGTACCAGGAGGCCTCGCCCTCCTCTCCACCGCCGCCCTCCGACCGGAGATTCCGCGCGCACCCGACGGCGAGGAGGAGCGCGAGACACCCGACGAGGCGCGCCACCGCGGCAGAGACGCCCCGACCCGGCCGTCGCAGAGCTTCCGGGCTCGACGGGCGACGGGCCGCTCCGGACCCCGTCCGGGCCTCCCGATCCGCCACGCGATCTTCACCCCACCGGGCGACCGGGGCACGAGTCGAAGGCGGTCGTCGGGCGCGGACCTGCAACCGAGCACGCTCAGCGCGTGAGGTCGTTCACGCAGACCAGGACCATCAGGAGGATGAGCGCCACGATGCCCACCGCGTTGGCGATCTCCCTCGCCCGCATCGGGATGGGCCGACGCCGCACGGCCTCCCACCCCGCGGACAGCAGCTGGAACCCGTCCAGCGCCGGGATGGGCACCAGGTTGATCAGGCCCAGGTTCACCGAGATCAGCGCCATGAGATTTAGGAAGTAGTCGAGCCCTGCCTGCGCCGCCTTCCCGGCGATGCCGTAGATCATGATCGGCCCGCCGACGTTCTTGAACGACACCTGCCCGGTGAAGAGCTTCGCCAGCCCGGCCGCCGTCTCCGCCACCGCCTCCCCGAGCCGGTGGGCGGCGGTGAGGAGCGCCAGGCCCGGACCGACCCGCACCTTCGCGTCGGACCCGCGGTCCCCCGGCGTGCCGGACTCGAAGCGGAGGCCCAGCTCGAAGGCCTCGCTCTCGCCCGTCGCGGGATCGGCCGCCTTCGCCGGACGCATCCGCACCTCGGCCTCGCGGGGACTGCCGTCATGGATCCAGGTGAGCCGGAAGGGGCGATCCTTGAGCTCGCCGAGCTTCCGGAGCAGCTGCTCCCGCGAGCGGATCTGCTTGCCCTCGATGGCCTCCAGCCGGTCTCCGCGGACGATGCCCGCGTCCGCTGCGGCGCTCCCCGGCAACACCCGGCCGGCGTAGAGGAGCGAGTAGACGTCCGCCGGCTCGAGTCCGAACGCCGCCATCCCGGCGCCCTCCTGGCGCGGAATGCGCACCGTCTTCACCTCGGGGACGCTCCCCTCCAGGCCCGGTACCTCGGCCGGAACGCGTCGAGCGAGCTCGAGCGTCAGCTCGGGGCCGGTCACACCCGCGATCTCCCGCTCCAGCGCCGGAAGGTCCGCCACCGGGCGGCCGTTCACCGAGAGCACGCGGTCCAGCATCTGGACCCCCGCGCGCTCCGCCGGCCCTCCCGAGCGAATCGCGACCACCGGAGGGGCGCGGTTGGGAGCGATGCCGATCAGACCGCGATTCCTGGACGCTCCCTCCCCGGAGGGGGTCACCACCACCTTGACCGGGCGTCCGTCGCGCTGCACCACGACCGCGATGCGCTGGCCGGCCTTCCCCACCAGCGCCCACTGCATCTCCTCGAGCGAGCGGACCGACCGCCCGTCCACCTCGGTCACCACGTCGCCGGGGCGGATTCCCGCCCCGTCGGCCGGCATCCCCGGCACCACCCGGAGCACCGCGGTGGAGGGCTGCGGATAGCTGACGATGACCACGAAGAAGATCAGCAGCGGGAAGATGAGGTTGAACGCCGGCCCCGCGGCGACGATCAGCATCCGCTTCCACGGCGACTGCGCCAGGTAGCTGCGGGCCTCGTCCTCCGGCGACGCGTCCTCCCCCGGGACCTCACCGGCCATCTTCACGTAGCCGCCCAGCGGCAGGGCGGCGATGCGGTACTCGGTCTCGCCCCGGGTGAAGCTGAGCAGTGGCGGGCCGAATCCGATCGAGAAGCGAAGGACCTTCACCCCCACTGCCTTGGCGAAGAGGAAGTGTCCGAGCTCGTGGACGAAGACGAGGGCCCCGAGCAGGAGCACGAAGGCGGCCAGGTTCTGGAGGTCCATCCCTGGGGCGGAAGTTAACCGCGGGAGCCCCCCGTCACAACGCGCCCGGAGGCGAACCGCCCAGGAGTGCGCGAACGGCCACCACGTAGAGGTACACCGCCGGCGCATTGAACAGGAGGGCGTCCACCCGATCGAGCAGCCCTCCGTGGCCGGGAATGAGCGTGCCCGAGTCCTTGACCCCGTGGGCACGCTTGAGCAGCGACTCGCAGAGGTCTCCCAGCGGGCCCAGCACCGCGCCGAGCAGGCCGAGCACCAGGCAATCGGTGGCGGTGAGGGCGGGAAAGGCCACCCACCGCGCGATGAACATCCCCGCCACCGACCCCACCGCTCCGCCGGCGAACCCCTCCCAGGTCTTGTTGGGGCTCACCGCGGGGTGGAGCTTGTGGCGCCCGAGCAGCCTCCCGGCGAAGTAGGCGCAGGTGTCGTTGGCCCAGGTGATGACCAGCGCGGAGATCACCCACTGCAGCCCCTCGGGACCCACCCGGAGCGCGGCGATGGGGCCGAGGCCCAGCCCGGCGTACAGGCATCCGGTGACGACGTGCGCCGTCCGCGTGGGCGCATGCTCGCGATCGGGAGCGAACAGCGCCTGGACCGAGGCGGCGATGAACACCGCCCAGAGGATCCACGCCGCGAGCATGGTGAACCTCAGCGGATGCGCCGCGGCGGCGAGCGAGATCAGCCCGGCGCCGAGCACCGCCAGGACCTCGGCCGGGCCGAGCCGCCCCTGGGTGATGATCTCGTACTCCAGCGCGCAGGCCGCGGCCGCGACGGCGACCAGGCCCGCGGTCCACCATCCGCCCAGCACCAGCAACGTCACCACCAGCGGGAGGAGCACGACCGCGGTGACGATGCGGACGACGAGGTTTCGGTTCTTCTCGTTCACTTGGGAAGCTGTGCCGAGGTGAGCCCGAACCGGCGCTCGCGCTTCTGGTACTCCAGCACGGCTTCCAGGAATTGCCGAGCCCTGAACTCGGGCCACAGCGTGTCCACGAAGATGAACTCGGCATACGCCGACTGCCACAGCAAAAAGTTGCTCACCCGCGTCTCGCCGCTGGTGCGGATCACCAGGTCCACCGGGGGGAGCCCACCGGTCCAGAGCGCCGAGGCGAACGTCTCGACGTCGATGGGCCCGGGCGGCAGTCGCCCGGCCCTGGCGCGCCGGACCAGCTCCTCCGCCGCGGCGGCGATCTCCTCCTGCCCGCCGTAGCTCAGCGCGAGGGTGAGGACCATGCCCCGGTTTCGGGCCGACGCCTCGCGCACGGAGTCCAGAGGCTCTCGGACGAACCGCGGCAGCCGTTCCAGCTCTCCGATCGCGTCCAGACGGATGCCGTTCTCGAGGATCTCCTGGCGCTCCGACGCGAGGTACTCGCGGAGGAGATCCATCAGCCCCGCCACCTCGTCGGCGGGGCGCGACCAGTTCTGCGCCGAGAACGCATAGAGCGTCAGGGCCTGCACCCCGATGCGGCGCGCGGTCCGGGTCACCTCCCGGACGCTGTTGCTCCCCTCGCGGTGCCCTTCCAGCCGGGGAAGGCCCCGCTCCTCGGCCCAGCGCCCGTTGCCGTCCATGATGATGCCGACGTGCGCCGGCAGGGGTCGCTCCCGGACCTCCATCTCCAGCGGGTCCCGCTCCACGGCCGGCGCCATCACGGCGTTCCACCGTATGCGAGCAGGGCCGGAGCGTCCACGCAGAGCGTCATGCTCCGTCGGGCCCTCTCCACAGCGCGATTCCACCCAGAAGACCCGCGATGTTCGCCACCAGGTGCACCTCCGGCGGCAGCTCGATCTCCAGATGCTTGGCGTTCCCGCCCCCGAGGTAGAGCCGCCGGGGGTTGAAGATGGGCAGCACCTGGGCGACCACCCGGGCGACCCGTCGGTTCCACCGCTTCTTCCCCACCGCCTCGAAGGCCCGGGCGCCGACGTAGTCCTCGTAGGTCTTGTGTTTCCGGAACGGGTGGTGGGCGAGCTCGATGTTCGGCACGTACACCCCTTCGTTGAACAGCGCGCATCCCATTCCCGTGCCGAAGGTCAAGAGCATCTCCACCCCGCGGCCCTCCACCACCCCGTACCCTTGAATCCCGGCGTCATTCAGGACCCGGGTCGGCCGCCGGAACCGGTCCTGCAGCGTGCGGGCCAGCGGGAACCCGGCCCAGTCGGGATGCAAGTTCGGCGCGGTGCGGGTCACCCCCTCCACCACCACGCCGGGGAACCCCACCGACACGCGCTCGAAGGCGCCCAGCGGCTCGGCCAGGGCCCAGAGCGCCTGGAGAATCCGCCTGGGAGTGGCCGGGCGAGGCGTCTCCACCCGCACCCGCTCGGTGACCGGCTCTCCGGCCGAGTCGAGCACCAGCGCCTTCAGGCCGGTTCCGCCGATGTCGATGCTGAGGGTCCGCGGAGTGCGGGGTTTGGGCAGCGCACGTGTGGCTGGGGCCATGGATCGACAATCTATTGCGTCCTAGAATTTCGGGTGCTTCCGGATGCCACCCAAGGTCATTGGCCCCTACCGCGTCCTGGACACGCTAGGCAGTGGAGGCGCGGGGACGGTCTACCGCGCGCTCGACCGCCGCACCGGTGATCCCGTGGCGCTGAAGCTGCTCTCCACCGGGCCGGCCCTGGATCCGCGCGCCGCGCGGCGACTGGCCCGCGAGTTCGAGACCCTGGCCGAGCTGTCGCACCCGAACGTGGTGAAGGTGTTCGACACCGGGGTCCACCACGGCTACCCGTATCTCGCGATGGAGCTGGTGGAGGGGCTGACCCTCCGCAACTACCTCGAGCTCGATCTCAGCGGCGCGCCGGTCATCCGTCCACCGCCGCGGAAGCGGGACGAGCCCAGCGTCCCCTGGAACGACACCGATACCGGGGACTGGGCTCCCCCGACCTTCACCCTCAGCAGCTTCGCCGAGGAGCCGCCGAGCGACGAGGTCTCGTACTCCACCGGCCCGGAGAGCGTGCGGGCGCTGGCCGACGCCGCCGACGAGCCCGACACCCACGAGTCGCGGGAGGTGAGCGTCGGCGAGGCCGCGGATGCCCCGCCTCCGGTGGAGCAACTTCCGGCCGAGCCCGCGCCCCGGCCACCGGATCTCCAGGCCCTCAATCGACCCGAGCGGACCGGACGGCTGAAGGACGCGATGACCCAGCTCGCCGGCGCGCTCAGCTACATCCACGGCCACGGGCTGGTCCACCGCGACCTCAAGCCCAGCAACGTGATGGTGGACGAGGACCGCCTGGTGCGCCTGATGGACTTCGGGCTGGCCAAGTTCCTCGCCGACGACGGCGCGGTCACCGCCGACGGTCGGCTGGTGGGCACCTTCCGGTACATGGCACCGGAGCAGATCCTCGGCGAGGGGCTCGACGCCCGCGCCGACCTCTACTCGCTGGGGGTCATCCTCTACGAGATGCTCACCGGACGGACTCCGTTCGACGCCCGGACGCCGCACGAGCTCTGGCAGAAGGTCCTCGAGACCGAGGCCGCACTGGTGACGTCCATCAACCCCGGCGCCGACGCGACCCTGGCGCGCATCGCCCACCGCCTCCTCCGGAAGGAACCTTCCGAACGGTTCCAGACCGCGGAGGAGGTCGCCGAGGCGCTGGCGGAGTGAGCGCCGAGCGGAGGAGCCTCGAGGTGCCGGCCGACGGCGCCGGGATGCGGATCGACGTGTGGCTCGCCGGTGCCCTGGCGCTGCCCCGAGCGAAGGTGAAGGAGCTGCTGGAGCAGGGCGCGGTGCGCATCGGCGGGCGGGCGCCCCGGAAGGGGGACCGGACGGTGGCCGGTGCCAGGGTGGAGGTCACGCTCCCGGCCGACGATCCACGTCCCGTCCCCCAGCCCGAGCTGCCCCTGCGCGTGCTCCACGTCGATGCCCAGCTGGTCGCCGTGGACAAGGCGGCGGGGATCCCCAGCCATCCCCTGCGGCCCGGGGAGCGCGGCACGGTGGTGAACGCGCTGGTCGCCTCGTATCCGGAGTGCGCCGAGGCGTCGGCCGACCCGCGCGAGGGCGGGCTGGTCCACCGGCTGGACACGCTCACCT
Organism: Myxococcaceae bacterium; assembly: GCA_003818285.1. GTDB lineage: Bacteria > Myxococcota > Myxococcia > Myxococcales > Myxococcaceae > RPRB01. The sequence goes on from RPRB01000102.1 coordinate 7,653, forward strand.
CGGGAGTGCTGCTCGCCGCCCGCGACCACGAGACCTGGGGTGCGCTCCGGGACGCCTTCTCCGGCCGGCAGGTCGACAAGCGCTACCTGGCGGTGGTGACCGGCCCCGTCGCCGATGAGGGAGAGATCGACCTCCCGCTCCGGCACCGCGCAGATCACGTGGAACCGGCGCTCTCCGGCGGCGGACGGGAGGCCCTCACCGACTTCCGGGTCCTCGCTCGCGCGGGGGACGCTGCGCTGCTGGAGGTTCGCATTCACACCGGCGTGCTCCATCAGATCCGTGCCCACCTCGCGGCCATCGGAGCGCCGGTGCTCGGAGACCTGGCCTACGGAGGCCGGCCCCACCCGGGCCTGGACCGTTTCTTCCTGCACGCCGCCCGGCTCGGGTTCGTCCACCCGGCAACGGGGACGCGGCTGGAGCTCTCCGCGCCGCTACCGCCCGAGCTCCGCGCCGTGCTCGCGCTCCTGGGGCTCCGCGGCGTCGACTGATGGACAGCGCCCCGATGGCACGGGGAGTGCGCCGCGCAAGTCTCCACGCTCCGGATCTCCGCCCCTACCGTGAAGCTCGAGGAGGTTGGACGTGGACGAAGCGCGAAGGTTCGGGCGCTACATCCGCCAGCTCCGGGAGGACCGAGGGCTGACCCAGAGCGAGCTTGCGGCTCGGGCCGGGCTGGCGGTGGACAGCGTTCGGCGGATCGAGCGAGGGCAGCTCAGCCCCTCGCTGAGGAGCGTGGCCAAGCTCGCGGCGGGGATGGAGGTGTCCCTGCACTCGCTGTTCGGCGGGTACGAGGCTCCTGGATCCTTCCTGGCTGACCGGATCTGCGACCTGCTCGCCCAGCGCCCGCTCGAGGACGTGGTGTCCGCCCGCCGGGTCATCGTCGCGCTGCTCGGGGCCTAGACGGCGGAAGCGCCCGGCGTGGCCGCGGGGGGGCCCCGGAAGATCGGTCCCGGGCGGTAGGCTCCCCCTCCTCAGCGCATGCGAGCCATCCTCCACGTGGACATGGACGCGTTCTACGCCTCCGTCGAGCAGCGCGACCGGCCCGAGCTCCGGGGCCAGCCGGTCATCGTCGGCGGCCATCCGCGCCGGGGCGTGGTCCTCGCCGCGAGCTACGAGGTGCGCCCCTTCGGCGTCCGGAGCGCGATTCCGATGGCTCGCGCCCTGAAGCTGGCCCCGACGGCGGTGGTGGTTCCCCCGCGCTTCGCGGCCTACGCCGAGGCCAGCGAGCAGGTGTTCGCCATCCTCGAGCGCTACACGCCGCTCATCGAGCCGCTCTCGCTCGACGAGGCCTTCCTCGACGTCACCGCCTCGCAGGCCCTCTTCGGACCGCCCGCGGAGATCGCCACCCGGTTGCGGCGAGAGATCGCCGCCGAGGTGCGCCTGCCGGCGTCGGCGGGCATCGCCTCCAGCAAGTTCGTGGCGAAGATCGCCTCCGACCTCGCCAAGCCCGATGGGCAGCGGGAGGTCCCGCCCGAGCAGACCCGCGAGTTCCTCGCCGCCCTCCCGGTGTCCCGGCTCTGGGGAGTGGGACCCAAGCTGGAGGAGCGGCTGCACCGGCTCGGGCTGCGCCTGGTCGGCGACCTCGCGAGCCGGGATGAAGGATGGCTCACCGCGCGGCTCGGCGACCTCGGCGCGCATCTCGCGGCGCTCGCCCGCGGCGAGGACGACCGGCCGGTGATCCCGGATCGGAGCAGCAAGAGCATCGGCGCCGAGGACACCTTCGAGGAGGACGTCGCGGACCTCGAGGTGCTGAGGCCGCGGCTCCACGCCCAGGCGCTCCGCGTGGCACGCCGGCTCCGGAAGGCGGGCCTGCGCACGCGGGTGGTGCAGCTGAAGCTGAAGCTCGAGGACTTCACGCTCCAGACGCGTCGCTGCACCCTCGAGCGCCCGACCGACGACGGACAGGAGCTCTACCGGCACGCGCTGGCGCTGCTCGAGCGTGCGCCGCTGCCCCGCCCGGTGCGGCTGACCGGCGTCTCCGCCCAGGAGCTGGACGAGGTCGGGGAGGCACAGCTGGGGCTGTTCGGCGAGCCACCCCGCCGCTCGGAGGCGCTCAACCGTGCGCTGGACGCGATCGCCGACCGCTTCGGGCGCGGCGCGGTGGCCCCGGCGGACGTGCTCTCGCTCGAGGAAGGCGAGCCGGTCGACGAGCTCCGGGCCCGCGCGGGCGCATCGCGCCTGGACCTGGCCGCCGAGCCCAAGCGCTCTCCGTCCTGACGGTCGGTCCGCCCGGGCTCGCGCCCTGCGTTCTCCACCCCCGGCGCTCGGTCGGTGAATCCGTCTCAGCCGGCGTGGGGGCCCAGCGGGCCCTTCACCCCGAACCGGGTGCGGAGCTCCTCCAGCCACTCGTCCTTGTGGCGGTAGCGGTGCCGCACGGTGCGCGCGCCGCGGGTCTCCATCCGGTACCGCTCGGTCACCGTGCTCCGGCCCCAGGGCCGGGCGAGGGTGAAGACGGTGTGGTTGGTGAACGGCGAGTCGGGGCTGGTCTGGTGCCAGTGGAACATCCCGGCGAACTCGGACCACGCGCGCGGCCGCAGAGACACCCGGTACAGCGGACGCCAGTGCCCCGGCACGATGGAGTGATCGAGCTGCAGCTCACCCCCGTCGGGAGAGAGCCGGTACGCACCGCTGACGTCGCTCCGCTCCGCGGAGGGCAGCGGCAGCGGCGTGCGGAAGGAGTCCCCGTACCCCACGTCGACCAGGTAGTCCCCGCCGTCGATCCGGACGTGCAGCGCCACGTGATCGTACTCCGGCCCCCAGCTCCGGGTGGGCTTGCGCCACACCTTGCCCGAGAGCAGCGCGACGGCGAACCCGAGACGGTCGAGCGCCCAGCCGAAGAGACCGTTGAGCTCGTAACAGTAGCCGCCGCGCCGGCGGCGAACGACCTTCTCCCAGGCGTGCCGGACGTCGAACGGGATGGGGACCTTCCAGTGGATGTCGAGGTTCTCGAACGCCACGGTGGTGAGGCACCGCCGCTGGAGTCGCCGGAGGAACGGAAGCGACGGGCGCTCGCGCTTCACCGCCAGCAGCTCGAGGAACGAGCCGAGCTCCGCCTCACCGAGCGCGCTCGGGACGGACGCCGGCGACGACCGGGACGGCCCGAAGGGAGCTTCGAGAAAGGACGGGTTCAGCACGTGAAACGCTCCAATTGGCGCGGAACGAGGCGGCGCGCAACTTCAAGACCTTGACTCGGGGCGTCACCCCTCAGGTTCCTTCCCCGGAGGGCGGACCGGGGCGCGGCCCCCTCCTGCGGCGGCGGCGGCGGCGCCGGCCGCCTTCCTGGGGCGGTCCTCCGGTGGCAGGTGCCGGTGCGCCGCCCGACCTCCAGGCCTCGAGCGCCTCGCGGTGCTCCCCGGTGGCCTCCACCGAGAGCTCGAAGACCGTGAGCGCCTCCTGGAACAGCGGATGCCGGCGGAAGCTCGCCAGCCCACCGCGGCGCCGGCGCTGGCCCGAGAGCGTCGCCTGCGCGAGGAGGATCATCCGGCAGCGCTCGGCGATGCGCCGCGGAAGCCGCGCGGTACGCACCAACTCTTGAAGAAGGTCCTCGATGGCCGGCGGGACCGAGGGCCCGGCCTCCTCGCCGCCGGTACGCGGTGACGCTCCACTGTCGTCGCCAGGCGGTGGCTCGGCCGCGGGGCGAGGAACGGGAGGCGGCGGGGAGCGCAGGAGCGGCAGGAGCAGCGTCGCCAGGAGCACCGAGTCCTCGAGCACCGCGCCGGACCGCACCCGGGCATCCAGCCGCTCGGCGTGCGCGCGCAGGAGCGCCGCCCCGTCGGGGCCGCGTTCCTTGAGCCAGGCGTCCATCGGCGGAAGCAGGAACCTCAGGGCGTCCAGCGCGGAGAGCAGATACAGGCCACCCGCGCTCACCCCGCCGCGGAGAATGCGGAAGGTGTCCTCCAGCAGCCGCGGCGGCGCGCAGCGGGGGATGTCCTCCACCGCCCCTTCCATCGCGGCGTAGGTCCGCGACTCGATGTCGAAATCCAGGCGGCAGGCGAACCGGACCGCGCGGAGGATGCGGATCGGATCCTCGCGCATGCGGACCTGCGCGTCGCCGATGGTACGCACCTCCCGCAGCCGCAGGTCCCGGAGCCCACCCACGAAGTCGATCACCCGGCCCTCTGCCACGTCATAGAAGAGGCCGTTGATGGTGAAGTCCCGCCGGCGCGCGTCCTGCTCGGCGGTACCGAAGACGTTGTCGTCACTGATGAGGAGGTCGTCCTTCTCCTCGCCCTCGCCGGCATCGGTGGCGAGCTCGAGCTCGGTGGGATTGGCCCGGAAGGTGGAGACCTCCACGATCTTCCCGCCCTTGAAGTACACGTGCGCCAGCCGGAAACGGCGCCCGATGAGCCGACAGTTCCGGAAGATGCCGCGCACCTCGCTCGGCACCGCGCTGGTCGCGACGTCGAAGTCCTTGGGCGTCCTTCCCGCCAGGAGGTCCCGGACGCAGCCGCCCACCAGGTACGCCTGGTGCCCGTACTGCAGCAGCCGGTTCACCACCTTGAGCGCGTCCGGGTCCAGCTTGTCCGGGTCGATCTCCGGCGGGTGGTCTCTCGGGACCGGGGCCGTGGGATCGAGGTGGTCGGCCTCGCTCTCCCACAGCACGGGCGGGACCGGCTCGGGCTCCTTCTCGTCGTGCGGTGGCGGCGGCTCGGGCACCGGGCCGGCGAGCGGATCCGGCCCATCCTCGTCGTCCTCGAGCGCCTCGTCGTCCTCCGCGCCCAGCTCGAGCGACTCGCCCTCGATCGCGGGCTCCAGCTCCGGGTCTCCGGAGTCGTCGGCCTGCGTGTCGTCGGTGCGTGCGGCGGGGGCGGGAGGCCGGGGCGCGGTGGGATCGTCCGTCATCAGCGATTGACGCCCCGGGTCGGAGCGGGCTTTGAAGGCACGCGTCTATACCATGCGAACGCTCCTGACGGGCGCCACTGGACTCATCGGAGCAAACCTGGTCCGTACCCTCCTCCGGGGTGGGGAGCGTCCGCGCGTCCTGCTCACGCCCGGCTCCGATGCCCGTTCCCTCGGTGGGCTGGACGTGGAGCGGGTGTCGGGGGACGTGCGCGATGGGCACTCGCTGGCCAAGGCCATGGCCGGGATCGCGCGGGTGTTCCACGCCGCGGGGCACGTGCGGTTCGACGACGCGGGCAGGCTCCTGCTCTGGACCATCAACGTCGAGGGCACGCGGCAGGTCCTGCAGGCCGCCCGCAGCGCCGGGGTGCGCCGGCTGGTGCACGTCTCCTCCAGCGTCGCCATCGGGCACGGCATGCTGGACCGCCCGGCGACCGAGGAGGGTCCTCCTCCGGAGCGCAGCACCCCCTACGCCGAGAGCAAGCGAGCCGCCGAGGAGCTGGCGCTGGGCGACTGGGGTGACCTCCAGGTCGTCGTCTGCAACCCCACCTTCGTCGTGGGGGCCTACGGAACGGGAGCGAGCAGCGCCGAGGTGGTGCGGCTGGTCGCCTCCGGCGTGGTGAAGGCCTATCCGCCAGGAGGCGCCAACTTCGTCAACGCCGACGACGTGGCCGACGGGCTTCTCCTGGCAATGCGCGTGGGGCGCCCGCGGACGCGCTACATCCTCGGGGGAGAGAACCTCACCCACCGCGAGTTCCTCGCCCAGGTGGCCGAGGAGTGCGGGCAGCGGCCGCCGTCGGTGCATCTTCCCGGCTGGGCCGCCCGGGTGCTGGGGCGGACCGGCGACGTGCTGGGTGCCCTCTCCTCGGCGCGGCTGGGCTGGGTGAACACGCCCTTCCTCCGTCAGCTGTTCGAGCCCGCCTACGTGAGCTCGGCCCTCGCCCAGCGCACCCTGGGCTATCGCCCGCGACCGGTGCGCCACGGCATCCGCGACGCGCTCCGCTGGTACCAGGAGCAGGGGCTGTTGCCGCGGGACCGCCCGCTCACCCCCCGCGGCGTGCTGGTCAGAAGCTGATCGGCCGGCGCACGACGTCCACCGTGCTGGTGGTTCCGTTCGCCCGGCGCACCTCGAGCCGGACCACCGTCCCCTCCTCGCCGCGCAGGCGGGAGACGGCCTCGGTGAAGCCGAGCTCGGCGATGGTTTGCCCGTCGATCCGGAGCACCACGTCCCCCGGGTGGAGCCCCGCCGCCGCGGCGCCGCCGGACGCCACCAGATTCCCGAGCACCAGCCCGTCCTCGTTCCGGTTCACCACCGCACCGATGCCCACCAGGTCGGTCGCCTGCGCCTGGTCAGCCGCCACGGGCCGCAGCGCGACCTCCACCTCGGTCCTGCCCCGCGGCAGGGTGACGATGCGGCGATGGTAGCGCTCGGCCTCGACCGCGACGCTCACCGGCGAGTCGGAGAGGCCCTCCAGCTCGAAGCGGCCGTCAGGTCCGGTGAACGTCCCGGTGCGGACCAGCACCGAGTCCTCGCCCGGCGAGGCCTCCATCGCGACCCGGGCACCGGCGACGGGTTGTCGCGTGTTCGCGTCCCGCACCACGCCCACCAGCCGGCGACCGGAGCGCAGCCGGAGATCCTTCTCCACCCGGCCACCGGGCGTGTTCGGCAGCTCTACCCGGACGCGCTCCGACGGGCCGCTGTCCGCGGCCAGGGCCTGTAGCTCCCAGGGACCCGCGCCGAGGCCCCGCACCTCGAACCGCCCCTCGGGATCGACGATGGACAGGGTGCGAGAAGCGTCGGCCCGGCGCAGGCGGACCAGCTGCAGCGCGAACGCGGTGGCGGGACGGCCGTCGGCGTGCAGGACGCGCCCGGCGAGCACGCCCCCGGGCCGGACAGTGAGGGTCACCTCGGCGTCGCCCGGCTCGATGGACACCCGCTCGGAGAGGAGATCTCCGGCCGCGGCCTGCGCCCAGCCCACCTGCGCGGGCACGTCCTCGAACCGGAAGCGCCCCTGGGCGTCGGTGGTCACGGGGGCCGGGAGGATCGCACCGGGGCCCCGTCCTCGCCCGCGGCCAGCGCCAAGGGTCACCACGGCGTCGGGAACCGGGACCCCGCTCGGCTCCACCACCCGCCCGGCGAGCGTCCTTTCCTGGAGGCCTTGCGCGGGCAGGGGCGGGAGCCGGAGCGTGATGGAGCGGGTCCGGCCGCTCCCGCGGAGCGGCTCGGCCGCCGGGGAGAACCCCGGCGCGCGCGCCACCACCACCGCCTCGGGGGGCGCCGTCCCCGAGAACGAGCCCTGCGTGTCGGTGGTCCATGTCCGCTCCGAGCTGAGGAGACCCGGCTGGGCCCCGGGCACCCTGAGCGCGACGGTGGCCCCGGCGATGGGGGCGCCGCCGTCGGCCGCCTCGACCCGCCCGCTCAGCCGCACCTCGGGGTCGAGCGAGAGGACCAGCTCCGGCGTGCCGGCGGGCGCGGGCGCCAGGAGACGGATGGGGCTCTGCCCCCATGCGGGGCCGAACGGGACGTACCCCTCGGCGAGCACCGCCGCGAGCTGGTGCGGGCCGGCGCGCGACGGCACGAGCCGGAAGCGCCCGTCCGGGCCCGAACGGACCGAGGTGGCGCCCTCGGGCGCGAGAAAGGTCACCTCGGCTCCGACGACCGGACGACCGTCCTCGGCGGACACGACCCGCCCGGTGAAAGGCGGGAGCGCCGGGGAGGGCTCGGCGCGGGGCGCGGGGTCGGGAGCCGTCGGCGAGGGCGTCGACGTTCGCGGCGCCGGGGCGGCGGTGGCAGCCGGCGGGCGGCCGGAGGGGGCCTGGGCTTCCACGGGGTCCGTCGCGGGGGTGTCGCGCCGCAGGAGGAGGAGCACCGCGACGACCACCACGGCGAGGACGACGAGCCAGGGCCAGCGACGACGACGGGACGGGGAATGAACGGCCATGGAGTTGCGGCACCAGCGTGCCCGTGCCGGGGGCCACGCTCAAGCCGGTGGGTCAGGGGCGCTTCCTCGCGCGGTGAGTCCTGGGGCGGGCATCGTCGAGCACGCTGAGGTAGTCGATGGACCGCGGCTCGGGTGGCGGAGGTGGCGCGCCGAGGGCCGCCACCCGGCGGGTGAAGGCCTTGACGATGTCCGGCAGGGGCCGGAACGCCTGCAGGACGGCGTCTGGGCTCTGGAGCGCCCCCTCGAGCGCCTGGAGCAGCGGCGCCGCCACCGCCTGGATCGGCAGTCCGCGCCGGACGAGGTCCTGGAACGAGTTGCTGAGCGTGAGGAGGTTGTGCCCCGCGGTCTGGACCATCTCCACGGCGACCCGCGCCACCTGCGCCGCGGTGAGCTCTCCGTCGGCGAGCAGGACCAGCGCGGCCTGGAAGTAGTTGAAGATCGGCACGACCCGCGGGCAGTAGCGGGCGAAGTAGGCCGGCGGGGTGAGGCGGTCGAGGTGGA
>RPRB01000103.1 GCA_003818285.1 Myxococcaceae bacterium
GCGTCCACGATGCCGTGCACCTCGAAGTCCACCAGATCTGCCCGCTCCAGCTGCGCGCGAACTCGCGACGGTGTGGCATCAGACCCCTCGATGACTGTCCAGCCCTGTGCGGTCTCGTCGCGCGCTCCCAGCGGCGGCAGCTTGAGGTCGGGGGGGGCGAGCGCGCCGCGTACGAGGAGCCGCTGGTCGAACTGGGTTGGAGCGGCCGGACGCGACGGACCGACTCGAAGGCTCCAGGCCTGGTCCGCCGGAAGCCAGCGGGGCACGTCGAGGAACCCGGTGGGGGCGAGCACGGTGAGCGCCGGGCAGGCGGGGTCGACGGCGGGAGGCTTGCCGGACGGACCCGCCTCGGAACGAGGCTGGACCTTCTGCGAGACCGCGCCCCCGCGGTCGACGGAGGCAAAGCCCACACGCCGGCCGTCGGCGATCACCGCCAGCGCGCAGCCGTCGGGCGTCGGCGTCGAGAGCATCTCCGCCGCGAGGGCGACCGCTTCCTTTCCTCGAGACTCCCGGAGGAGCTGCAGCCCCACCGACCTCCCGACCCTGGCGATCAGATCGTCGGCCCCGGTCACGAGGCGCGAGCGCCCGAGCAGCCCCCGGAACCGCGCGGGGGTGCCTTCCTTCCCCTCCTCGGCGTCCAGCATCACCGGGAGCGCGTCGACGGTGAGCTGCTCGACCGGGCTCCGCGCTGCGGCTTCCGCCTTCGCCACCCATTCCCGCGCCCGGGCGCGATCGTCGGCGGCGCCGCCGAGCACCGCGAGGTCTGCCTGGACCTCGGCCGCGAGCACGATGGTGGGGTGCTCGCAGGAGGGCATGGAAGCCAGCACCGCCCGCGTGCTCGGCGCATCGCCCCGGCGGACGTACGCCTGGGCCACCGAGATGAGGCTGTACACGCGCGTCTGGCAGTCGGCGCTGCTCAGGCGATCGGCCTCCTCGAACTGGGCCCGCGCCAGCGCCACCCGGTCGGCGTCTGCATTGGTCGCGCCGGCGTGGAGGAGAAGCCCGCGGTCGCGGATCGGGTGCGGAGCCTTCGCCGCCTCGGCCAGTGACGCCTCGAACACCCGTCGGGCGTCCGCCGGTCGACCGGCATGGGCGTAGGTCTGGGCGAGCTCGTAGGACACGTTCCAGCACTCGCCGGAGAGGGTCTCGTCCCGGCACACTCCCTCGGGCAAGGACCGGGCGACGCGCTCGGCTTCCGCCAGGCGGCCGGCCTGCCGCTCCACGCGCACCCGGGAGGCAAGCACCCGGAGGTCCCAGAACGGGTCGCGAAGACGGCCGACCAGCTGCCCGAACCGGTCGTCGCGCGGCGGAAACTCCCGCGAGAGCACGTACAGCGCCTGGTCCTCCTGCCCGGCGGCCTCGGCCTCGGCGAGCAGCGCCGCGCGCAGCTCCGCCGGCGAGCTGGCGGTGAAGTCCCGGAGGCGTGGGGCCAGCGTCGAGCGCCGGGCATTGCTTCGCGCGGCGGTGCGGGTCACCCACTCCTCGAGGCGGTGCCCTTCGCCGATCGTGTCCAGCTGCCGGGCCAGGGGAAGCAGCTTCTCCGCCGCCGCCCGGTCGGGCGCGAACGCCAGCGCGGTGTAGAGCTGGAACCGGAAGGTGCCCGGGTAGGCGTTGACGAGCTGCGGGTCGGGAAGTGTCCCGTCGAGGAGCGCGCGCCGCGCCGCCTCCACCTGCTCCGACACCGCGGTGCGGCTCTGAGCCGTGCGCTCCAGCGCGGCCACGGTGCGGGCGGCCTCGTCCTTCCATCCCCCGAGCGCGACCTGGCTCGCCTCGCGCATCGCCTGGAGCCCGGCCCGGGGCAACCCGAGCCGCTCGAGGGCCAGCGCGCGGTTGAACTCGACCGGAGCGAACTTCGGGTCGAGCTCGCGCGCCTGGTCATACGCTTCGAGCGCGGCCTCCAGATTGCCGCTGTCCATGAGGGCCAGGCCGAGGTCGTTGAGCGTCGCCACGTTGCGCGGCGCGCGCCGTAGATAGCTCAGTGCCTGGGCGTACTCGCCCTGCACCAGTGCGGCCGTCCCCAGCGCCTGCCAGTTGCCCTCCTCCTCCAGCCGGGCCAGGCCCTTCAGCGGCGCGGGGGCGGTGGTCCCCCGCTGCACGACGTAGGGACGGTACTCCCGGGCCCCGGCGTAGCTCGGCCAGCCGGAGGTGCGGCGCGCATCCAGCGAGGCGAGCAGCGTCGGAAGGTCGGAGCGCGAGGCGTTGACCCGCAGCGCGAGCACCAGCGCCGCGGCGATCGCCACTGCCCCGACGACGCCCACCCACGCCGCGCGATGGGGATGGGCGCGCCGGTCCTGCGCGATCAGGGCGGCCGGCGCCATCCCGGAGCGCGCTGAGGGACGCTGCTCCCGGGCCTGCTCGGCGAGCGCCGACAGCTGCATCAGACCGTGCATCTCCTGCTGGCACCGAGCGCAGACCAGGAGGTGCTTGCGGAAGCCGGCCGCCTCGTCCGGAGCGAGCTCGCCGTCAACGAACGGGCCCAGCTGCTCGCAGCGCACCGGCCCGCCGCTGTGGTCCTCGGGCGTCATGTCCCCACCTCCTCCCGGCCGCCCAGGAGCAGCACCCGGAGCTTCCGTCGCGCCCGGAGAAGGCGCGTTCCGACCGTGTTCTGCGGGATGTCCAGCGCCGTCGCGATGTCCTTGTACGAGCGGCGTTCGAAGGCGTGCAGGGTGAAGACCTCGCGGAACTCCGGCTCGAGCCGCTGCACCGCCGCCCGGAGCTGCTCTCCGTCGATGCGGGTCCACAGCGGCGCATCGGAGACCGGCGCGTCCTGCGTCACCTCCGGCTCCTCCGGAGGGTCACCCAGCTGCTCGCGCTCGCGCTTGCGGAACAGGTCGATCATCCGGCGGTGGAGGATGGTGACCAGCCAGGCCTGGAGGTTCTCCACCGCGGCGAGCCGGTCCCCGGCCTGCAGCGCGCTCTCCAGCGTGTCGTGCACTGCGTCGGCCGCGTCCGCTTCCGACGCACACATCCGCCGCGCGAGCACGAGCAGGACGGGCCGGAGCGCGACGACGGCCGCCCGCAGTGTGGGATCCAATGTCGTTGGACTGCGAAACTTCGACGGCGCCGGAATGGCGCGACGGTGCCACCGTGGCGGATCCACGGTCAAGGCGTCCGTGTGGAGTGTGACGGCCGGTCTCATGTCCCCACAGGGAGTCGGCCGGGCCGGCGGAATCTTCCCCCGCACCAGGGGGACGCCTGGCGAAGCGCGCGGTGGCGCGCCAGCGGCCAGGCTCAGTCCCTGGCCGTCGGGTGGCGTCAGCCCCCCGCACCAGGGGGACGCCCATGGAAGCGCGCAGGGGCGCGCCAGCGATCGGGCTCAGCCCTGGGGGCGCTCGAACCGGTACCCCAGCCCCCGCGCGGTCAGGATGTAGCGGGGGGCCTCGGGGTCGGGCTCGAGCTTCTGGCGGAGCTGGCGGACGAAGGTGTCCACCGTCCGGGGGGTTCCCTCGTAGTCGATGCCCCAGGCGCCGGAGAGCAGCTCGTCCCGGGAGAAGGTACGTCCGGGATTCGAGACCAGCTGCACGAGGAGCTTGAACTCCTGGGCGGTGAGCTCCACGGGCGCATCTCCCCGGGTCACCGCCCGGGTCCCGAGGTTCACCGCCACCTCGCCGAACCGGACCACCTCCCCGTCCTCCCCCCAGCGGCGGCGGAACACCGCCTTCACCCGCGCCATCAGCTCGGCCACCCCGAACGGCTTCACCACGTAGTCGTCCGCGCCGAGGTCCAGCCCGAGCACCTTGTCCCGCTCCATGCCCTTGGCGGAGAGGACGAGCACCGGGGTCTTCATCCCGCGCGATCGCAGCTCGCGCAGGACCTCGTAGCCGTTGAGCCGGGGCATCATCACGTCGAGCACGATGAGATCCGGCCGGTCGGTCACCGCCATCTCCAGGCCGCGCTCGCCGTCCTGCGCCTGGAGGACCTCGTAACCCTCGTAGCGGAGGTTCATCGACACACCGGTGAGGATGGAGAGGTCGTCCTCCACCACCAGGACCCGCGGCTTCTCCCGGCTCACGCCCGCGCCTCCTTCGCCGCCGGAAGGTGGATGGTGAAGGTGCTGCCCTTGCCCAGCTCGCTCTTCACCGTGAGCTTGCCCCCGTGGGCCTCGATGATGCGCTTGCTGATGGACAGCCCCAGTCCGGAGCCCTCGGTCTGCCGGGTCAGGAGGTTGTCCACCCGGTAGAAGCGATCGAACACCCGCTTCCGGTCGCGCTTGGCGATGCCCACCCCGTGGTCCTCCACCTCGATGTCCACGCCGCCGTTCCGCGCGTCGGCCCGGAGCTCGATCCGCTTCTCCGCGCCCGAGTACTTGTAGGCGTTGTGGAGGAGGTTGAGGAGCGCCCCGGCCAGCGCCTCCCGGTCACCCTCCAGCTCCGGCAGCACCTCCTGTACGCGACAGGTGAGCTGGACCTGGCTGTCCAGCCGCTGGGCCCGGAAGGCGTCCAGCGAGGCATCGAGGATCTGCCGCGCGGTGAGGCGCTCCGTCCGGTAGCGCTGCCGGCCGGACTCGAGCCGGGCCCAGTCGAGCACCCGCTCGATCATCGCCGAGAGGCGCTCGGTCTCCTTCTGGAGCAGCTCCAGCACTGCCTGGGTCTGTTCGGGGTCCTTCACTCGTCCCAGGGCCAGCGTCTCGATGAACATCCGGATGGAGGTGAGCGGGGTCCGGAGCTCGTGGCTCACCAGGCTCACGAAGTCGGTCTTGAGGCGGGACAGGCGCGCCTGCAGGTACAGAGCGCGCGCGGTGTAGACCACCCCCACCACCAGCGTCGCGTAGAAGGCGCCGAGCAGCCCGGCGTAGACCAGCCGGTTGCGGGTGGAGGCGAAGGCCACCGGGTCCCCGGCCTCGGGCATGGCCCGGAGCTGGAATTCCTGCAGCGGTGCGGGGAGTGGCCGCTCGGCGAGCGGGGTCGCCTCGAGCGCGTTCCGGGCTCCGGGAACCCCACCGATGAACTTCCCGACCAGCCCGGGCCGGCTGGGCTGAACCGGGGTGAGCCCGAAGCGGACCCGCTCGCCCTTGCCCAGGAGGTCCTCACCGCTCTGGCCGAGCAGCTGCTCGAGCCCGGCGTGGGTGAGCTCGGCTCCCAGGACGCCGTCCGGCGCCCGGAGGGCCACGATCAGCACCGGCCCGGTCGGACCGGGCACGCTCAGGAAGCTCGGCCGCTCGGGAAGGAACGCGAGCTGGCTCCGGAGCGGGGTGAGCGCCGCCACCAGGTCGGTGTCCGGCGACTGGAGCACGTCGCGCGAGAGGCGGAAGCCGGCGCCCGAGAGCAAGAGCCCCGAGGGAGCGATGACCCGGAGCCCCTCGTCGGTCCGGGTGACGGTGCTCGCCTCCAGCGCCTGCCGGAACCGGGTGGCGAGGGTGTCCAGGCGGTCCTGCCACACCAGGGCGAGCCGCTTTTCCACTGCGGCGCGCTCGTTGAGGATGGCCACCACCCCCAGTCCGGTGAGGCCGGCGGACGGCACCGCCACCAGCACCATCAGCAGGGCGAAGGTGCGCCGGAAGCTCAACAGCTCGATGGGAACCGACCGGGGCATGACCGAAGGTGGAGATTAATCGCCCCTGGGTCGTGCCTGCGCTCTCACCGGTGAACAGAGTCTGCCCGGACAGGGCTTCCCGGACCCTTCTGGGACCCCCAACTTGGGCCGCATTTGACCCTGGGAGCCTGGCAGGCCGGGTCTCCGGCATGCAGGCGGGACGGACGACGACAGACATGAGGAGTGCTGGGCGGTGGGCGGCGGCGGCGATGGTGACTGCTCTGGTCGGGGCAGTCGCCTGCAGCGAGGGCGTCAGCGGTGGAGGGGGGCCGGACGGCGGGGATCCGGACGGCGGATGCGGATTCCTCGTCTCCTGCAGCGATGGAGGCCCTGGCGAGGACGCTGGTCCGGACTCCGGCCCGGACTCGGGGCCTCCTCCGCCCCCTCCTCCTCCGCGTCCCTCGGTGCGGGCCATCGATCCGCCCGATGGCTGGACCTTCGTCGGCCGGGACACCGCGGTGAAGGTCGACGTGTTCCTTCCCAACATCGGCCAGGGCGTCGACGAGACCACCCTCACCGGGGACAACGTCCGCCTCCTGCGCGCGGCCGATCTGATGCCGATCGCCGCCACCGTGAACACCACTGGCGGTGGGGACGCCATCGTGCTCCAGCCGCGCGGGGTCCTGGATGCGCGGACCACCTTCATTTTCCAGCTCTCGGACCGGGTGAAGGACCAGGGCGGGAACCCATTCATTCCCTTCACCAGCACCTTCTCCACCGGCGACTTCACCAACCTCAAGATCGATCCTCGCTACCACTACACGGTGGTCGAGCCGCCGCTGTGGAACGGAACCCCCATCGCCAGCCTGGTCTTCGGACCCGACGGAAGGCTTTACGGCACGGGGCTGGACGGCATTCTCCGGAGGTGGACGGTGGCTCCCGACGGGACGCTCGGCCCCGAGGAGCAGTGGGCGGGGCTCGCCGGACGGACGGTGATCGGCATCGCCTTCCAGCCAGATAACCCGAACGTGCTCTGGGTCACCACCAACGCGACGCTGTACGTCCAGCCCGCTCAGGACTGGACCGGCACCGTGACCCGCGTGACCATCGATCCGGCCCAGCCCGGGTTCGTTGCCACCTTCCAGGACATGGTCTTCGGCCTTCCCCGCTCGGCGAAGGACCACATGACCAACAGCCTTGCGTTCGGGCCCGACGGAGCGCTCTACGTCACCCAGGGGAGCACCACCGCCTCCGGCGCGCCGGACCCGACCTGGTACAACCGCCACGAGCGCCTGCTCTCCTCGGCGCTCCTGCGCATCGACCTGACGCTCCTCCCGGAGCCGATCAGCGTGCAGACCGAGCCGCTCCCGCCCCCCGAGCCGGTCGTGGACAGCGGTGTCCCCGACGCTGGCGACCCCGACGCCGGCCCCATCGTCCTCGGGCCGCCGCTCCCGGTCTGGGACGGCGGCATCTACGACCCGCACGCCCTGAACGCCGCGGTGACGCTCTACGGCGAGGGGATCCGCAACGCCTACGACCTGGTCTGGCACACCAACGGCCACCTCTACGCGCCGGGCAACGGCACGGCGGCGGGTGGCAACACCCCCGGCACCCCGCCCGGGATGGAGCCCGTGGTACCGGCGCTGAGCAGCATCCCCACCCAGGACGACTACCTCTTCGACGTGGTGCCGGGCGGCTACTACGGCCATCCCAATCCGGCGCGCGGCCAGTACGTGCTCAATGGCGGGAACCCCACCTCGGCCATCGACCCCGGCGAGGTCGCTCCCTCCGACGGCGGCGTCGGGTACCCGGTGGGCACGCTCCCGGACCCGAACTGGAAGGGCTCGGTCTACGACTTCAGCCGCAACCGGTCGCCGGACGGCGCGCTGGAGAGCAAGGGCCCGGCCTTCGGCGGAGCGCTGAGGGGCTACCTCTTCGTGGTGGAGTACAGCGCGGGGGACGACGTGCTCGCGCTGCCGATTCCCGCCATCGGAGGACCGATCGACAGGGCCCAGGTGCTCCAGGTGGCGTCGGGCCTGAGCGACCCGCTGGACGTCGCCGAGGACGTGACCACCGGGAATCTCTACGTGGCGCAGCTGGTGCAAGGCGGTGCGGACGGGGGGGCGATCATCCTGCTCCGACCGGATGGGGGAACGGCTGACGGAGGAACGCCATGAAGCGGGCGTGGATGGTGGGCGTGGTGGCGGTCCTCGCGCTGGGCGTGGGCTGTGACGACGGGAGCAGCGGGGGTGGAGGTGGAGGCGGCGGGAACCCGGACGGCGGCTGCACCGGTGCAGCGTGCAATCCTCCCGATGGAGGTCCCGATGGGGGACCGGACGGCGGACCTCCGGACTCGGGGGTCCCCGGCGCGCTGACCGCCTCGCCGGATCGCATCGTCATCGGAACGACGCCCGGCACCGCGAAGTCGGCCCAGGTCACGCTCACCAATGCCGGCGCGAGCACGGTCAGCCTGCAGAGCCTGAACGTCTCGGGCGCCCAGGCTTCTGCCTTCTCCGTGTCGGGCGTCACCGTGCCCGCGGACCTCGGTCCCGGAGCGTCGGCCACGGTGACGGTGACCTTCAACGGGACCGCCGGCGTGTCCCGGGGCAGCCTTGCGGCCGCCACTCCCGGCGGCACCACGGCGGTGCCGCTCGGAGGCCTGGCCATCCCGGCCGGCACCGAGCCGTCCCTTCAGTGGATCTTCGACGTGCACAACATCCCGGTGAATGCCGGCAACCCGGACCCGAGCAAGCGCGACTTCCCGCCGGTGGCCAGCGCCGGGGACGAGACGGGCATTCAATCCTTCGTGAAGGCGGGGGACGGCCCGGTGACCCTGCAGCTCCTCGCCTCGTATGGACCGCCGTTCGAGCCGTCGAGCATCAACGGCTGGTACGCGTCCGGCAATGGCTCGTCCCGGACCGAGATGTTCCGCATCGCGCAGGCCAACGCCTTCGCGCTGGACCCGCCCATCGTGAACGGAGGCACGCTCAGCTTCGATCCCGGCTCGAGCGCCTTCGGCTTCTGGAACGAATGGCCCTTCTGGGAAACGCCGCAAAATCAGATCGGAAACTACGTCGTGTTCCAGGAGGACGCCCTCAACACCTGGGACACCGGTTCCGGCGGCACGAAGCACCACGTCCGGGTCTACCCGTACAAGAACCCCGACGGATCCCTCGATCCGCACGCGTACATCGTGACCACCGAGGAGGCGCCGATCTCCGTGGGGCCCGACTACAACGACATCGTCTACGTCGTCCGGAACGTCGTGCCCGCGGGCAGTGGTGGCGGCGGCGCCCTGCAGCTGATCAACCAGGACGGCGCGCCATCCAGCGACCGGATGTCCTTCAACCTCATCAGTGACATCGCCCCGTGCTGGGGCCCCCTGACAGTGAAGGACTCCGGAGTGCTCAAGGTCCGGAACCTCTCTGGAGGCACGGTGACGGTCAGCTCGGTCGACGTGACGGACGCATTCACCGCCACGCCATCCACGGCGCTCCCGGCGGCCCTGGCGCCAGGCGCCTCGCTGGACCTCACGGTGAGGTTCGTCGCCATCGACGGTCGGGTGCACAACGGAACGCTCACCGTCCACTCCGACGACGCGGCCGCACCGACCCGAACCATCAGCCTCGGTGGCTTCCGTCAGGACATTCCTCAGAACTCGAGCTTCCCCCAGACTTCCACCGAGCCAGACCTCGATGAGGTGGTCAATGGCGTGTACGGCTACTCGACCGCCGTGGGAACCAAGCAGCAGCTGTTCAACGCTGGCGGCGAGCGGGCGGCCGTCGGCGATGAGGTGCTGAGCTCCTACTGGGTGAAGGCCGATCCCTCGCAGCCGGTGAGCGTCCGGCTCCTGAATGCCTTCCACAGCGGCCGGGACTGCGGCGATCCCCGGGCCGTCTCCTACGGCAGCTTCGCCTACTGGTTCCCGAAGGGCCGGACCTCGAACTCCGATGACCATTACATCCTCGGCGGCGCCAGGGAGGACATCCAGCGGCTCCTCCCCCGAAGCTACAAGGACGAGGACCAGCCCCAGACAGACCCGGGCCAGCCGGCGACAGGGTCGTTCGACCCGGGGACGCAGCAGTTCGGCTGGCACATCGAGCTCGAGTTCAGCGACGAGACGATGGCCGAGCAGGAGCCGTGGTGCGTGACCGATGGAAGGCTCTGCGGTCACCGGATGCGCTTCTGGCCGGTGAAGGACGCGAGCGGAACCGTGGTGCCCAACACCTGGTTGATCTCGGTGGACATGCACCAGGCGGCGAGCCCAGGCGTTCCGTTCTTCGCCAACTACGATTTCAACGACGAGACGTACCTCGTGCAGAACATGATGCCCGCGCCGCCGTGAGCGGCCGGGGTTTCCCGCGCCCATCGATGGCGTAGAGTGGCCGGCCTTCCCCACGGGAGGGGCTGCCATGCGTGCCTCGGTCATCGGGCTCGGAGCGTTCGGAACGGCGCTGGCCAACACACTGGCCACCCGCTGCGACGAGGTGCGGGCGTGGGCCCGCGAGCCGAAGGTCGTCGAGTCCATCAATGGCGCGCGGGAGAACCGCGCCTACCTTCCCGGCATCGCCATCTCGCCGCGGGTCCGGGCCAGCCTCTCCCTGGAGGAGGCGCTGGCCGGCGCGGAGCTGGTGGTGTTCGCCACCCCCTCCCATGCCACCCGCGACGTGGTGCGCAAGGCGCTCCCTCACCTCCGCGAGCACGTGCCGCTGCTCACCGTGGCCAAGGGGATCGAGAACGAAACCCTGATGACCATGACCCAGGTGCTCGAGGACTGCCTCCCCGAGCAGTACCACCCCTCGATCGCCATCCTCTCCGGGCCCTCGTTCGCCAAGGAGATGGCCGCGGGGATGCCGACGGTGGTCACCATCGCCGCGCACTACGAAAAGGTGGCGCAGAGGATCCAGGCGGCGCTGCAGACCGAGTCCTTCCGCACTTACACCTCGGTCGACGTCATCGGGGTGGAGCTCGGCGGCGCGCTGAAGAACGTCATCGCGATCGCCGCCGGCATCTCGGACGGTCTCGGGTTCGGGCTCAACGCCCGGAGCGCGGTGATCACCCGGGGCCTGGCGGAGATCAGCCGGATCGCGGTGGCCATGGGCGCGAATCCACTGACCTTGATGGGGCTCGCCGGGCTCGGGGACCTGGTGCTCACCTGCACCGGCGACCTCTCGCGGAACCGGCGGGTGGGCATGGAGCTCGGGAAGGGCCGGCCCCTCGACCAGATCCTCGCCGAGATGACGCAGGTGGCCGAGGGGGTGAAGACCGCCCGGAGCGCGAGGGACCTCTCCCGGAAGGTCGGCGTGGAGCTCCCCATCTGCGACCAGGTCCATGCCATCATGTACGAGGGAAAGAGCCCGCGGCGGGCGTTGCTGGATCTGATGACGCGGGCTCCGAAGCGCGAGGACTGAAGGGCCGGTCCTCGAGGGACTCGGGGAGGGGACACATGAAGCGCTGGATGCTGCTGGGCCTGCTCGCGTGCGCGTGCGGGAGCAGTGACAACAACGGCACGCCCGACGCCGGGTTCCCGACCGGAACCGGAACGATCACCGGGACCGTGAACGGGCAGCAGCTCGTCGTCAGGGACGCGGTCTTCGGCATCGACGCGGCGTTCATGACGCTCGTCATGGCCGACCGCACCCACGTCTGCGAGCTGCTCGGGGGCAACACGCTTCCGAGCGGGCAGACCGTGGTGCTCGGGCTCGCGTTGCTCAACTGGGTTGGACCCCCGACTTCGGTCGGCCCGATCGTGACTGGCGACTACACCTGGTTCGACCTCCCGGGGATCCAGACGGGCGGACCGACGCCTTCACCCGGGCACTACTGGAACGGCGCCTTCGCCATCCCGACCAGCTGTGACACGGCCATCGCGAGCGCGTCCACCGGAGGCACGGTCACGGTCACCCAGGTCGGAACGACGACGGGGACGCATCTCCAGGCCACCCTGACCAACCTGATCTTCGACGGTGGCACGCTGAACGGGAGCGCGGACGCGGTCTTCTGCCCCAACGCCAAGATCAACCCGACCTGCGGCGGCATCAGCTTGCTCGCCCGCCCCGGGAACAGCGAGTAGCGACCGGTTCACTGCCCGGCCCGCGGGCAGCGGGAACCCCCCGCGTCGACGGACATGGTATGAGCCGGCGCATGTCGGGGCCGGCACTCGCCTGGGACGTGGTGGACTATCCGGAACCGCACCTGAAGCGGACCCGGGCGCTCCTCTCCGCGCACCCCGAGGTGCGCTCGCTGTTCGGGCGAGACCGGAGCACGGCGTTCTGGGTGGTGCTCATCGTCGGGGTGCAGATCGCGATCGCCTGGACGCTCCGCGCGCAGCCCTGGTGGGTGTTGCTGCCGGCGGCCTACCTGGTGGGGGCGCTGGCGGACCACGCGCTCTGGACGCTGATCCACGACTGCACGCACAACCTGGTCTTCCGCAAGACCCGGTGGAACGCGTGGCTGCAGATCCTCGCCAACCTCCCCATCGTCTTCCCGGCGGCCATCTCCTTCCGGAAGTTCCACCTCCTGCACCACCGCTTCCAGGGCGACCCCGAGCTGGATGCGGACCTCGCCTCGCCGCTCGAGGCCCGGCTGGTGGGCAACGGGACGGTGCGGAAGGCGCTCTGGCTCCTCACCTTCTTCGCCTGGCAGAGCCTGCGGGTGCCGCGCCTGAAGCGGGTGCGGATGCTCGACAGCTGGTACCTGGCGAATGTCGCGGTCCAGATCGCCTTCCTCGCGGGGCTCTGGGCGGTCGCTGGCTGGAAGGCGGTGCTCTACCTCACGCTCTCCAGCATCTTCGCCATCGGGCTCCACCCCGTCGGCGCACGGTGGATCCAGGAGCATTACCTGACCAGCGGAAAGGCCGGCCAGGAGACCTTCTCGTACTACGGCCCGTTGAACCTGATCGCCTTCAACGTCGGGTACCACAACGAGCACCATGATCTCATGATGGTGCCCTGGTCGCGGCTACCGCGGCTGAAGTCGATGGCCCCCGAGTTCTACGACGGCCTGGTTCACCACCGCTCGTGGACCGCGCTCCTGTTCCGGTTCCTCCTCGATCCCTCGCTGAGCCTGTACAGCCGCCGCGTCCGGGGCACTGCCGCGGTGGTGAGCGAGTCACGCCCGGCGGATGCGGCGTTCACCGACGCCATCATCACCCGGGCCATCGACGACGCGCGCGCGGCCTGAGGGGGTCGGTCGGCCCGCTCCACGGCAGCTCCGTCTCGGCTGCGGAGATCGGCCGCCTCGACGGAGGACCTTACCGGGGAACCCAGCGGGGCAGGCGTCCCGGGCGGCCTGCGGAACCTCGAGCGCTCCGTCGGGGAGCGGTCTTCACCGGCGAAGGAGAAAGGTGCCGAAGCTCACCGCCGTCCGGAGAGCGCCTGGATCTCGCCCTCGCCGAGCTTCGGCAGCGCACGAAGAAACCCGACCAGCTCCCAGCGCACCTTCTCGGGCAGTGACCGCTCGAAGCCCGGCATCCCGGTGAGCCGCACCCCGCCGCTGAGCAGGAAGTAGATCTCGCCGTCGGTGCGCGCCTGCGTCTCCGGCTCCGCGAGGTCGGGCACCGGCGGGTTCAGCCCCGCGGCGATCGCCGACTGCTCTCCGCCCGGAACTCCGTGGCAGACGAGGCAGTGCTGCCGGTAGGCCTCGCGCCCGCGCTCGACACTCGCCGGATCCGCGGGAGCGGTCCTGCCCCGGAGAGCGCGCGCCCGCACCGCCGCGTCGAGGATCGCGTGAGCCGCCCACTTCTCCAGCCTCGAGGGCCGGGTGGTGGCCGAGGGATTCACCGCACCGAGGGCCACCGCAACACAGACGACGACCACCCCACCGGCTCCGAGGAGCAGCAGGCGCGCCACACGGGGATGCGGTGTCACGTGCGCCGTTCCTTGATCAGCGCCGCGAGCGCCTTGAGGTCTTCGGTGCCCGCTTCCGAGACCATCCAGTAGGCCACCCCACGGTGCGACCACCGGCACACCGTCCACCGGCCCGCCACCGAGGGGCGGGGCTCCATGTCCCGCTCCGCCGAGGGCCAGGCGAACACATCCACCAGGTGGCTGCGCACCTGGTACACCGCCGTCGCCACCGGCCGTCCGTCGAGGGAGTCCACCCGCGCCCCGCGCAGCGCGAACCCGTCCCCGCCCGCCGTGGGAGGGACGGCGCCCGGCAGCCGTGCCGACAGCCACTGCCCGAGGGCCAGCGGGTCGCTCGAGGCGAGCTCCACCGAACGTCCGCTCTCGAGCGCGCGGGCGTGCACCGCCGCGACCTCCTGCACCATGCCGCCGCCGGCGCGGGGAATCAGCACCAGCGCCACCACGGCCGCGGCCGCCATCGCGCCCAGTCCACCGATGGCGAACGCTCGCCGGCGCCGGGCGCGGACGCTCCTGGTGACCCGGACCAGCGCCGTCTCGGCCTCGGGCGCCGCGGCCCTCGCCTGCTGCAGAACACGTCGCAGGGCCCGGTAGGTCTCCAGCTGACGGCGGCAGGGGCTGCACGTGGAGAGATGGGCCTCCACCTCCAGCGAGCCCTCCAGCGAGAGCTCCCCGTCGAGGTAGGCATGGAGCGCGCCGCGCGGATGTTCGTCGAAGGTTTCCATCAGTTCTTGCTCCGGGGGTCGCCCACCAGCTCACGCACCAGCTGCGCCCGGGCGCGCGACAGCCGCGACATCACCGTTCCGATCGGGACACCGAGAATCTCGGCAATCTCCCGATAGCTGCACTCCTCCATCTCCCGCAGTACCAGCACCTCGCGGTGGAGGCCCGGGAGCCGGTCTAGCGCGGCATGGATCTGCGCAGCGTCGCACGCCTCGAGCAACCGTGCCTCGGCAGAGGGGCCGGGATCGGACTCGGCGTCCAGCGTGGTCTCGAGATCCCCCGGGTCGTCGCGCTCGCGCTTCCGCCACAGCGTGAAGCTGACATTCCGGACGATCGACAGAAGCCACGCCCGCGGGCTCTCGCCCGAGAAGCCCCGGAAGTGCCGGAAGGCGCGGAGGAACGAGTCCTGGAGCACGTCCTGCGCGTCGGCCTCGTTGCGGACCAGGGTCCGCGCCAGGCGCAGTGCCGCCGCGGCGTGCGGCCGGGCGAACTGCTCGAATTCTCGCGAATCGTCATCCACGGTCGCCAGGACTCCGCGAGCGCGAAATCCATTCCATCGTGCGGAGGGAATACCGCCGACGGCCGCCCGAGTCTCGACAGGCACACGGCAGTACCAGAGCAAGGAGCAACCAAGATGCACATCGACCGACGGGAGCTGCTGAAGCTGCTCGGGCTCGGAGGAGTGGTCCTCGGCTCGGGACTTCCCGGGTTCTCGCTCGCGGCCGGCAAGGGAAAGGTCGCCGAGGACTTCTTCTTCCTCCAGCTCTCCGACACGCACTGGGGATTCAGCGGCCCTCCCAATCCCGAGGCGGACCGGACGCTCAAGCAGGTGGTGCAGACGGTGAACGCGACGAAGGCACGGCCGGACTTCGTGGTCTTCACCGGTGACCTCACCCACACGACCGACGACGACGCGCTCCGCCGCAAGCGGATGGCCGAGTTCAAGGCCATCGTCTCGGAGCTGAAGGTCCCCAGGGTCGTCTTCCTCCCCGGTGAGCACGATGCCTCGCTCGACAAGGGCCAGGCCTACCAGGAGCACTTCGGGGCGCTGCACCAGAGCTTCCAGCACAAGGGCGTGCACTTCATCGCCCTGGACAACGTGTCCGATCCGTCGGGCGCGGTGGGCGACACGCAGATCGACTGGCTGAAGTCCGAGCTGGGCAAGCTGGACCGCGACGCGCCCATCGTCGTCCTGACCCACCGGCCGCTCTTCGACCTCTATCCCCAGTGGGACTGGGCGACGGCGGACGGCGCGAAGGTCATCTCGATGCTCGAGCCCTACCGGCACCTGACGGTGTTCTACGGGCACATCCACCAGGAGAACCACCGGATGACCGGGCACATCGCGCACCACTCGGCCAAGTCGCTGATGTTCCCTCTCCCCGCGCCGGGAAGCGTGCCCAAGCGGCAGCCGGTCGCGTGGGATCCGCAGCACCCCGGACGTGGGCTCGGTTACCGGGAGGTGGAGGTGGCGGGGAAGACCGGCGAGGTCAAGCTGGAGGAGTACGACGTGAAGGGCGCCCGGGTGTGAGGAGCCTCGTGTTCGGGGTCGCCCTCGCGCTCGCGGTGGGTGCGGGCACGGGCGCCGCGGAGATCTCGCCCCCGCGGACCATCAAGATCACCGCGAAGAAGTTCGAGTACTCGCCCGCCGAGGTCCATCTCAAGCGGGGCGAGCGCGTGGTGCTGGAGCTCACCTCGCTGGACCGGAAGCACGGCTTCAAGCTGCCCGAGCTCGGCATCCGCGCCGACGTCCCC
>RPRB01000104.1 GCA_003818285.1 Myxococcaceae bacterium
CGGGCGCCTCCACCTGCGGCTCGGGGAAGGGCTCCAGCCGCTCCTGCCGGGCCCCGGCGGCTGGTGGACCCTGGACCTGCCACGGCTGCCCTCCGGCACCCCCTACGCCCTGGTCTTCCCCGACGGGCGCGAGCGGCCGGACCCCGCGGCCCGGGCCCAGGTTGCCGGCGTGCATGGACCCTCGGCCCTGTTCGACCCCGGCGAGTTCCGCTGGACCGATGGCGGGTGGACCGGCGTCCCTGCCGAGGCGCTGGTCTTCTACGAGCTCCACGTGGGGACCTTCACCGAGGCCGGTACGCTGGACGGCGCCGCCGAGCGGCTCCCGGAGCTGGTGGACCTGGGCGTCACCTGCGTGGAGCTGATGCCGCTGCAGCCCTTCGCCGGGGCACGCAACTGGGGCTACGACGGGGTCCTGCTCCACGCGGTGCACGGCGCCTACGGCGGCCCGGCGGCGCTGCAACGGTTCGTGGACCGGGCACACGCGCTCGGGCTGGGCGTGTGTCTCGACGTGGTCTACAACCACCTCGGCCCGGAGGGGAATTACCTGGGCGAGTTCGGGCCGTACACCACCTCGCGGCACCGCTCTCCCTGGGGCGACGGCATGAACTACGACGGGCCGGATTCGGCGCCGGTCCGGGCGTACATGGTCGAGGCGGCCCGGTCCTGGGTCGAGGACTTCCACGTGGATGCGCTCCGGCTCGATGCGGTCCACGCCATCGTCGACGACAGCGCGGACCACCTGGTCCAGGCGATCGTCCGCGAGGTGCACGAGGCCTCCCCGGGACGGGCGAAGGTGATCGCCGAGAGCGACCTGAACGACCGCAAGGTGGTGGACCCGCCCCCGTCCGGGTGGGGGTGCGACGCGGCCTGGGCGGACGACTTCCACCACGCCATCCACGCCCTCCTCACCGGCGAGCGCGGGGCCTTCTACGCCGACTTCGGTGACCCGCAGCAGCTGGTGACCGCCCTCGAGCAGGGCTTCGTCTACCAGGGCGAGCGGTCCGCCTTTCGTGGAAAGCCGCACGGGACCGAGACCGCGGGGCTCCTGCCCCGGCAATTCGTGACCTGCCTCCAGAACCACGACCAGGTCGGCAACCGGCCCACCGGCGAGCGGCTGGCGAGCCTGGTCCCCCCCGAGGCGCTCGAGCCGCTCGCCACGCTGCTCCTCCTCGGTCCGGGCCTCCCCCTCCTCTTCATGGGCGAGGAGCACGGCGAGACGAGGCCCTTCCTCTACTTCACCAGCCACACCGATCCGGACCTGGCGAAGGCGGTGTCGGAGGGACGCCGCGCGGAGTTCATCTCCCAGGCGGCGGAGGTTCCGGACCCGCAGGCGGAGAAGACCTTCCGCGACTCGCGGCCGGCGAGGGCCGGGAACGGCCGGCTGCGTGAGCACTACCGGAAGATGCTCGCCATCCGCCGCCAGTACCGGCACCGCATCGCCTCCGGGTGGCCGCGGGTCCGCCGCGAGGGGCGCGCCTACCGCCTGGAACGGCCCGGCCTCACCGTGACCGTGAACCTGGGTCCGGACCCGGCGATGCGGCTGCCGGGATGGGGCTGGGAGGTCTCCCCGAGATGAGCCCGCAGTACGACGAGGCGGTGTTCGGGAGCCTGGTGGAGGCCTGGAAGCGGGGGGAGGTGGTCGAGGCGCCGCCGCCCGGCACGCTCGAGCCGCTCCGTCCTGGGGACGTGACGCCACTCCCGCCCCGGGGAAGCGCCGAGCACGTCCGGCTCGGTGCGCTGGGCGAGGAGCTGCTCCGGTCGGGGAAGGTGGCGGCGCTGGTGGTGGCCGGGGGCGCCGGGACGCGGTTCGGGGGGGCGGTGAAGGCCCTGGTCCCGGTCGTCGAGGACTGGACCTTCCTCGACCTCAAGCTCCTCGACGTGGAGCGGACCTCCGAGCGGGTGGGGCGGCCGGTCCCGGTGGCGCTGATGGTCTCGTTCCTCACCGAGGAGGGAATCGCCGAGCACCTGGCCGCCCAGCCCCCGCGCGTGCCGGTGCTGCCATTCCTCCAGGCGCACCTGCCGCGGCTCACCCCGGAAGGAGCCATCGCCCGCGAGGCCTCCGGCGAGCCGTCGCTGGCGCCCAGCGGCCACGGCGACGTGTTCCGCGCGCTGCGCGCGAGCGGCGTGGGGCAGCGGCTCCACGGGCTGGGCGTGGAGCACGTCTATTTCTCCAACGTGGACAACCTCGCCGCCACCCTCGACCCGGTGGTGCTCGGGATGCACGCCGAGGGGGGCGCGGCGATGACCGTGGAGGTGACCCCGCGGCGCGCGCCGGAGGGAAAGCTCGACGTGGGAGCGGCGCCGGTCCGCGTCGGGGGGCAGCTCCAGCTGGTCGAGAAGGTGGACCCCGCTGCGCACGCCACGATCTCCACCAACAACATCACCTTCCGCCTCGCACCGCTGCTCGAGGCGCCCATCCCGGTGCCCTACCGGGCGGTGAAGAAGACGGTGGACGGAGCCCCGGTCATCCAGTTCGAGCAGGTGACCCCCGAGGCCTCCGCCCTCCGCCGACCGGACGGCACGCCGCTGCTTCCGGTCAGGTTCATCGAGGTGCCGCGCGGGGAGGCTGCCACCACGCGGTTCGAGCCGGTGAAGGCCCCGGATGACCTTCCACCCGTGGCCCGGCGCATCCGAGCGCTCCTCGGGCTGTAGCGGGCGAAGGGCAGGGTGAGGATGACCCCGCCGGCCTTCATCGTTGCGCCGAAACTCCCCCGGGGGGCCCGGCCTTCGCCGGGGCGTACGGGGCCATGGACGCCCCCCGTGGCCCGCGCCTAGAGTCCGTCGCCAATCCGGCGTGGACCAGGGCCCTGGACCGACATCAGGGTCTGCCGTTGGCGGTCCGCTGGTGCTCCCGGGGGAGCAGGAACGGATGCGTTCGACCTTGGTGTGGTGGATTTCAGCGCTGTCCGTGGGCCTGGCGGGTGCAGCGCCCGCGGAAAAGGACGCCTGGACGCTCACCAAAGTCCAGGGCGGCGGATGCCGGCTGGACTCGGAGAAGGGCTCGCTGAGCGACGGATACCAGAAGACCACCTCTCAGGTCCGGGTCACGCCCACCGAGGTGCGCGTGCTGAGCGAGTCGACGTTCGACGACAGCAAGGGCGACCTGTCGATCCAGGTGGACAAGCAGGAGGCGGTGAAGGCGGACGCGCTCGACGGCGCGAAGGCGGTGGTCTTCAAGGGCCCCGCCGCGGCCATGCTCATCGCCCAGTTCAAGGCCGGGCTGAAGGCCAACGTGACCCTGCGGTTCTGGCCAACGTGGCCAGAGACCGGCACCCACTCCGTCGTGGTGAGCCTCATCGGCTTCACCAAGGCGTGGGACGAAATGCAGGCGACCTGTCGCTGAGGGGAGGGACGTCACTCACATGGGGCTGCGACTCAAGTTCAACCTGGTGCTCATCGTGGTCTTCGCCCTCGGGCTCGTCGCCTCCGGCTACGTGTCCAAGCGAATCCTGGAGGCCAACGCGCAGGAGGAGGTGACGCGCAACGCCGAGCTGATGATGGGCGCGGCGCTCGCGGTCCGCGGCTACACCTCCAAGCAGGTGAAGCCGCAGCTCGAGCTGCAGCTGATGCGGGCCTTCCTGCCACAGTCGGTGCCGGCGTACGCGGCGACGGAGATGTTCAACACCCTCCGCCAGCAGCACCCGGAGTACACCTACAAGGAAGCGACGCTGAACCCGACCAATCCGCGGGACCGCGCGGTGGAGTGGGAGGCGGACATCGTCCAGCAGTTCCGGAACGACTCGGCCCGAACCGAGATCCGGGGCACGCGCGACACGCCCACCGGGAGGGCGCTGTACCTGGCCAAGCCCCTGAAGATCTCCGATCCGGGATGTCTGCCCTGCCACGACACGCCAGACACCGCGCCGAAGTCGATGGTGGCGCACTACGGGACGGCGAACGGGTTCGGCTGGAAGCTGGGGGAGACGGTGGGAGCGCAGATCATCTCGGTCCCGATGTCCGTGCCGCTGGCGAAGGCCGACCAGGCGTTCCGCACGTTCATGACCTCGCTGGTGGGCGTATTCCTCCTCGCGTTCATCGTCCTCAACGTCGTCCTCTCACTCCTCGTCATCCGGCCGATCGTCCGCATGTCCAGGGCGGCCGACGAGGTGAGCACTGGCAACTTCGACGTCCCGGAGTTCTCGGTGGGGAGCCGTGACGAGATCGGTGTGCTGGCGACGTCGTTCAACCGCCTCAGGAGGAGCCTGGAGAAGGCGATGAAGCTGTTGGAGTAGACTCGCGGCCGTCGCCCGGCTCCGGAGTGGAATGAGCGATCACGGCCACAGGACCTTCGTCGGGACCCTGGTGTTCCTGGATGTCCTCGACCCTCGCCCTGACGCCCTGGAGTGCGTGCGGGAGGCGGCGACGCGCGCGGTGGGCCACCTCGGATCCGAGGACGTGGTCTCCGTCCCGCACCCCCGCGGGCTGGTGCTGGTCTTCCCCGGAGATCCGGAGGACGGGCTCTTCGTCGCGCTGGGTCTCCGGGACGCGCTGGAGCACGAGGCGGCCGGCCGCGACGGTTTCGGGGCGCGGATGTCCATTCACCTCGGGCCGATCCGGATCGTCCAGGGCGTCGCCCAGGGTGAGGGGCCCACGGTCGGCGCTCAGCTCGCCGGGGTGGCGACGCCCGGCCAGATCCTCGCCAGCCGCTCCTTCTACGAGGTCGTCTCCTCGCTCAGCGCGGAGCACAAGGCGCTGCTGCACCCGGTCGGCCGGCGGCGCACCGCGGAGGGCAAGGAGGTCGACGTGTACGAGCTGGGCTCGCACGTCGAGCGAGAGGTGGAGATCACCTGGCCCACCGTCCGGACCCCCCCGGCCGGGGTCGCCGCCGCCGCGCCGCCCCGGATGCAGCCCATCCCCCTGGTGACCCCGGTGGAGACCCCTCCGGCTGTGCCGGCTCCCCCACCGGCGCCGGCGCCGGCGCCGGCACCGGTCATCGTCACCGGAGGCTGGGTGGCCGGGGCGCTGGAGGAGCTGGGCTCCGTGCTCGCGCGGAGCATCGGTCCGCTCGCGCACACCCTGGTCCGGCGAGCCGCCCGCGCCAGTCAGGATCCGCGGGCCCTGGTGGCGGAGCTCGCGGAGTCGATCGAGAACGGTGACGACCGGCGGAAGTTCGAGGACTTCGCCCGCTCGTGGATCCGCCGCTCCCGCGCGGTGGGCGGTACGCCGGCCACGCCGGGTCCGCCGTACACGCCCGGTGCGCCGTACACGCCGGGCGCGCCGCCCACCCCCGGCGCTCCACTCACGCCGTTGCCCCAGCAGCACGCGCCCTCTCGGTTCATGGCCGGGGCGGGCCGGGTCGCGGGAGGCCTCACCGCCGAGCAGCGCGCGGTGCTCGAGGCCGCGCTCATTCCTCACCTCGGTCCCATCGCCCGCGTGATGGTGGAACGGGTCGCCCGCGACGCACCGGACTGGGGCACCGCGTGCCAGACGCTCTCCGGCTCCATCCCCGATCACATCTCACGGGAGGACTTCCTCCGCACCATCTCCGCCCCGGGCCAGCTCCGGGGCCGCGCGCAGGCGGGGGCATCGGGGAAGACCGCCACCCAGATCCGTCCCGGCGCCACCCAGGCGCGCCCGGGTACCCCGGCCGCTCCGGCGCGCGGATCGCCGTCCCGACCGACGCCCGGCGCGGAGCACCCCCCCTCGCCGATGCCCCGCGCCTCTCCGTCCCGGCCGACGCCCGTCGCCGAGCAGCCGCATTCGCCGTTGCCCCGCGGCACTCCCTCACGGCCGGTGCCGGTGCAGGCTCCCCCCTCGCCGCCTCCCCGGGGCTCGCCCTCCCGTCCCACCCCGGCGGTGGAGCCGCCGCGTGCCCGGGCGCTGGTGGAAGACGACCTGCACCGCGCCGAGCAGGCGCTGTCGATCAGCCTGGGACCGGTGGCTCGCACGCTGGTAAAGCGGGCGGCGCGCAATGCCAACACGCCCTGGGAGCTCTTCTCCGTGCTCGCCGCCGAGATCCCGGAGGGTCCGGAGCGGGAGCGCTTCCTGGCCGCGCAGCCCGACTTCTAACCCGGTGGTCAGGCCGGCTGCGGGGGGCGGCCAGCGGCCACCAGCGTCTTCCGCACCTCGGCCCCGGCGCGCGCGGCCATGGACGCCAGCTCACCGACGGTGCCCCGTTCGGACCAGTTGGTGACCACCCGGCCGGAGTCGGTGTCC
The DNA here is from genome assembly GCA_003818285.1 of Myxococcaceae bacterium. Taxonomy (GTDB): domain Bacteria; phylum Myxococcota; class Myxococcia; order Myxococcales; family Myxococcaceae; genus RPRB01. Next base: position 6,157 of record RPRB01000104.1, read on the forward strand.
TGGACGCGGATGGCCACACGGAGCGGGCTCGCCGAGCCCGGGCCCACGCAGAGGTAGCTCCCCAGCACCACCCAGCGCGCGCCGGCCGAGTCGCGCAGCTTCTCCAGCGACTCCCGGGGCAGGCTGTCCTGGGCGGCCAGGTTCAGCGCCCGCTGGGCCCGAAAGACCTCCTCCGCCGGCACGAGGCGCAGCACGTCCGAGGAGGCCGACAGCTCGCGGCTGACCAGCTCGGCCAGCGCGGTGGAGATCCATCCGGCGTCCGGACGCCCGGAGAGGTTCCGGAACCCCAGCACCGCCGCCGGGCTCCGGTTGTCCTGCACGCTGGCATCGAGCGCCCGGACCAGGTCCCGCACCGAGCGGAAGCGGGCCGGCGGCTCCTTCTCCAGACAGCGGAGGATCGCCGCGTCCCAGCGGGGCTCGAGCGTGGGGAGGTACAGCGAGGGCGGACTCGCGGCCTGCTGCAGCCGCTTGAGCGCCGCCTCCATCGGCGTCTGTCCACCGAACGGGGTGTGCCCGGTCAGCGCCTCGTAGAGGACGATGCCGAGGGCGTAGATGTCGGTGGCCGCGGAGACCGTGCCACCGGTGAGCTGCTCGGGCGCCATGTACGCCGGCGTTCCGATGAAGCCGACCCGGGCGGTCATCGACGTGTCCCCGTCCTTCTCCACCCGGTGCAGCGCCCGGGCGATGCCGAAGTCGGTGATGACCGCCCGGAGCGGGGCGTGGCCGGCCGCGTCGTGGCGGTGGACGAGGAAGACGTTCGCCGGCTTGAAGTCCCGGTGCACCACGTCCTGCAGGTGCATCGCCTCCAGTCCGTCGGCCAGCTGGCGCAGCAGCACCGAGAGCTCGGCGGTCGCCATGGGCCCGGTGCGGGTCAGCCGCTCGGCGAGAGTTTCGCCATGGAGCAGCTCCATGGTGAGGAACGACAGGCGATCTCCGCTCGGGTCGAAGGTGTCGTAGAGCTCGAAGATCCGGCAGACGTTGAAGTGGGTGATCCGCCGTGCGAGCAGCACCTCCCGCCGGAAGCGCTCCATCGCGTTCGGGTCGGCGGCGAACTCGGGGAGGATGGTCTTCATCGCCACCCGGGTCCGGAGGGTGGTGTCCTCGGCCTCGTAGACCGCGCCCATTCCGCCGCGGGCGATGTAGCGCACGATGGCGAACCGACCCGCCACCACCGCCCCGACCTCGAGGGTCGAGGGGTCCGGCCGCAGGCCGGCGGTGGACTGGGGCAGGGGAGTGGTGGGCTCGAGCGGCTGTTCGGGGGCCGCCGCTGGAAGGGGACTCCGACCGCCCGGCCTGTCGCGCTCGACCGCCATCCTCTCGCCGCTGAGGCCTCCTCGAGGGGTGAGGCGCCGACCTCGAGGGCCGCGCCAGGGACCCCCAAGAGGTTCGCAGACGGCGGAGGGGTGCCGCAAGTTCAGGCCCTGGAAACGGGCCCACCTGGACCGCCCGCCGAGGGGGCGGTCCAGGCATCGATGGACGCCCAGGACTGCACGGAGAAGTCCGAGGGCCTATGCCGGTTGGCCGTCTTGCGGGCCCCCGATGCGGTAGGGCCGCATCATCTCGTTGTCCTCGTGCTCCACGATGTGGCAGTGCCACACGTACTGGCCACCTGGCCCGAACGTGATCCGGACCCGGGTGACCTCGCCCGGATAGGCGATCACCGTGTCCTTGCGGCCGTCTTCCGTCGGTCCGGGCGGAACCGGTGCCTGGATGGGCAAGCCGGTCTGCTTGTCGAGTCGCTGCCGGTTCACGACCTCGAAGAGCACCTCATGGACGTGGATCGGGTGAGCATCGGCGGTGAAGTTGTACAGCTCCCAGACCTCGCTGCTGCCCGCCGCTGGGGTCTCCGTCTCCGGATCCTCCCATTTGAGGAACTGGATCCCGCCGGGAAGGCCGACCGTCGTATCGAACGTGCCGAGGCGCGCCTCGATGGGGATGGGGAGCGCCGCCGACTCCAGCTCGAGCAGTGCGAGCGGCCGTGCGGGCCCCCCAGGCAGTGCCGGCAGGTTGGGCATGACGAGCGCTGCGGGCGGCGTCGTGGTGTCCGCCGAAGCGAGTGTCTGGTTGACCCGGAACTGCATGACGAGTCCGGTGCTCTGGGGGTCGGCCGGACGGAACCCGCCACCCGCGAAGGGCGAATCCGGCCCCATGTTGCGCAGAATCACGGTCTTGCCGAACTTCACGGTGCCGAAATCCACGATGATGTCAGCGCGCTCCGCGGGGCCCATCAGGATGTCGTTGACCTTCACCGGCGCGCGGAGGAAGCCCCCCTCGGCCCCGATCTGCCACACGTCGACCTTCGGATCGTCGAACCGGAGGAGCAGGAACCGCGACTGGCACCCGTTGAGCAACCGGAAGCGGTAGCGCCGCGGCTCGACGTCGAGGAACGGCCAGGTCTTGCCGTTCGCCACGATGCAGTTGCCGAAGAACTCGGGGTTCCAGATTGGCGACACGTCGCTGTCGGGGATGTAGGGGCCCACGAAGCCGTCGAAGAACGCACGGGTGTCGGGGTAGAACAGCGACCCGTTGGTATTGAACGAGCGGTCCTGGATCGCGACCGGGATCTCGTAGAACGGACCAGGCCCACCCTGGCTGGCCGCCGGGCCGGGAAGAACCGCCGCGGCGCCGCCCGTACCAGCGACCGTCGGGTTGTCAGCGGGGTCGTTGCTGCGGATCAAGTAGAACCCGGCGGGCCCCGCATAGACGTTGAGACGGGTCATGCCGAGAGTGTGGTCGTGGTACCAGGCCGTCGAGGGTCGCTGGCTGTTGGGATACTTGAAGATGGCTTGGCCAGGACCCCAGGGCGGCACGCCGGCCGACGAGGCCTTGGTGCGGAAGAAGTTGTACCAGGTGCCTTCCCTGGCGAACTCTGCGGGGATGTTCGGATCGGCGGGGAGAAACCAGGCCTCCGCATAGCCGTCGCTCCAGTCCTCGACCCGCTCCATTCCGTGGACGTGCGTGACGATCGGGACCGGCCCCGTGTACCGACCCGGGGTGGTCGTGAACGTCGGGCGCGAGTCGCGCCCTCCCACGCCGCCCGGCGGATTCGCCACGTGCAGCGTGGGGTCGACCGGCAACAGGTGAGGAAGGAAGTTGCCGCTCGGGTCCACGAGCCCATTGATCCACGTCACGGTCGTCGCCGTGCCTCGTGTGGCCTCGATGGTGAAGGCAGGATAGTGGAAAACCCCGTTTGGCGTCGTCGACCCGTAGCTCCACACGGTCGTCGCCGGCAAGCCAACCGGGAGGATCTGCTGGGCGAACTGGCGCACGGCGATGCTGTACACGTTGGGGTTCACCGTGTGCATCGCCGGCGGTTGCACCAGCGGTGTGACGAATTTCGGGATCGCGCTGGGCAGCAGCGTCCCGCCTGGAATTGCCGCGGCGATCGCCTCCTCGACTCCGAACTTGTTCAGGCCGTACAGAGTCAGCGCGCCACCGCTGAATCCAAGGAACGTGCGACGAGTGATCGTGCGCCGGGACATCGTGTCCTCCTCATCTTCGCGCCTGCACTGTTCGCTCGCGGCGCGAGCCACGCCGTTGCGGGGAGACCCGAAAGAAGACTTCCCCCCCCTTCAGCGGACCGAAATGCCAACGCAGGCACGTATGCAAGGGCCGTGCAGGTAAGGAGCGCCACCACTCCCATCAGAGAGTCGACACACGCCCGCACAGGGACCGCAGGTCCTGCACCCGTCGAAACCCCCACGTGAATGGATTGCGGAGGTCAGAATCGACTCGGGCCGAAGACGTCGGCCTGCCCGGCATGGCTGCCCCGATCACGCGCAGCGCCAACACCAGAATTCGCGAGCTTCACGACAAAGGGATTCATGATCTCGATGCCATCGTTTTTTCCAAAGGTCCAGCTCCCCCGCGCAAAGCGCGCGATCGCGCTCCGTGAGATGGCCTGGATCTCCACCCGTCCTGAATGCGTTCCACCCCGCCGGAGGTGTCCACGCATGCGTTTCATCCTCGTGCTCTCGCTGCTCACCCTCGTTCCTTTCGCCGGGGCCCAGCCGCTCGCACCCGGCGACGTTCCCCCCACGCTCCGTCCGTGGATTCCGTGGGCGATGCACGGGAGCGAGCAGAGGGTCTGTCCCCGGCTGCAGGGGAGCGAGGACGCTCCTTGCGTCTACGTGGGCCGGCTGCAGCTCGAAGCCTCGCCGCGGGGCGGCCGCTTCCGGCAGGAGGTCGAGGTCTTCGCCCGCGACGCGGTTCCGCTCCCCGGCGACGCCGAGCATTGGCCGCTCGACGTCCGGGACGGGGCGGCCCCGGTCGCCGTCGTGGAGCACGACGGGGCGCCGGTGGTGTTCCTCGGGCCAGGCACCCACGTCCTCACCGGCGCCTTCGGCTGGGATTCGGTCCCCGCCGCGCTCGGGGTGCCCGACCAGGCCGCGCTGGTCGAGCTGGTCCTCGGCAAGGTGCGCATCTCCCATCCGGAGCGTGACGAGGAGGGCCGGCTCTTCCTCCGGCGCCCCGACCGCGAGGCGGCCGACGCCGATCGCCTCGAGCTCCAGGTCCAGCGCAAGCTCACCGAGGGCGTGCCGCTGCTCCTCACCACCCGCATCGTCCTCGACGTCGCGGGCAAGGCGCGCGAGGTGGTGCTCGGGCGGGCGTTGCCGGCCGGCTTCACCCCGCTGCAGCTGGACGCTCCGCTGGCGGCGCGCGTGGAGCCGGAGGCGAGGCTCCGGATCCAGCTTCGTCCCGGCAAGTGGGTCTTCACCCTGGTCGCCAGGAACGAGGGACCGGCGGCCTCGGTGGCGCGGCCGGACCCGGGTGGACCCTGTACGGAAGGGGACGAGACCTGGGTGTACGAGGCGGCTCCGGCGATCCGGGTGGTGACGCTCGAGGGCCTCCCCTCGGTTGACCCGTCGCAGACGCAGCTGCCGCCCGAGTGGCGAGCGCTGCCGGCGTTCGCCGTCCGCACCGGCGAGGCGCTCCGGCTCGTGGAGCAGCGGCGTGGCGACCCGCAGCCCGACCCGGATCAGCTCACCCTGATCCGGCAGCTGTGGCTGGACACCGACGGACGGGGGTGGACCTTCCAGGACCGGCTCGGCGGACAGCTGCGGCGCAGCTGGCGCCTCGAGATGCCGGCCCCGGCCATCCTCGGGCGCGCCGCGGTCCAGGGGATGGATCAGCCGCTGACCCGGCTCGCTGCCGGTGCGCCGCCGGGCGTGGAGGTGCGCCAGGGCACGCTGGCGATGACCGCCGACGGTCGGGTCGAGCACGGCGGCGGCACGCTGCCCGCAGTGGGCTGGGCGCACGACTTCACCCGGGTGATGGCGGTGGCGAACCTCCCGCCGGGCTGGAGCCTGATCGGGGCCACCGGAGTCGACGAGGCGGACGGGACGTGGTTCCAGCGCTGGTCGCTCCTCGACCTCTTCGGGGTGCTGGTGCTCGCCCTCGCGACAGCGCGGCTCTTCGGCTGGCGTCTCGGCGCGCTGGCCCTCGTGGCGCTGGTGCTCACCTTCCCCGAGGCCGGCGCGCCCCGCTGGGCCTGGCTCGGGGTGCTGGTGGCCGAGGGCCTGCGCCGCGTGCTCCCCGAGGGGCGGCTGCGGCTCTGGGCCGAGGGCCTCCGCCGGGTGGCGTTCGGGGTGCTCGCGCTCGTGCTCGTGTCCTTCGCGCTGGACCACCTGCGCGAGCGCTTCTACCCGGCGCTCGGCGAGGGACAGGCCGTGGCCGGCGTGGAGACCAGGCGCCGCACGGTGCCCGGCCGGGTCCAGGAGGGAGTTCCAGCCGCTCCGGCGGAGGAGCCCCAGGGCGAGGCGGACCTCGAGCGAAAGGAGGAGGCGCCGAGGAGCGCCGCACCGGCAGCGTCGCCTCCCGCTACGGACAAGCTCAAGGAGCGCGAGGGCGGGCGTCCCTCCGTGTCCCAGCAGCCGTACGGCTCCGGGCTCGCCAGCGTCGCTCCGCCGAAGTCGGCCATCGTGGAGGTGGACCGGAACGCGGTGGTCCAGACCGGGCCCGGGGTTCCGCGGTGGACGTGGCTCCAGGTGCCGATGCGCTGGAGCGGCCCGGTGCAGCGGGACCAGCGTGTCCACCTCTGGCTGCTCTCGCCCGCGGAGAACGTGGTGCTCGGGCTGCTCCGGGTGGGACTCCTTGCCGCCCTGGCCTGGCTCCTCCTCGTGCGCTCCGGACGGCCGCGGCCGCCGGCGGTGCGCGGAGGCGCGGTGGCTGCGGCCTCGGCGCTCTGCCTCCTGCTCCTCCAGGGAACGGCGCACGCCGAGGAGCAGCCCACCGACGAGCGGCTGGTCCAGCTTCGCGACAAGCTGCTCCAGGCGCCTCGCTGCGCTCCGGCGTGCGCCTCGGCGGGACGGGCGCTGCTCGAGGTGGACCCGGGCGCGCTCCGGCTCAGGATCGAGCTCCAGGCGGCGGCGCCGGTGTCGGTCCCGCTGCCTGGAGGTGGCGAGGGCTGGCGCCCGGAGCAGGTGGTGCTCGACGGCAAGCCCGCGGTGGCGCTGCGGGACATCGACGGTGTGACCTGGCTCGTTCTCCGGCCCGGGGTGCACACCGTACTCGTCTCCGGGGCGCTGCCCCGCGCCGATTCCGTGCAGCTCCCGCTCGGCCTCGCGCCGCGATTCCTCAGCGTGCAGGCCCGCGGATGGAAGGTGGACGGGGTGCGCGAGGACGGCCGGCCCGAGCCGACGCTGCAGCTCAGCCGGCTCGAGCGGGCCGGCGGAGGCGAGGCGCTGCGTCCGGGGGCGCTCCCGGCGTTCGCCCGGGTCACCCGGACGCTGAGGCTCGGCCTCACCTGGGAGGTGGAGACCCAGGTCGAGCGGCTGTCTCCTCCCGCGAGCGCGGTGGTGCTCCAGATCCCGCTCCTCCCCGGGGAGGCGGTGCTCACCGCCGATCTGCCGGTGAAGGGCGGCACGGTGAGCGTCAACCTTCCGCCCGGGACGCCGGGGCTCTCCTGGAGGAGCACGCTCGAGCAGCAGCCGACGCTGACCCTCACTGCCCCGCGCACCGCGTCCTGGGTGGAGCGCTGGGTCCTGGTCGCCGGGCCCATCTGGCACGTGGAGCTCGGAGGAATCGCACCGGTTCACCCCGGTGCTCCCGACGACGCGCACCAGCCCACCTGGCTCCCCTGGCCCGAGGAGTCGGTGACGGTGAAGTCGAGCCGTCCGGAGGGAATCGGCGGCGGCACCCTGACACTCGACAGCGGGAGGGAGGAAGTCCGGCCGGGCCTCCGGGCGACGGAGGTGAGCCTGGACCTGGTCTTCCGCACCAGCCGGGGCGGGCAGCACGCGCTCACGCTTCCCCCGGGCATCGAGCTGCTCGGGGTGGCGGTGAACGGACAGTCGCAACCGGCGCGGGTCGAGTCGGGCCGGCTCCTGGTGGCGCTCACCCCGCCGGTCTCCCGGGTCCAGGTGCGCTGGCGCGAGCCACGTGGTCTCTCCATCGCCTTCCGTCCCTCGGCGGTGGACGCGGGCGCGCCGGGCACGAACGTCGACGTGGTGGTGTCGATGCCGACGGATCGGTGGTTGCTGTGGCTCGCCGGGCCCACCTTCGGACCGGCGGTGCTGTTCTGGAGCGTGCTGCTGGTGACCGTCCTGGTGGCGGTGGCGCTCTCGCGCGTGCCGCACAGCCCCCTCCGGCTCGCGGCCTGGGTTCTGCTCGGGGTCGGGCTGACGCAGGTCTCGGTCCCCTCCGCCGCCGTGGTGGTCGTCTGGCTCCTGGCACTCGGCTGGCGCGCCGCCGCGGGCGCCCGGGTGCGCCCGTGGTGGCTCTTCGACTGGATGCAGCTGGCCCTGGTGGTGCTCACCGGCTTCGCCTTCCTCGCCCTCTTCGAGGCAGTCCGGCGAGGTCTGCTGGGGCAACCGGACATGCAGATCGCCGGGAACGGCTCGGTGGTCTCGGCGCTGCGCTGGACCGCGGACCGGGTCCCGGGGGCGCTGCCGCAGCCGCTGGTGGTCTCGGTCCCGCTGCTCGTCTACCGCCTGGCGATGCTGGCCTGGGCGCTCTGGCTCGCGACCGCGCTGCTCCGCTGGGTCCGGCAGGGGTGGCAAGCGCTGGGCACGGGGGGGCTGTGGCGGCCGCGGCCGCCCAAGGTGGCCACGACTCCGGCGGCGCCGTCAGCCCCTCCGTCGCCGCCGCCGGCCTGAACCAGCATCAGGTCGGACGTTGCGGAGGCGGGCCACATGGCTGGCGTCGTCCGCCGCCGGCATCGGGCGGGGCCCCAGCCGGGGCGAACTGTCGAGCGGCGAGCGTTCGGGCGCCCTTGCCGGATGCCGCCAGGCCGATCCGGCACTCCCTTTCCGGGACGGAGACGCCCCGGGGTGGCCGGGGCCGGACACCGGGAGGGCGGCGTTGCGGCGCGAGTGGTGGAGCATCGCGGTGGTGGTCGCGGCACTGAGCTGCGGCACCTCGGGCGGCGGGATGGTCGGGGACGGCGGGACGGGCACCGACGGGGGAACCGTGTCGGACGGAGGCCCGGATGCGGGCCCAGACGCCGGAGGCGACGCGGGGCCGGACGGCGGCACCGTCGACGGAGGCACACCGGGGCCGGATGGGGGACCGCCGGACGGCGGAAGCGGCGGGTTGAGCCGCATCGAGTGGACCACGCTCGAGGACCGTCCGCTCGGCACCAGCGAAGGGCAGGGCGCCGTGGTCAACGGCAAGCTCTACACCTTCGGCGGCTTCGACTGGAGCAAGGCCTGCTGCACTCCCTGGCGCTACGCCTTCGTCTACGACCTCGCCACCGATACCTGGTCCCGGCTTGCGGACATGCCCGAGGGCGTGACCCACGCGGGCGTGGCCACCGACGGAACGGACGTCTTCTGGGTGGGCGGCTTCGTCGAGGATGCCTCACGAACCTTCCAGGTGTTCGGCACCGTCCACGCCTGGAGGTACCGGGTGGCGACGAACACCTATGAGGCCCTGCCGGACCTTCCGGACCGACGCGGCGGCGGAACGCTGACCTACCTCGATGGCAAGCTGCACTTCATCGGGGGACTGAGCTACGGGCAGGCGAGCGACACGAACCAGCACTGGGTTCTCGACGTGGCCGGAGGAGCGACCGCGTGGACCTCCGCCGCCCCGCTTCCCACTCCGCGCAACCACCTCGGCTCGGCGGTCGTGGGTGGGAAGATCTACGTGATCGGCGGCCAGCACGGGCACGACGAGGGGCTGGTCACCGTGCCGGACGTCGAGATCTACGACCCGGGGACCGACACGTGGACGCGGGGCGCCAGCATGCCGCGGGCCCGGAGCCACATCACCGGCGGGACATTCCCCTTCCGCGACCGGATCGTCGTCATCTCCGGGGAGATCGCGAACGGAAGGAGCATCAGCGACGTGACCGCTTACGATCCGATCGCCAACGCCTGGTCCGAGCTGACGCCGCTCCCGGCCCCGCGCTTCTCCGGAGTCGGCGGGCCGATCGGGAACGGCTTCGTCTACACGACCGGCGACTTCCAGCAGACGACCTTCTTCGGGGTCCCCGTGCCCTGAGACGGAGCCGACCTCGCCGGCCATTGCCAACTCGAGACCAGTTGACCGTGGATCTCGGTCGCGGCCGCCCACTGGGTTTCGGCCGCCCTGACTCGCCGACCATTGCCACATCGAGACCACTTCACCGTGGATCTCGGTAG
>RPRB01000105.1 GCA_003818285.1 Myxococcaceae bacterium
CGCTGGCCGTCGCGTCGCACGCTGATCTGCCAGCGCAAGGTTCCATCTGGCGTCGGCCGCCCGGCGTGAACCAGCGGGCCGCGCTCCAAGCCGAGCCGGCGTAGTGCCTTGAGGCCCGCTGCCGCGTCGGCCGTGCTGGCCACGAAATGCACGAGGCGCGGCTCGTGCTGCACGGCATGCTGCAGGGCGGGATCGTCCAGGTCGAACCAGCGACGGCGGCCGGGCGACTGTGCAGCCGGGTCGATGGCGATGATCTCGAGGTAGGCGCCGCCGCCGAGCCGCAGCAGACGGTTGTGCGTGCCCATCCGCGCGTGCTGGCCGCCGGGCGCCAGGCCGACCCCGAGGAGGTCATCGAGCCCGCGGCCGTCGAGCGAGGTCGCCGCGACGGCGAGGTGGTCGATGGACGCGCTCACCCGACGGATCCTGCCTCCGGCGTCACCACTGCCGATAGACCTTCCACTCTGGATCCTTACGGCACCTCGAGCGTCCCGCGGGCGACCACCACCGCGGTGCCAGCGACCGAGACCGAGCGGACCTCCTCGGGCGTGCCCTCCACGTGCACGTCCACCGCTCCCGGCCGCCCCATCCAGTGGCCCTGCTCGGCGACGAAGTCGTGCTCGCGGACGAGCCGGTGGTGGAACAGGTACGCCCCCATCCCGCCCGTCGCCGAGCCGGTGACCGGGTCCTCGGTCTGGTCCGGCGGCACTCCGAAGTGACGGGCGAAGGTGCGGCCGCGCGGCGTGGCTCCCTCGAGGACGAAGAGATGCACGCTGAAGAACTTCTCGCGGGCGCGGAGCGCCTCGTATGCCGGCACGTCCAGCCGTGAGCGCCGGAGCGCATCCCTGGTGGCGACGGGGATCATCAGCTGGCGCGTGCCGGTGCTCACCACCTGGACCGGCCCGTCGGTCCGGAGGTCCGCGGCCTTCAGCCCGAAGACGGGCGCGATCGCGGCGCGGTCGAGCGTCTGGAGGAACTCCGGACGGCGCTGGGTCATCACCACGCGGGGGAGCCCGGTCACGGGCTTCTCGTAGCCAATGGAGATGGGCCCGTCCCGGAGCACGAAGGTGACCTCGGTGCGCGTGCCGGTGGGCACCAGCCTCCGTGCGTCGGCCAGCGCCGCGGTGGTGGCGATGGTGGGGTGCCCGGCGAGCGGAATCTCCTCCCCGGGCGTGTAGTACCGCACGTCGAAGCGAGTCCCGCCGCCGCCCAGGACGAAGGCGGTCTCGCTCTGGTTCATCTCCCGGGCGATGGCCTGCATGAGATCGCGCGACAGACCGCCGGCGTCGAGGACCACGGCGCAGGCATTCCCCGCGAAGGGCTGTTCGGTGAAGGCGTCGACCAGGAGGAGCGGGAGAGAGGGCATGACGCACGGCACTCCATCACGGCCGGCCGGCGCGGATCGGTACAGTCCAGGTCGGATCGCGCGTCAGGCCGCCGCTTCCGCCCGCCCGCTCGTCCGGAGCTGGTCGTAGCAACCGGGAGCGGGCTCGGGCCAGCCGAGCCGCCGTCGCACGCGGCGGAGGTGCTTCCGGTACGCGGGGCCATCCACGTACGTCGCGTGGCGATCGGTGGCGATGAAGTGGATGCCGCCGGTCAGGTCGGGCCGGTCGCCGGTCACCAGCGCGTCCACCGCCCGCGCCGCCTCGCCGCCCTCGGCGCGGGCGACGATGACCCGCGAGATGAGGTCCGCCATGTCGTCGAACCTCCCGTAGGCGCCGCTGTTGGTCTCGAGGAAGCCCATCACGTAGAGCCGCGGGTTCTCCCGGCTGAACATGGCCATGTAGAGGTCGGGCCGGTGTCCCTTCCAGCGGAACTCGCTCTCCGGAACGTAGGGGATGCTCCAGTCGTAACCGGTGGCGCAGAGCACCAGGTCGATCTCCTCGGTGGTCCCGTCCTTGAAGTGCACTGTCCTCCCGGCGAACCGCTCGACGTCGGGCATCGCCTTGAGGTCGCCATGGGCGAGGAAGTGGAGCACCTGGGTGTTGAGGATGGGATGGGTCTCGAAGACGCGGTGGTCGGGCCGGGGGAGTCCCAGCCGCGTGACGTCCCCGTTCAGGAGCCGCAGCAGCACGCCGAACACCCGCTGCTGGAGCCACCTCGGCATCGAGGGGGTCTCCGCGGCGAACACGTCCGCCGGCTTTCCGAAGATGTGCTTGGGGACGAAGTGGTACCCGCGCCGGACGCTGAGGAACGCCCGCGCGGCCGTGCGGGCCGCGTCGCAGGCGATGTCCGCGCCCGAGTTGCCGGCGCCGATGATCAGCACGCGCTTCCCCCGGAACTCCTCGGCCGAGCGGTAGGTCTGCGTGTGGCGCATCTCGCCGGCGAAGAGGCCCGGGTAGCTGGGCATCACCGGGTACCAGTTGGTGCCGTTGGCGCAGACCAGGGAGGCATAGGCACGGGCCTCCCCGGTGGACAGCGTCACCTTCCAGGCCGCGCCATCGGGGACGGCCGAGGTCACGCCGGTGCCGAAGCGGATGTGCTCGCGGAGCCCGTAGGCTTCGGTGAATGAGCGGATGTACGCGAGGACCTGGCGGTGCGACGGGTAGTCCGGGTAATCCCCCGGCATCGGAAAGTCGTGGAAGTGGGTCTGCGTCTTCGAGGAGATGAAATGCGCCGAGTCGTAGATCGGCGATCCTGCGTTCGACTGATCCCACAGGCCGCCCACGTCGTGGTGGCGCTCGAACACGTCGAAGGGAATGCCCTGCGCGCGGAAGGTCCGAGCGAGACAAAGTCCCGCAGGCCCCGCGCCCACCACGCATACCCGACCGATGCTCGCCATGATTCTCTCCCTGCTCCGGGGCGGCGGAGATTAGCGCAGGCGCCCGGAAGGAGTGCCGCGACGCGGCGCAGAATCGCAACGTGACGGCGCGACCGGATCAATCATGCCTGAAGAACGCGACCCTCGTCGCTGCGAGCGTTCGCTCGCGACGTCCTTGAATCGCCTTCGGGGAACATCTCCGCGACTGGCCTCGAGCTCCCCGCTCGGGTGTCGGATCAGCGGCGCGGGCAATCGCGCAGGCGGTCGGGCTCGCCCGGGGCGATCATGGCCCCGCCATCACCGCGTCCCCTCGGAGCCGACCGCTCAACTGGACGCGTCGTGCCACCCGACCAACCGGTCGTCCATCGACCCTCGGGCGGCCAGGCTGGCGGTGCCCCGTGTGGGCTGTGCTACAGGGAGGACGTCCCCGATGCTGCTGCTCCGCGACGTCCAGAAGACCGATCTGCCCCATCTCAAGCGCCTCGCGGCGGTGCTCAACACCGTCAACCTGCCGAACGACGAGGAGACGCTGGAGAGGCTGATCGACGTGTCGGTCCGGAGCTTCGCCGGGAAGGTGAAGGACCCCTTCGAGCGCGAGTACCTCTTCGTCCTCGAGGAGCCGCGCACCGGCACCGTGATCGGCACCAGCATGGTCATCGCCCAGCACGGGACGTACGACGCACCGCACATCTACTACGAGGTCAGCGAGCGCGAGCACTACTCGGCGAGCATCGACCGGCACTTCCGGCACAAGGTGCTCTCCATCGCCTACAACTACGAGGGGCCCACGGAGATCGGCGGGCTGGTGGTGGACCCCCTGCACCAGGGGGGCCCGGAGAAGCCGGGCAAGCAGCTGTCCTACGTGCGGTTCCTCTACATGGCGATGCACCGGCCCAGCTTCCGGGACCGTGTGCTCGCCGAGCTCATGCCCCCGCTGATGCCCGACGGCCGCAGCGTGCTGTGGGAGTGCGTGGGGAAGAAGTTCACCGGCCTCACCTACTCCGAGGCGGACAAGCTCAGCCGGCAGAACAAGGAGTTCATCAAGGAGCTGTTCCCCTCCACGGACATCTTCGTGACCCTCTTCCCCGAGCGGGCGCAGAAGGTGCTCGGTCAGGTGGGCCCGCAGACCCAGGGGGTGCAGCGGATGCTGGAACGGATCGGCTTCCGGTACGTCGAGCGGGTCGATCCCTTCGACGGAGGCCCGCACTTCGAGTGCCGCACCTCGGACGTCACGCTCATCCGGAAGTACCGGACGGCGCGGGTGGCGCCCGAGGACCTGGCGCTGGAAGTGGCCGAGGACATGCTGGTGAGCGTGGAGCGCGAGTCCGGCCGCAACCGCTTCCGCGCGGTCCGCAGCCAGGTCCGCATCGACGACCAGGTGGTCTATCTCCCGGCCCAGGCCAAGGAGCTGCTGGGGCTGAGCAGCGGAGTGAAGGTCGCGCTCATCCCCTTCGAATCCGGGTAGGCGCTGTTAGGCTCCGGCCTCAGGTCGGATGGGCGGAAAGCGCTTTCTCTTCGTCTTCGGGGTACTCGGCGGGCTCGCCTCCGGCCTGGTCACCGCGGCGCTGCTCGAGGCGCTCGATCCGCGCCACTTCCCGCCGGTGCTGTATCCCCTGGTGCTGGCGATTAACGTTCTCGGCTTCACGGTGGGCGGGTGGCTCACCTGGCTCCGCTGGGCGCGCTCGCGCCAGCAGGCCCGGGCACGGATCATCGCCCAGCTGGCGAGCGGCAACCTGGCGACCCAGGTCACGGCCGGCGAGAGCCAGGAGGACGTCCGGCGGCTGATCCTCTCGCTCCGCCGCGCGCTGTTCCAGGTGCAGCGGGTGACCGGGAACATCCAGCGCACGGGCAAGGGGGTCGGCGAGCAGTCGCACGCGCTGCTCGATGCGGCGCGCCGCCAGGGCGCGGCGGTGGACCGCTCGCTCGGCTCGGTGCACGGGATGGGCAACTCGCTCCAGGTCGCGGGGGAGCGGCTGACGCAGGTGGCGACCTTCGCCGAGGAGACCACCGGCGCCCTGGCGGAGATGACCGCGCGCATCGAGCAGGTGGCCTCGGCGCTCGGCACCCTGGACCAGTTCGCGCTCCGCACCACCGAGCGGGTGCAGGTCATGAGCGAGGGGCTGTCCGCGGTTGCCAGCAGCGGCGACGTGCTGGCCCGCTTCGCCGGGGAGGCGGCGGCCTTCGTCAACTCGGTGGAGGAAGGCATCGACGCCGTGCGCCGGCGCGCGGGCGAGACCGGTGACCTGGCCCGGGTCGTGACCAGCACCGCGGAGCGGGGCGAGGCGCTGGTGAACGACTCGGTGCAGGGCATGTACCGGGTCGAGGAGTCCATCCGCCGCGCCGCGGAGATCGTCGAGGCCCTCGGTCACCGCAGCCAGGAGATCGGCCGCATCGTCGACGTGATCCAGGAGGTCGCCGATCAGACGAACCTCCTGTCCCTGAACGCGGCCATCATCGCCGCTCAGGCCGGCGAGCAGGGCCTGGCCTTCGGAGTGGTGGCGGAGGAGATCCGCTCGCTCGCCGAGCGCACCGCGCGCAGCACCCGGGAGATCGCGGCCATCGTCCGACAGACGCGCGGGCAGGTCGACGCGGTGGTGACCCACGTGCAGGAGGGCCGCGAGCGCGCCACCGACGGCGTGGCCCTGGGAGACAAGGCGGCCTCGGTCCTCAAGGACATCCGCGCCACCACCCAGCGCACCTTCGCCGCGGTGGAGGCGACGGTGGCCGAGACGGTGCGCCTCGAGACGCAAGGGGGGCACGTGGTGCAGGCCTCGACCCGGGTGGCCAACCGCATCGTCGAGCTCACCCGCGCCTCGGTGGAGCAGGCCGAGGCCGGACGGGAGCTGGTGCGCCAGACCCAGGAGATGGCCCGCCTGGCCCAGGGCGCGTCGGCGAAGGCGGAGGGCCAGGCCCGCACCGGTCGGGCGCTGAGCGACGCGGTTCGCCGGCTGACCGACGCCCTGCAAGAAATCCGCGCCGCGCACCAGGTGCTGACCCGCGGTGACGCCGCCATCTCCGAGGACGTGGCACAGGTTCGCACCGACGCCCAGACGGTGCTCCGCATCGGCGACGGGCTGAGCCGGAGCGTCGAGCAGCTCTCACGCGAGGCGGCCAGCCTCCAGGCGGAGGTCTTCCGCTTCCGCCTTCCGGAGCCTCGCCGCGGCGGGACGCTGAAGGTGGGCATCCACCAGTCGGCGATGTTCGAGTCCACCCGCGGCCTGGATCCGCTCTTCACCCTGGACAACCAGATGGTGGAGATCGGCGCCAGCATGTACGCCGGCCTCCTGCGCCAGGAGGACGGGGTGATGATCCCCGAGCTCGCCGAGCGGTGGGAGGCCGCCTCGGGCGCGCGCAGCTACCGCTTCTTCCTTCGCCCCGGCCTCACCTTCCACGACGGAATCCCGCTCCGGGCCCCCGACGTGAAGCGCCACTTCGAGCGGCTGCTGGACCCCGAGGTGGACTCGCCGGACCAGTGGATCTTCAAGGAGGTGGAGGGGGCGAAGGACTATCTGGCGGGCAAGACGCGAGACGTCTCCGGCTTCGAGGTGATCGACGAGACCACGCTGGAGATCCGGCTGGACGAGCCGAAGGCGTTCTTCCTCCATCTCGTGACGCTGCCGGCCACGCTCGTCACCCGGATGGGCGCCGGGGGAAAGTACCTCGGCGCGGGGCCGTACCGGCCGGTGACCATCAACTCCGGCGGGGTCGTGCTGGAGCGCCACCCGGCGTACTTCCGGGCCGAGCGCCCGTTCGTGGACCGGCTGGAGTTCGTGTTCCACCCGGACCGCCGCACCGCGCTGGAGCGGCTGCGGGCCGGTGAGCTGGACGTGGTCTCGGGCCTCTACGCCGAGCACGTGCGCGACGCCGGCGTGGACCCGCAGCAGGTCATCGCCGGAAGCCAGCCCTCCTGCTGGTTCATGGGCTTCCAGGTGCGCACCCCGCCGTTCGACGACGTGCGGGTGCGGGTCGGCATCCGCGCCGGCCTGGACGTGGCGGGGATGGTGGAGCACTTCCATCCCGGGGCGCGCGTGGCCTCGACCCTCACCCCGCCCTCGCTGCTCACCGGCGAGCTGCCTTCCCCGCCGAGGACCAACGTCGCGCTGGCGCGCCAGCTGCTCCGGGACGCGGGCATCGGACGGCTCCGGTTGGAGCTGGCCTATCCGCCGGGGCGCAACACCGAGGCCGAGGACGCGGTGCTGTTCCGCCCGCTGGTCGACGCGGGCCTGGTCGAGCTCTCGCACATCGAGATCGACCCCACCGACTTCTGGCAGCGCGCCCGCGAGGGGCGGCTCCCAGCGTTCCGGGCGGGGTGGATCGCCGACTACCCGGACGCGGACAATTTCCTCCACTTTCTCCTGCACTCGGGGGCGCAGACCGTCTACGGCCTGGGCTTCCGCAGCGCCGAGCTCGACCGGCTGACGACCGAGGCGCGGGTGAGCATCGACCCCGAGCTGCGGATGTCGCTGTACCGCGCGGCCGAGCGCATCGTCACGCAGGAGTGCCCGGTCATCCCGCTGTACCACGAGCGCATCTACGCGGCGGCGAGCCCGCGGGTTCAGGGCCTCCGGCTGCACTCCACGCCGCCGCAGGTCCGCTTCGACGAGCTCTGGCTGGACGCGGCGGAGGGTTAGTCCCCGGGCTCAGCGCTTGAGCACCAGCGGCGGATTCGCCTCGGACTCCTCGGCGGTCTCCTCGCGCGGCTCGGCGGCGGGCAGCGGGGTGAGCGCCGGCAGGTCGAGGTGGTGCAGCTGACCGGCGTGGTTCCGGGCCCACTGCGGCACCTGTCCGTCGTACCCGGACGACATGTCGTGGCGCAGCACCGACCAGACGAAGGCGCCGCCGTAGCCGGCGCACCGGGCGCCGTCGAGCAGGGTCTTGATGCTCCGCCGCGGGTGAGTCCCGGGGAAGGAGCTCAGGATCAGCGGACGATCCAGCCGGAGGTCGGAGACCGCGCACCGGAGCTCGGCCTCGTCGGCCGGCCAGCCCACGCTGTACAGGTCCAGCCCCAGCCCACGCACCAGGGAGAGGGCGCTCCAGCGCGACACCCCGACCGTCGCCAGCGCGCGGGTCTGCCGGTGGATCAGCGTGACCGCGTCGCAGAGAAAGGCCCGCATCTCCTCGACGCTGACCCGCGCCGCGGCATCCGCCTCCCGGTCAGGGAGGCCCATCCTCCGGCGGAGCGCGGCCATGAGCCCGCGCCGTTCGGGCACCGCCGGACCCAGGCCGGCGACGAAGAGGTCCGCGCCGCTCACCACCTCCCAGGCCACGATGGCCGGTTGATCCGCGCAGCGGATCAGCAGTGGACGGAGAACGCGCTCGAGGAGCGCCGCGCGCTTCGCCGGGTCGCGGACGGTGTCCCCGTGTCCGCGCACCGGCTGCTCGTCGACGAAGCTCGCCGGAGCGAACCAGCCCGCGTCGAGCAGCACGAGGACGAGCCCGATGCCCGAGGTGCGCGCCGCCTCCAGCACCACGTCGACATCGGCGAACACCGAGCCGTCGAGCGCCTCGGGCGTGCCGTCGTCGGCGAAGCGGACCCCGGCACGTCCATCGGCGAGGAGGAAGAAGCGCGCGGTCTGCACCCCATCGGCGCGAAGACGCTCGAAGACCTCACGGATGAGCGCCGCGTCCTCGGCGTGAGCGTGCAGGCCGCCCTCGGGGCGCCACGCGGACGTGCCGACGTCGACGCCGTAGTGCACCCAGGGCACGTTGGCGCCCAGCAGGAAGCGGTTGGGACTGAACGGCGGGCCCTCGGGGCTCAGCGGAGCCGACGAGGCGTTGAACGCGAACCACGGCGCCTCACGGGTGATCGCCGGAGCACTGCGTTCGGGAAGCGCGCGAGCGGCGGAACGAGGGGTCTGCTGATCGGGATGGGGGCGAGAAGTCGTGGCGTCGGGCGCGGCACGCACGACCTTGCGCTGCTGCGACATCGATGGCCCCTGGGTCGGGTCAGACCGACGGAGAATGGCGGTGTTGGTCGTCCGACTCTGCCACTCGCCCTGGAAGGTTGGAAGTGTGGAAAATCAGGCCCGGTGTCATTTCCGGACGCAGGGTCGCCTTTTACCCGGGAGCCCTGACCTGGGGAAAGCGGGCCGGCGGAGGAATCAGCGTTCCCCCGTACGAGGAGGCTTCGAGCGTCCCGCAGGCCGCCCCGATGTCCTTGCCCCCCGAGTACCGGCGCACGACCGGGGCGCCGAGGATCTGCAGCTGATCCCGGAACTCCGCGAGCTCACGCGCATCCGGGGGCTGGTAGCGCCCGGTCGGGTCCGTCACCTCGATGAGGTCCAGCTTGATGGGCACCCCGGCGAAGGCGTCGCGGAGGGCCTCCGCGTCCTCCCGGCCCATGTTGACTCCACGGATGCAGACGTAGGCCAGCATGGCGCGCTCGCGCCGGGCCCGCGCGTAGCCGGCGATGGCCCGCACCAGCTCGGGAAGGGGGTGCGTCCGCTCCACCGGCATGAGACGGGCCCGCTTCTCGGGGATGGCGGAGGTGATGCTGAAGGCCAGCCGGTAGGGATGGCCCTCCCGGACGTAGCGGTCGATGCCAGGGACCCACCCGGCGGTGGACAGGGTGATGGCCCTTGCGGAGATGGCGTATCCGGCCGGGTGGGACAGGACGCGGGCGGCCCGGAGCACCTCGGTGGGGTTGAGGAGCGGCTCGCCCATCCCCATGAAGACCACGCCCGACAGCCGCCGGTCCGCCTCGGCGCGGATCAGCCGGACCTGGTCCAGGATCTCCCAGGTCGAAAGATTCCGCCGGAAGCCCATCCGCCCGGTCGCGCAGAAGTCGCAGGCCAGGGCGCAACCCACCTGGCTCGACACGCAGACCACGTACTTCGTGTCGAAGAGGGGAATGCGCACCGCCTCGACGCGCCCACCGAGCGGCGACTGGAAGAGGTACTTCACGAATCCGTCGTCGGCCCGGCGCCGCTCCACCACCGAGAGCGAGTGCAGCCGGGCGTGCGCGAGGACGTGGTCCCGGACCGCGCGAGGGACCTGCTCCGTCGCACGGAGGTCGTCGAGCGTCTCCGCCCCGTGCGCGTGCACGCGGGCGAACAGCTTGCGGACGGCGAGGGGCGTTGGACCGAGCGGAGCGAGCGCGCGGGAGAGCTCCGCGAGCTCCATCCCCCGGAGGTTCACTTCGTCTCGAGCTTGCTGCGGAGGTAGGCCCGGAGTCGTCCGGCCACCTCGGGCGGCATCGACTTGACCAGCGCCTTCCGGCACAGCCCCGACGTGGCGCGGTAGGTGTTCACGAACTCCACGCACGGCGGGCAGCCGTTGAGGTGCTGGCGGAGGTGCTCCTCGTCCTCGGGAGACATCTCACCCTCGAGGAACGGGAGCAGCGAGTCGATGGATTCCTTGCAGTTGAACATGTGTGACTGGCGGGACAGCCCCAATGATGCTCGGGACGGGCCTCGGTTTCACACTTCTTTGTAGAAGGCGTCGATCGCCTCTCGGAGGGCCAGGCGGGCCCGGTGGAGCCGGCTCTTCACCGCGGGTATGGAAATGCCCACCATCTCGGAGATCTCCTCATACGAGAGCCCCTCCAGGTCCTTCAGCAGGAACACCTCCCGGTACCCCTCGGGGAGCGCGTCGGTGGCCTCCCGGATGGCCCGCCCCAGCTCCTCGTCGAGAATCTTGTCGTCGGCGCGCTTGCTCCAGTCCGATTCGGGTACCTCGGCGAGGCTTCCCCGGTCGGTGAACTCCGGCCCGGCGAGGTCGTCGCTCACGATGTCCAGGACCTTCTGGCGCCGCAGGCGCATGAGGGCGTTGTTCGCCGCGATGCGGTGGACCCAGCTCCCGAACGCCGCCTCGCCGCGGAACTCGCTCAGGTGCTGGTAGGCGGAGAGGAAGGTGTCCTGAGCGATCTCCGCCGCATCGGCCTCGCTGCGGGTCATCCGGAGGGCGAGGCCGTAGACCTTCTCCTCGTGGCGGTCCACCAGGGCCTCGAAGGCGGACATGTCCCCGGCCTGCGCTCGGGCCAGCAGCTCGCGGTCGTCCTCCACGCTGGTCTGCGTCATGGGAAGCTCCCACGTCTGTCAGGGGGGAGCGCGGAGGTCAAGCGACGGCTCGTCGAGTCTGCGGACGATGTCGGCGGTGACCGCCTCCCGGGGGGTTGTCCAGCCTGGCCCGCGGGTCCGCCGAGATCGAACGCTACGGAGAGACCTCGGCAGCGAACACCGGCTGGCCCTTCACCAGCTTCACGATGATTGCCGGCTTCACCGCGTCCCGCTCCGGCCCGAGGGTGATCTTCCCGGTGATGCCGTCGAAGTCGCGGGTCCGGGCGACCTGCTCGCGGAGCGCCGGTCCGCCCACGCCACTCGAGCGCCGGAGCGCGTCGATCCCCACCCGGGCCGCGTCGTAGCCCAGCGCGCCCAGCGCGTCCGGCACGTTTCCGAACCGGGCCTTGTACCGGGCGATGAAGCCCTGCACGCGCCCACCGGGGTTGTCCGGGGCGAAGTGCGTCGAGTACAGCGCCCCCTCCACCGCCGACCCCCCGAGCTGCCCGAGCCGGTCTCCCGAGTCCCATCCGTCGCCGCCCAGGAGCGTCAGCCGCATTCCCAGCTCGCGCGCCTGTCGGGCCATGGGGCCCACGTCGCTGTAGTAGCCGGGGATGAAGAGCACCTCGGGACGGGCGGCCTTCGCTCGGGTGAGCTGCGCGCGAAAGTCGGTGTCTCCCTTGGCGTACGCTTCCTCGGCGACGATCTTCCCGCCGAGCGCGCCGAACCGGGTGGCGAACACCTTGGCCAGCCCGACCGCGTAGTCGCTCTTCTGGTCGACCAGCATCGCGACCCGCTCGGCCTTCAGCGTCTCGCGGGCGTAGCGGGCCAGCAGCTGTCCCTGGAAGGTGTCGGTGAAGCACACCCGGAAGACGTACGGGCCCCCCTCCGCAGTGACGCGCGGGTTGGTCGAGGAGGGGGCGATCATCGGCACCTCCCCCTTCGCCGCCGCGGGAGCCATCGCCAGGCTGAGGCTGCTCTGGTTCTCGCCGACCACGAAGAGCGCCCGGTCCTGGTTGACCAGGCGGGTCATGGCGTTGGCCGCCTCCTCGGGCTTGGACTGAGAGTCGTACGACCGGAGCACCAGCTGCCGTCCCTGGATGCCGCCCGCGGCGTTGGCTTCCTCCACCGCGAGCTGCGCGCCGTTCCGGCTCTCGCTGCCGAAGTGCGCCTCGGGCCCGGTGAGCGCGCCGACCGTCCCGATGAGCAGCGGCCCGGTGGCGGACTGCGCGGGGGCGGGTGCTGCCGGGGCGGGGGTCGGCGACGGGGCGGGGGCCTGCTTCCGCTCGCAGCCGAGCAGCGCGAGCGTGACGACGGCGGAGAGGAGACCGGGACGGAGGCGCACGAGAGTGCTCCTGAGATGGGTCGAGGGGCACGAGGTCTACCACTGGCGGCGCCCGGCGACCGCTCCCCGAGCAGCTACCAGCCCACGTCGAGGTGCTCGTGGGACGAGGGGCAGCTGGGCAGCCGGGGCGGTCCGCGCTCGGCGGTGAACCCCTGGGGATAGGCGCAGAACCAGTGCAGCACGCACCCGTCGGGCGCCACCACCAGGCTGGCCTCCGGCTGGTCACGGGTCAGGAGGCTCACCCCGCAGTGGCTGCACTGGGGAACCTCGAAGTCGAACTCCACCAGGTCGTCCATCGCGCCACTCGTCTGACGAGGGTCCGCCATGGGAAGGTCATGGTACGGCGCGGGACCGACGTCCCCGGCTGACCCCGGGGCTTCCCCGGACCCAGAAGCGCAGGGGCCGTTCGGCCCACTCCTCGGCGTAGTCCACCCCGATGCGCGGTCCCCGCTCCGCGGCGCGGCCGGGCACCCCGGGCGCATCGAGGATGCGCAGCCCCGACGTGACCAGATCCGCCCCGTTCTGCGCGCCGGTGATGTCCAGTGCGCGGCACAGCCGGCCCGGTCCGTCGAGCCGCACCGGTCCGTCGAAGCCCGCGACCGGCTCGAGGCCCCGCACCAGCACCGCCGCCGGCCGCCCCTCCCGTCCGGTGACGGCGTTGAAGCACCAGTGCATCCCGTAGATGAAGTACACGTACGCCCGCCCCGGCGGACCCCAGAGGATCTGGGTCCGGGCGGTGCGGCCGCGCGCCGCGTGGCACGCGAGGTCGTGCGCGCCGACATAGGCCTCGGTCTCGACGATGCGCCCCGCCCGCCCCGCGTGCACCAGCACCTTGCCGAGCAGCGCGCGCGCGACCACTCGCGCCGGACGCTCGTAGAAGGAATGAGGGAGCGGATCTCCGGGAGCCCCGGCTATGTTCACTGTCCAGGCCACGTCCTGCTCCCCCGAAGCGGGTCGATTGCGTCGAGGTGCGTTCGGTGCAGATTCGGGCGACCATGTTCGACACCGGACGCGTCTCGGGCGTGCTGCTTCCCGTGTTCTCGCTCAGGAGCCGCGACGATTTCGGGATCGGCGACTTCGGGGCCGCCGACCGCTGGATCCGGTTCCTCCGGGGCGCCGGCCAGCGGCTGTGGATGATGCTCCCGCTGCTCCCCACCGCCCGGGGCGACGTGAGCCCCTACGCGACCCGGAGCGCCTTCGGACTGAATCCGCTGTTCATCCATCTGGACTCCGTTCCCGAGTACCGGGACGCAGGCGGCGTGTCGACCCTCTCGGACGAGGAGCGCTGGCTCCTCGAGGAGGCGCGCGCGGCGCACCGCGTGAAGTACCCCTCGGTGATCCGGGTGAAGTGGGCCGCGCTGTGGACCGCCTTCCGGCGCTTCGAGGAGCGAGGGACCGACCCCGGAGGGCGTTTCGAGGCCTACCAGCGACAGAGCGCGGTCTGGCTGGAGAGCTACGCCCTCTACGCGGCCATGGCAGAGGACCAGGAGCAGCGTCCCTGGTGGGAGTGGCCCCGGGGAGTCCGCGACCGGCAGCCCCAGGCGCTCGCCGCCGCCGCCGACCGGCTGGCGAACCGGATCCGCTTTCATGCCTGGCTCCAGTTCGTCGCCCAGGAACAGTGGAACTCGGTCCGGGCCGTCGCCCGCGAGCAGGGGGTGCTCCTGGCCGGTGACGAGCCGTTCATCATCGGTCAGGACAGCGCCGACACCTGGGCGAACCCCCGCTACCTGCGCCGGGATGCGCGGCTGGGGGTTCCTCCGGACGAGTTCTCGGACACCGGACAGGACTGGGGGCTCCCCTACTTCGACTTCGAGGCGATGGAGAGGGACGACTGGGGCTGGCTCCGGCTCCGGGCCCTCCACGCCGCGGCGGACTACGACCTCCGCCGGGTGGACCACGCGGTGGGGTACTTCCGCCAGTGGATCCGGGACGAGAAGACTCCCAAGGGACGCTTCCTCCCGCCGGACGAGCCCGTGCAGCAACGGCTGGGTGAACGCATCTTCCGGCTCTTCTCGGAGGGCAGCGGAATCGTGGCCGAGGACCTGGGCGTCGTCCCGCCGTTCGTCAGGAAGACCCTCGCGGAGCTGCAGATCCCCGGCTACCGGGTGCTCCGCTGGGAGAAGGACGATCGCGTCTACCGGAATCCGCATGGGTTTCCGGAGGTGTCGCTGGTCACCACCGGCACCCACGACACCGAGACCGCGCGCGAGTGGTGGGAGGCCCTGGACGACGCCGAGCGCGCCGCTGCCTCCGAGGCCTGGCCGGAGTTCGAGGGTCTCCGCCCGCCCCCCGCCCAGTTCACGCCGGAGGTGCACACCCGCCTGCTGGCCGCCTGCGAGCACGCCGCCTCGCGCCTGTGTGTCCTGCCCTGGCAGGACGTGCTCGGCGAGACCGAGCGCATCAACCTCCCCGGCTCGTTCGGGGACGCCAACTGGGCGTATCGCATCGCAGCCCCGGTGGAGGAGCTGGAGGGCCGGGAGGACGTCCGGGAGGCGGCTGCACGGCTGCGGTCCCTGACCCAGGCCGCGGGCCGACTCACCGGCGCATGAACCGGGGGCGGGCCCAGGGGCTCGGGGCGCTGCTCGCGCTGGTGCTCGCTGCCTGCGCGGGGAAGCAACCCAAGCCGGACGAACCACCGGTCCGCTCGCTCAAGATTGAGGGCACCAAGGAGGTCTCGGCCGGGGACATCGAGGACCACATCCTGACCACCGGGCCGTCGTGGTGGCCATTCGCTGCCACGCCCTACTTCGACCCGATCGCCTGGCAGGCCGACCTGCGTCGCATCGAGCGGTACTACCAGGCGCAGGGCTTCTACCAGGCGCAGGTGGTGGACGAGGAGGTGCGGAAGGAGGGCGACGGCGTCGCGCTGACGGTCCAGGTCAACGAGGGCAAGCCCACCAAGCTCAGCGCCATCGACATCGAGGGCCTGGACGACCTTCCTCCCGACTTCCAGCAGCGTGTCCGGCGCAGCGTCCCGGTCAAGGTCGGCGAGATCCTCAAGGAGGACCGCTGGGAGGGCGTGAAGCGCGAGGTGGCCGGCGCGCTGCGCGAGCTCGGGTACGCCGAGGCCGAGGTTCACGGCGAGGTCTTCGTGGAGACGACCGACCAGACCGCGCGGGTCCGGCTCGTCTGCGTGCCCGGCCTCCGCTACAAGTTCGGCAACATCTTCGTCGCCACCGGGCCCAGGCCCTCGGTGCAGGTCCGCTACATCATCGACCAGGCGCAGGGCGCCATCTGGAAGGGCGCCTGGTTCAGCGAGAAGGCGCTCGCGGAGGCGCAGAAGCGGGTCTTCCAGATGGGCGTGTTCGGGGCGGTGAAGGTGACCACCGGCAGGCCCGACCGCGAGAACGCCATCATCCCGGTGGTGGTGGACGTGCGTGAGGCCCCCTTCCACACCATCCGCTACGGCGGGGGCATCGGGGTGGACCCGGTCCGGCAGGAGTACCGGCTCATCGCCGAGTACACCGACCGGAACTTCCTCGGCGACCTGCGGAAGCTGACCCTCCGGGGGAAGGTGGGCTGGGCATTCCTCCCCGCGCTGTGGAACATCGACCAGCAGGCGCCGATCTTCGACTTCTTCGCCGAGTTCGAGCAGCCGCGCTTCCCCGGCCG
>RPRB01000106.1 GCA_003818285.1 Myxococcaceae bacterium
GGTGAAATCTCTCGGGGAGGCCGAGCCCACGTCCGGCAAGGCGGACGGGTGAGAGGTGCGCGCCCGAGGTGCGTGCCGCTCCCCCTGGGGCGGTCCTGTCCCGTGACGCATGTTCACTCTTGTCAGAGAAATCCGCTGACACCCTAAACTGGGTGCCATGCAGGCGACGGAGGAGACGCGGACGCTGCTGGTGGTGGACGCGAGCTTCGATCTGGGCAACGCCCTGGCCATCGCGGCGATTGAGCACGGCTGGGAGCCGTTCCTCGCTGGCAATGGCGAGGCCGCGCTCAGCATCCTGCCCGGCATCCTCGGAGAGGTGCTCGTGCTCGTCGACCTCGCCTCCGCCGTGAGCCGCGGGCTGGCGCTGGTCCTCAACCTCCGCCGCAACCCGCCACCTCCTAACGTCCGGGTGGTGGTGATGATCGGCGACCAGCCCATTCCCGAGGCGGTGAAGCGCGCCCCGTTCGTCGTGGGCGCCATCCGTCGCCCGCGTCATCCGGAGGAGGCGGAAGCGCTCGCCCACGCGCTCTTCGCCGCACCGGAGCTCACCCACCGGGTCTGAGAACGGACCGTCCGGTCAGTTGTCGAGCGCGCCCCGGAGGATCCAGGACCGGATCATGACCAGCTCACCGGCGGAAAGCGATGCCGCGCCTTCTGGCATCCTCGTCCCGCAGCTGGTCCCGAGCAGCTTGTCCATGAGACCGGAGCTGTTCGGCAGATTGGGCACCACGCGTATCCCATCGCTGCAGGAAGCGACCATCGCGACGTTCACCAGGGCGACGTTCGCGGCTGCCGTGAGGTCGAGCTGGCCCTTGGCCTGGGTGGTGTCGTGACAGGGCATGCATGTTGAATTCCAGATCCCGCGGATGTCGCTCGCGTACGACGGCGTGCTCACCGTCACCGTCACCTGGCGCACCGCAGGCGGGTTGTGACCGTCGGCGACGCTGACTTGCAACGTGAACCCGAGCGAGTCCACCCCCAGCTCCGGGGAGATCCAGGTGGTGGATGCGCTGGAGGGGCTCCCGAAGGTCCCCGGCGAGCTGGGCGCGGTCTGCACCCAGGCGATGGTGAGCGGGTCGCCGTCCGGGTCGCTCGCGGTGATGGAGAGGGTGACCGGCTCCCCGGCCACCGGCATCGAGGGGGACACCGCGATGCTCGCCGACACGTTGGGCGGCCGATTCACCGTGAGGTGGGTCACCGTGACCTGGCAGGTCTGCGAGGTCGATCCGCCCTCTCCGTCGGTGATGGTGACCGTGAAGGTGAAGACCGTGTCCTGCGCGACCGCCGGCGCGGTCCAGACGGGGTTGCGAATCGTGCGCGAGCTGAAGCTCCCCGCGGGGCTGGCCGGCGAGGTCTGCGTCCACGCGTAGCCGAGGGAATCGCCGTCGGGATCGTCCGCCGTGACGGAGAGCAGCGTCGACCCGCCCTCGGTGATTGGCGTCGCGGTGGGCGCCGGAGCGACCGTGATCTCCGGCGAATGGTTCTCCGGAGGCGGGGGCCCCCCCGTGCTCCCGCCCGGGCCGGTGATGGTCCCCGTGCCGCAGGCCAGGGCCAACAGGGCGAGTGCCCGTGCGAGTCGGCGCGCGTCCAAGACTCCGGGCATGGTGGCATCGCCCCCGGCGTGGGGGGAACGTGCGCGCAGGACCCACCGCTTCCCATGGAGACCGTTGCCGGTTCGGGCCAGGGTGCTACCTTGACCCACGTGACCGCGACTCCCCCTCGACGCATTGCCGGACTGACCGAGCCGCTGGCGAGCCCCCCGGAGCGGGTGCCGATCCGCCTGCGCGAGAGCTCGGTGACGCTCTCCGCCTGGCGCATGGAGGTCGGCGCCCCCGAGGGCTCCGGGGCGCTCGTCCGGGTGGAGACACCCGGCGGGTCGCTCTTCCGTGGCGAGGGCTGGTTCCTCGGCTGGGGCCAGGACGCGATGTCCACCGCCTGGACCGAGCTGCTGCCTCCCCCGCCGCCCGAGCCGGTCGGCCTCCCGCAGCTCGGCTGAGCCTGGACGCGCGGCGCTCCTGCGCCGCTCCGCGAGCCTCCCGGGGGAGGGCTCCTAGACCCCGGCCAGACCCGGCTCGAGCCGCACGTAGCCGCGCTCGACGGCCCAGAGGTCGAGCGAGAGCGAGCGCAGCTCGTCCACCTCCGGCACGGCAAGTCCATCGAGCGAGAGGTCCACCGACTTCACGTACCGCTGGCAGGTCTCGCAGGCCTCCACGCGCGCCACGGGGAATGCCTCGCTCTGCCAGCCTGGCAGCCGCTGGGGATCTGTCTCGCCGCAGCTCGGGCAGCGGATCCGGTTGGTCTGCCATTCGGTCCCGCACAGACCGCATCCCAGGAAGCGCGCGGCGCCATCGGAGCCGGGCATCGACCGGCGGAAGGAGATGCTCGGTGGCGCGCCACAGGCGGGACACCGCCCGCTGCCCGGCTCGCGAGGGCGATCCAGCTCGACTCCGGCGTGCACCAGCGCCTCGGCATAGGCCCTGAGCACGGCGTGGGAAACGAAATCCTGCCGCTCCTCCGGACCACCCCTCCAGGCGGTCCGCAGGCGCGCGGCGAAGAGCTCCGGGGGCTCGGCAGCGCGGCTCGTAGCTCCGTCGCGGAGCGCCAGCGGGCCCGACTCCGCCAGGAAGCGGAGCACCGAACGCAGGGCGCCCTCGACCCGCGGCAGGTCCTCCTCGAGGGTGCCGCTCAGCCCCCGGCGCCCGTGCTCCTGGAGCACCCCGGAGGCGGCCCGGGCCTGTGCCCGGAAAAGACCCGCGGCGAAGCGCAGCGGCTCCACGCCGGAGGACGGCGTCTCCGCCAGGGCCTCCGCCCGGGCCGCCCGCTGCTCGAAGCGCGCCTGGAGACGGTCAGCGGCGTCGGTCACCGGTCACTTCGCGGTACCAGGCGGGATGGTGCAGACGGGCCCACGCCTTCGTCACGGTGCCCTTCACCATTCCCGCGAACGTTCCCGGCTCGGCGATGGTCAGGTAGATGTGCCCGAGAACCAGGAGGAAGAAGAGGATGAAGGCCACGTCGTGCAACACCCACGACGCCTCACGGAAGGGGCCGGAGAAGAAGTTGGGCCACCACAGGACCACTCCGGTGGCCAGCAGCGCGAGGGAGGCCAGGCTGCTCAGCCAGAACAGGCTCTTCTGGCCGCCGTTGAACTTTCCGATCTCCTCGTCGTGCCCCTGCCAGCGCATGTAGGTGAGGAAGTTCTTCAGCTTCGTGAAGCGCTTGTCGGCCTCGGTCATCCGCATCTCGCCCGCCCAGTGCACGAACTGGAGGAGGGCGAAGACGGAGAAGGCCACGCCGGTCCACGGGTGGAGCCAGCGGCAGACGTGCAGCCCGCCAAACAGGGGCGCCATCCAGCCGAAGATGGGGGTCCAGATGGGCAGCCCGGTGAAGAGGCAGACGAAGAAGGTCAGCGCCACACCCCAGTGCACCACCCGGGTGTAGTAGCGGAAGCGAACCACCTCCTCGCCGACGACCAGGTCCTCCCGGGACTGGGCGGCGAGGATTCCGGGGTCGGCGCTGGAGTGTGCGGGGACGCGCAGGGACTCGGCCATGTCGTCTCTCCTCGCTGTTCAGGCCACGGGGGGTGGGGGTGAGGACGGCGGATTCTTGGGAGGGGCGCGGGGACCGAACTTGAGGTAGTGACCGACCAGGCCCACCACCACCACCCCGATGCCGAGCAGCCCGAGCGGCCGCAGGTAGCTCTTCACGAAGCGGACCGACTTGGGAACGGTCGGGTCCTTGGGAAGGCCGTAGAGCTCCGGCTTGTCGCCGTACTTGAGAACGGTGAGCACCCCGGTGCCGCCCACGCCCGGCGGATCGTAGAGCGTGGCGGCGGCGTACCCGTCGGCCTTGAGCTGCTTCACTCGCTCGTTGCCCAGCTCGATCATGTTCGCCTTGGTGCCGAAGTGCAGGCAGCCCGTGGGGCAGGCCTTCACGCAGGCCGGCTCCAGGCCCACCGTCGTCCGGTCCACGCAGAGCGTGCACTTGGACATCTTCCCGGTCTTCTCCGAGAAGCGCGGCACGTCGAACGGACAGCCGGTCTCGCAGAGCCGGCAGCCGATGCACAGATCGGGGTTCACGTCGACGATGCCGTTGGAGTACTGGACGATCGCCCCGGGAGCCGGGCAGGCCTTGAGGCAGCCCGGATCCGCGCAGTGCATGCACTGGTCCTTGCGCATCAGCCAGCTGAAATTCCCGTCCACCTCCGTCTCGGTGAACTTGATGAGGTTCCAGAAGTTGGCGTTCAGCGTGGGGAGCGTCTGGTAGCTGCCCTGCTGGACCGTCTTGGCGTTGGGGAGATCGTTCCACTCCTGGCAGGCCACCTCGCACGCCTTGCAGCCGATGCAGGTGGAGGTGTCGATGAGCTTGGCGACGTTGGGCATGGTCCGCTGGCCGGAACCGGTGCCCCGGAGCGACGCGGAGGACTGGATGACCTCGAGACCGGGAATCGCCATGGCTAGGCCCTCCCCTCGGGCTTCTTCGCCGGTTCGCCCTGGTCACCCGGTTTCGTCTTCTCCCCGGTGTCGGCCTTCTCCACCTGGACCTGGAAGGCCTTGTACTCGGGGGTCCAGGTGTTGGGGTCGATCGCCCAGGACGTGATCAGGTTCGCGAGCGGGCCGGCATGCTTGGCGTCGCCGCTGAATCCCCAGTGAATGGGGAAGCCGATCTGCCAGATCCGTTTTCCGTCGAGATCGAAGTGGGGCATCCGGCGGGTCACCATCGCCGGGCCGGTGATGGCCCCTCGGGCGGACCTGATCCGGATCATCTCCCCGTTCTTGATCCCTCGTTCCTGGGCCAGTCCTTCCGGGATCTCGAAGAAGATGCCCGGCTGGACCTCGTTGAGCCGCCCACCTTCCTGGTGCTTGGTCCAGTAGTGGAAGTGCTCGGTGAGACGGTACGTGGTGCAGACGATCGGGTAGTCCGACGCCTTCCCCCACGTGTCCTTGTCGCTGGTGAACCGCTTCACCACCGGGCTGGCGCTCACCTTGGGGTGGAGCGCGTTCTCCACCGGCGCCTCCACCGGCTCGTAGTGCTCGGGGAAAGGCCCGTCGTTGAGCACCGGGGCGAAGAGTCGTGCCACGCCCTCGGGGAGCATGATGAACGCCCCGAACTGTCCGGGCGGGGAGTCGGGCTTGATGTCGGGGACGTCACCCACCCACTTCTCGCCGTTCCACTGGATTCCCGCGCGCTTGGGGTCCCAGGGCTTGCCGGCCGCGTCGGCGGACGCGCGGTTGTACATGATGCGCCGGTTGGCGGGCCAGCTGAAGGCCCACTGGGGGAACATCCCCAGCCCGAGCGGATCGGCGTTGTTCCGGCGCATCGTGAGGTTCCCGGCTTCCGTGTAGCAGCCCGAGTGCAGCCAGTTGCCGCACATCGTGCTTCCGTCGTCGCGCAGCTGCCCGAACCCGTCGACCTGCTGTCCGGCGGTCTTGAGGACCTTCGGCGGCTCCTTGGACTTGGGGTCCTTCGGTGGCTCGGTGAGGTCCGCGAGCGCCTTGCCGCTGATCTCCTTGAGCACCTCGGCCAGGTCCGGATGGGTGTTGCTGGTGTACGACCAGGAGACGTTGAGCACCTGCTCCGGAAGCGCGCCGCCCTCCTTCTTGTAGAGCTCGCGCACGGCGAGGAACATGCGGGCGATGATCTCCTGGTCGCTCTTGGCGTCACCGGGAGGATCGACCGCCTTCCACTTCCACTGGATCCACCGGCCGGAGTTGGTGAACGTGCCGTCCTTCTCGGCGAAGTTCGCCGCCGGAAGGAGGTAGACCTCGGTCTTGATCTCCGAGGCGGGTGGGCCCTTCAGCTCCGCCGGCGCCCGCCAGAAGACGGCGGTCTCGGTCTCCTGGTTCTCGACCATCACCAGCCACTTCAGCTTGGCGAGGGCGGCGACCATCTTCTCGGAGTTGGGCCCGGTGCCCACCGGGTTCATGCCGAAGGAGATGAAGCCCTCCGGCCCCGGCTCCTTGCCCCCGAGCCGCATGGAGTGGCCGCGGTACATGTCGTCGAACATGTACGCCCAGGAGTAGTTACCGTCGGCCTTGGGGAGCCACGCGTAGCCGAAGTCGTTGTCCTTGGTGGCGGTCTTTCCGTAGAGCGCCTTGAGGAGCGAGACCATGAACTTCGGGTAGTTGCTCCAGTAGTTCATGGACGCCCAGGCCATCTTGTTCAGCGTCCAGGGCGTGCTCTTGTCGAGGTACGTCGCCAGGTCGGTCAGCGCCCCGTTGGGCGTCTTCAGGTAGCCGGGGAGGATGTCGAAGGTCCCCCCCATGTCCGTCGCGCCCTGGATGTTGGAGTGGCCGCGCAGCGCGTTCACCCCGCCGCCGGGACGGCCCACGTTGCCCAGGAGGAGCTGGAGCATCGCCGCGGCGCGGATGATCTGCACCCCGGTCGAGTGCTGGGTCCAGCCCAGCGCGTACAGGATCGTGCCGACCTTCTCCGCGTTCCCGGTGGAGGTGACGATCTCGGCGACCTTCAGGAACTGGGCCTTGGGCGTGCCGCAGATCTTCTCCACCATCTCCGGGGTGTAGCGGTCGACGTGCTTCTTCAGCAGCTGGAAGACGCACCGCGGGTTCTGGAGCGTCTCGTCCACCCCGTAGGCCTTGCTCTGCGCGTCGGGCTCGTAGCCCCAGGCGGCCTTGTCGTATTCGCCCTTCTTCTCGTCGAAGCCGCTGAACAGGCCGTCCTGGAAGCCGTACTTCTCGCCGACGATGTACGTGGCGTTGGTGTGAACCTTCACATAGTCGGCGTGGTACCGCTTGGTCTCAAGGGCGTAGCGGATGATGCCGTGGAGGAAGGCGATGTCCGAGCCTGCCCGAACCGGGGCGTAGACGTCAGCGACCGCGGCCGTCCGCTGGAACCGCGGATCCACCGCGACGATCTTCGCTCCTCGGTTCTTCTTGGCTTCCAGCGCCCACTTGAATCCACAGGGGTGATTCTCGGCCGGGTTACCTCCCATCACGAAGACGACGTCCGCGTTCTTGATGTCCACCCACCCGTTCGTCATCGCACCGCGACCAAACGTGGCGGCCAAACTGGCCACCGTTGGGCCGTGTCATACTCGTGCTTGCGTGTCTCGGTACGTGACTCCGAGGCCGGCGCTGACCTTCCACTGCAGGAAGTTGAACTCGTTGGTGTCGGTGCAGCCCCCGATCATCACGATGCCAGGGGTGCGGTTCACCCTCTCGCCCTTCGCGTTGGTGGCGACGAAGGTCTTGTCCCGGGTGTCCTTGATGTGGCGGGCGATCCCGGCGTACGCGGCCTCCCAGGAGATCTCCTCCCACTTGTCCGATCCGGGGCGGCGCACCTTGGGCGTGGTCAGACGTCCGGGGTGCTGGATGTTGTCCTTCAGGGTAATGCCCTTGGGACAGAGCGTGCCGCGATTGATGGGGTGATCAGGGTCCCCTTCGACGTGGACAACCGAGCCCTTCACGTTCTTGGACTTGTCCCCGAGCGTGTGGATGATGACCCCACACGACACCGAGCAGTACGGACAGGTGCTGCGCGTCTCGGTGGTGCGCGCGATCTTGAGCTCCCGCATCTCGGCGCGGGCCTTTGAGAGATCGAAGACTCCCAGTCCCAGCGCTCCACCGACGGCGGCGGTACCCTTGAGGAACGTTCGGCGGTCCACGTGCATGGGCCCCTCCATCGAAAATTCGTTCCGCGACGGAGCCGAACGCTGACCGCCGTGCACCCGGGTGTCAAGAAGCACGGAGCGCTGACGCCGAGCGTCATCCCCCTCGAGAGGGAGCGGAGATCGTTGGGAAACAATTCGCGCAACGACCGGCGGCCCGAGTGTCGGTCCACGGGCACGCCGCGAGCCCACGAGCCCGGGACTCAAGCCCTCACGAGGTGTCTGGCACCACGAAGCGCCAGGCACCATGAAGCGCGACAAGGCGGGCGCCACAACGCGTGACGAGGGGTTCGGTCATCGGAGATGCCTCGCACCGCCCGTAACGAGGTGTCCCGTAACGAGGTGTCTGGCACCTCGGCGGGCAGTAACGAGGCCAGTAACGAGGTGTCTGGCACCTCGGCGGCTTCGGGCACCTCGGCGGCTTCGTCGAACGCCGGCCGCCGCGTGGGGAGCGCCGGCCTCCTTCAGGCTGCGAGCCCGCCGGCCTGCAGCGCGAGGGAGGAATCGACGGGCCGCGCCGTGTCGCGGCGGAGCGTCGCAGGTGCCAGCCAGCTTCGCCGGACCGCGTCAGAGACGGCATCGCTCAGCATCACCAGTCCGAGGATGAGAAGCACCGTCGTGCTCACCTGGTCGTAGAAGCCCAGCTGAATGGCGTTGTAGAGCCTGAGGCCGAGGCCGCCGCCCCCCAGGAACCCGACCAGCGCCGACACGCGGAGGTTGAACTCCCAGCGGAGCAGCCCGTAGCTCGCGACCAGCGGCCGCGCCTGCGGCCAGGCTCCCCACAGGCTCCAGACCGGGGCGCTCGCGCCCGCGGCCTCGAGCACCTCGACGGGGTCGGCCGGCGCCTCATCGAGCGCTTCGGCCCAGAGCCGTCCGAGGACCCCGGCGGTGTGCAGTCCCAGCGCCAGCACGCCGGCAAAGGGTCCGAAGCCCACCGCCACGATGCAGAGCAGGACCCAGAGCAGCTCGGGGATAGCGCGGAGCACGGCGAGCGAGGACCGGGCAGTCACGTGCAGCAGCCGCGCGAGCAGGTCCAGCACCCCCGGGCGACCCGGTGCACCGGGACGGCGGAGCATCAGCCCGGCGCTGGCCAGCGGCGCGAGCGCGGCGGCGAGCACCATCCCGAGCAGCGTGCCGGCGCCCGCCACGGCCAGCGTCTGGAGCAGCGGCTCGCGCAGCGCAGCGAGGAAGCTCAGGGAGAGATCCGGGGGGAACAGCTGGGCGGCGAATCGCCCCATCCGCGCGAGGAGGCCGTCGTCGGCGCTGCCGAGCAACTCCGTGGCGCGGAAGGAGAGGACCACTGCCACGAGCGTCGCCAGGGTCACCAGCTTCCTGCCGCGGCCGGTGAGGGGAGGCCGACCGGTGACTCGCACGCTCCGGGTCGCTCGGCGCAGCAGCCGGCTCGCGGCCTCCCCCGCCAGCATCAGACCGAGGAGCGCGAGCAGCAACGTCGACACCTGGCGGTACTCGAACAGACGCATCGAGAGCTGGATCTCCTGGCCGATTCCCCCCGCGCCGACGAAGCCCAGGACCGACGCCGAGCGGATCGCACACTCGAGGGAGTACAGGCCGTAGCTCACCAGCCCGGGCAAGGCCTGGGGAACCAGCGCGAAGAGGACCAGTGACGCGCGGCGGCCCCCCGACGCGACGAGGGCCTCGGCCGCGGAGGGCTCCACGTCCTCGAGGAGATCGGCGAATACCCGGCCCAGCACCCCGGCATAGGAGACACCGAGCGCGAGCGCACCCGCCCGTGGCCCAAGGCCTACCGCCACCACGAAGAGTAGCGCCCAGAGCAGGTCCGGCACTGCGCGGAAGACTCGGAGCGTCGCCCGCGCGGCGAGGTGCGCCGCGAAGAGGACCACCGCCCAGGGACCCCTGCCGGCGGCCAGCGCACCCGGGCGGAAGAGACGCGGCGTGGCGAGGATACCGAGCGGGACCGCGAGGAGGACCGCCAGCGCCGTCCCGGCGATGCCGATGGCCAGGGTGCGCCCGACCGCCACGGCCACCACGCCGAGGAAGCCCAGGGACACGTCGGGAGGGACCATCCCGCGGAGCAGTCGGCCCAGCCCGTGGAGCGCTTCCGGAGCGACCAGCGCCCCCGGCGAGACGTCCGAGGCGGCGATGCTCCACGCGAGGAACGCCCCCACCAGCAGCAGCTGCACCCGCCGCCTGCGGAGGAGCGCCCTCGCCGCGGGCGCCGCCCGTCCGGGCTCGGCCTCCCGCAGCCCGGGGATGTTCGTCGAGCGACGCGTGGACGCTGCAGGACCGGGCGTGGTCCGCTCCTCAGCGCACGCAGGCGAAGGCATCGGCCCACTCCCTTTCCGGCACCTGGCGCCGCTCCGGGGCCTCGCGCGGATAGAGCGCCGCGAGCATCTCGGGGGTGACCTGCGCCGCGGGCACGTCGAACAGGACACGGCCCGCGGCGAGCCCCACCACCCGCGGGAAGTGCCGGAGGGCGAAGTCCACGTCGTGCATCACCGCCACCAGCGTGCGGCCCGCCGCTGCGACGCCGAGGAGCTCGCTCATGCTCTCGCGGAGCGACGGGTCGAGCGAGGAGAATGGCTCGTCGGCGAGCACTGCCGTCGGCTCCTGCACCAGTACCCGGGCGATGGCCACGCGCTGCTGCTCGCCGCCCGACAGCTCGTCACCCCGCGCCGCGGCCCGGTGGAGGAGCCCCACCGCCCCGAGCGCCGCGTCCACCCGCTCGAGGTCCTCGGGCGAGGGCCGGACCCAGGCCCGCACTGCGTTGGCGAACGACCAGTGGCCCACCCGGCCGAGCAGCGCATTCTGTCGCGCGGTGAGCGACGGCACCAGCCGGGGCTGCTGGAACACCGTCCCGATGCGCCGGCGCGTGGCCCGCAGCGCCCGCTGCGAGAGACGGGACACGTCCCGCCCCTCGAAGCGGACCGTCCCCTCGGTCGGCCGCAACGTGGTGTTGAGCACCCCGAAGAGCGTCGTCTTCCCCGCGCCGGAGGGGCCGAGAACCACCAGCCTCTCGCCCGGCGCGACGTCCAGGCTCACGCCATCGAGCGCCGCGACCCGGCCCGCGCGACCGTCGAAGGAACGGCGCACGCCGTGGAGAGAGAAGCTCACCGGAGCAGGCCCTCGCGGACCGCGGCCTCGCGGAGCGGCGCGTACGCCGCCGCATCCACCGTCACGTACCGGCCTCTGGCCGAGAGGAGCTCGAGGATGGGCCGGTCCTCGGGCTTGCCCGGGTCCAGCGCGAGGAAGGCGTCGGCGATCTTCCTCGCCACCGTGGGGTCCAGCTCCTTGCGGGCCGCCCACAGGTAGTCGACGAACGGCGGAGTGGTCCAGAAGACGCGGACCTTTGTCGGGTCGACCTTGCCTTCCTGCGTGAGCCGCTCCCAGACCGCCTCGTCGAGGGCCCCGGCGTCCACGCGCCGCTCCGCCACCGCCAGCGCCGTCGCGTCGTGCGCGCCGGTGTAGATGGCCCGGTCGACCACGGTGGGATCCACACCCTGCTCGCGCATGAAGTAGGCGGGCATCAGGTGTCCAGAGGTGCTGTTCACGTCCCCGAACGCGAAGCGCTTGCCCCGGAGGTCGCCGAGGCTCCGCACGTCGTCGCGGGCGGTGATGAACTTGGAGTGGAACTCGCGATCCCGGTCGCGCTGCACCAGCGGGACCGCGCCGGCGCGCTTGCTGGCCTGGACGAAGGTGAAGCCACCGAAGTGCGCGACGTCGACCTGTCCCTGGACCAGCGCCTCGACCACCGCGGCGTAGTTCTGGGGAATGGTGAGGCTGACCGTCCGGCCCGTGGCCTTCTCCAGGCGCGCCACCAGCGGCTCGGCGTCCCGGAGCATCCGCGACGGATCCGTGGTGGGAATCATGCTCACCCTCAGAGGAGCGTCCGCCTCCCATCCGAGCGCCGCGAGGAGAATCGTGCTCAGCCTCAGGGGACCGTCCGCCGCCCATGCGAGCGCCGCGAGGAGAAGACAGCAGGCCAGCACGGCGCGAGACCGCGAGACGGTCATCTGGATGGCTCCCGACCGGAGTCCTGAGGTGTGCGGCGGACTGTACCGAGCACCCACCCCGCGCGCCACTCGCGAATGGTGGAAGTTTCCGCGCTCGACGTTGCACCGCGTCACCCCCACCCGGTCCCCTCTGGAACCCACATCACCCCGGCGTGCGAAAGCAGTGCGCCGGGCCGGGAACGTCCGAGGAGGAACGCGTGCGGAGACTCGTCGTCTGGATGGCGCTGCTCGTTGGGCTGGTGGCCGCAAATGCGCGGGCGCAGGACTGGTCCGCCATGTCGGGGCAGACCCTGGGAAGCGGCGCGGGGATGATCTGGGGACAGTTCGGCTGGCCGGGCATCTCCGCCGACCTGGCGTACGGCACGAGCCCCACCCTCGATCTGGGCGGGCGCTTCACCTTCAACTACGGCGAGGAGGGGATCACCGACACCGGCGTGCTGGGCCTGAAGTTCCAGTTCACGCTGCGTGGGCAGCTGATTCGCAAGCCGAAGTTCGACATGGCGCTCCGGTTCGATCCCGGCTTGCTGCTCTACTTCCCCAGCAACACCACCGTGGTGGGGATGACCTTCCCGCTGGGTCTCGAGTTCGGCTTTCCCATCAGCCCCGTGTTCCGGGCCAACGCCAGCTTCGACTTGCCGTTCTGGATCACCTTCAACCCCTCGCCCGTCCAAGGCTTCATCCCCATCCTGTTCGGCGGCGGGGTGGAGTACCTGATGCAGCGCGATCTCGCGCTGACCGCGCGGCTCAAGATGGGCCCCACCTTCGCGACGGGGAACCGCACCCGGAACGCGTTCTTCACCCTCTACTTCCTCTTCGGGATCGCCTACCGCTTCTGAGCGTCGGCGCCGTGGCCGAAGAGGATCTCCTTCGCCTCGGGGTCCAGGGGCCGGCCCTGGATCTCCCGGGCGACCGCGTACGCCCTCTCCACCGACGGCCGCTTGGCGATCGTCGCGAACCACCGCTTGAGGTTCGGGAAGTCGTCCAGGTTCATCCGTTGCTTCTCGTGCGGCGCCACCCAGGGATAGCTGGCGATGTCGGCGATGGAGTAGTCGCCGGCGAGGTAGGGCCGGTCCGCGAGCCGGGTGTCCATCACCCGGTAAAGCCGCGCGGTCTCCTTCACGTAGCGGTCGATGGCGTAGGGAATCGGCTCCGGGGCGTACTGCGCGAAGTGGTGGTTCTGGCCGGCCATCGGACCGAGCCCTCCGACCTGCCAGAACAGCCACTGCAGCACCTCGAACTTTCCGCGCGCATCCGAGGGGAGCAGCCGTCCGGTCTTCTCGGCGAGGTAGGTGAGGATCGCTCCCGACTCGAAGATGGAGAGCGGTCCCTTCCCGTCGGCTGGCGCGTCGTCGACGATCGCGGGAATGCGATTGTTGGGCGAGATGCGGAGGAAGGCCGGGTCGAACTGCTCGCCCTTGCCGATGTTCACCGGGCGAATCCGGTACGCGAGGCCCAGCTCCTCGAGCGCGATGGTGATCTTGTGACCGTTCGGGGTGGTCCAGTAGTAGAGGTCGATCACGGCGCGGCGTTCCTCCCGGGAGCCTGGCAGCCCGTAGCGACCGGGCGGCGACCGGCGCAACGAAATCAGCCGTGCATGTTCGCGAGCACGCCAAACACCGGGTGGCTGAACGCGCCGTCGATCAGGCCCAGCACCCCAGCGGCTCAGGGGGCCGTGCGTCCCGTGCCCCTCGGCGTCGGACACCACCTCCACCACGTCCCCCGCCGATCCACCCGACGAGCCGTGCATCGATAACCGTGACTCGTGCACCAGGACTCGCTGCGCTGGACCGCCTCGGCGTCGGACACCGGCGGGGGTCTAGCGCAAGGAGACGGACGGAACGCCGCGGCGATTCATCGCGCAACCGCCACCTTGCGGAAGACACGATCCGGTTCGACTTGACGTGGACCGGGGCCCCGTCGCAAGCCAGTGGGAGGGAGGAAAGAGATGGACGCCCGTTCGCTCGTGGAGGCGGTGCTGTCGGGGAATTACCGTCCTTTCGGGGTTCGACTCTGGGACGGCACCGAGCTTCCACCGGTGTACCCGCCGGACGTGCCGGTCCTGGTGATCCCGCACGAGCGCGGCGCTGCGGCCTTCGGCCCTCCTCCGAACGAGGAGAAGCTGGCGGAGGCGTTCATCTCCGGCGACATCGACGTCGACGGGAACCTGGTCGACTTCATCGATCAGGCGTCCAGATGGTCCGGGCCGGAGACGCTCCCCGCGACGGCGCTCGCCGCGGGGCTCGTCGCCGAGATGGGGGCCCGGGCGGGTGAGCTGCTCCGCTCCGCCGCTCGCCACTCCATCGCCCGTGACGAGGACGCGATCAAGCACCACTACGACGTCGGGAACGAGTTCTACCGGCTCTTCCTCGACGAACAGCTGGTGTACTCGTGCGCGTACTGGACCAGCGGCGCGGATCGTCTGGAGCTGGCGCAGGAGGCGAAGCTGGAGCTCATCTGCCGGAAGCTGGCGCTCCGGCCCGGTCGCCGGTTCCTCGACGTGGGATGTGGATGGGGGTCGCTGATCTCTCACGCGACGGGGATGCATGGCGTTCGCGCCACGGGCATCACCCTCAGCGACGCGCAGCTCGAGCTTGCCCGCGAGCGGATGAAGGCAGTGCTCCCGCCGGACGGCATCCCCGACGTCCGGCATCAGGACTACCGGCAGCTCCCGCCCGACGAGCGCTGGGACGCGATCGCCTCGGTGGGCATGATGGAGCACGTCGGTCGCGACCATCTGGACCGCTATTTCGGCGCGCTCGCGCATCATCTGGTCGCGGGTGGGCTCCTCCTCAACCACGCCATCGCCGAGAACGGTGACGGGCGCCGCACCATCCCCTGGCTGCAGCGGACGCACGGCGGCTTCATCCGGCAGGAGATCTTTCCCGACAGCGACCTGCCTCCGCTGGACCTGGTCATCGCCTCCGCGCAGCGCGCCGGGCTCGAGGTGCTCGACGTGGAGACCATGCGCCCGCACTACGAGCGCACCCTCCTCGAGTGGCTGGGCCGCCTGGAGCGACGCTTCACCGAGGCGGTGCAGCTCGCGGGCAAGCGCAAGGCTCGGGCGTGGCGGCTCTACCTGGCCTCTTCGGCGATCACCTTCCGGACCGAACGCGTCACCGTCGCTCAGGTACTGCTGCGCAAGCGCGACGAGAGCCAGGCCCCGTTCATCGACCGCCTCGCGTGGTATCGAGACCTAACGCCGAGGCCGCTCGGATCGACCGGATGATCGCGCCGCAATCGCGGCCGAGCGACGACTGAGCGTGGCCGTCGTCACGTGATGGAGGAGCGACAGCGGGATCGGCTGCGAGGGCAAGGGAGGGACGGAGCGATCCGAGTGGTTTCGGCGTTGACCCCCCCGCGAAGCTGATCAGGTCGTGGTGCTGGCGCCGAAGGGGTCGGGCATCAGCAGGTCCCAGCGCTCGAAGTCACCGAGCTGCTCGCCGGGACGGATCTCGCGGAAGACGCCGCGGTCGCGCCGCACCTGGAAGACGGTCCCGTCCGTGGCCCGGAAGACCTCCACCGGCTGACCGGACAGCTCGGTCTGCCCCAGGTACTGCATCCGTCCGAGCTCACTCCACCGCATACCCACACTCCCGGACATAAGGATGCGGCTTCGTTGCGCCGGCTGCAAGCGGGCGGGGGCAAGAGGTTCGGCCCGGGAACGAGCAAGACGTCGCCGGGGAAACGTCCCGCTCGGGTGGCGCGAACCGGTCGGCGCGCGGTAGAGACATCGCTCCCGGGCCTTCAACGACGCGTGTCGCCGA
>RPRB01000107.1 GCA_003818285.1 Myxococcaceae bacterium
CCACCCGCTCCGGCCCGAGTCCCGTCCCGGCGAGCAGTGCCTCGATGGCGCCCTGGAGTTTCCGCCGCGCCGACCCCAGCCCCTCGGGCACCTCGTTCCGGAGCTGCTCGCGCCCGGCAGGGGTCCGGGAGAGGGTGGAGAGCTTCACCCAGTCCAGCGGCCACCAGGCCCGCGCGTCTCCCCAGCCGGCGTCCCCCATGCTCAGCGGGGCCGCGGGGAAGGCGAAGCGCACCGACCGGAGTCGGGGCTCGCGCTCCAGCAGCTCGGGGACAAAGGGCACCAGGTCCTCGCCGGAGGCTCCGTACCCGTGATTGAACACCACCAGCAGAGGCGGCCGGGGGCCGGCGTCCGGCTGGACCACGTGCACTTCCAGCTCGCCGGCGGTGCTGCTCACCACGTCGCTCATCGAACCCGTCCCACGCTAGCAGCATGCCAGGGCCTGGGCGTCGACCATCACTCGCTCGCTCGGGCGTGGTTCGGCTAAACCGACCGGCTGATGACTGCCGACAGCTGGACCGGATGGTGGCGAGGCCGACAGGACGCCTTCGAAGAGGCGCTGCGCGGGCTGGTGGAGGTCAACTCCTTCACCGAGAACCGCGAGGGAGGACTGGAGGTCGGCCGGAGGCTGCGGGACCTCCTGGCGCTCCCGGGCGTCGAGGCCTCGGCGGTGCCGAGCACCCGCTACGCCGACCACTGGGTGTTCCGCACCGCGGGCGACACCCGCCTTCCGCCGGTGGCTCTCATCGGCCATCTGGACACCGTCTTCCCGCCGGGGAAGTTCGAGGGCTACCGGGTGGACGGGGGGCTCCGTCGCGGCCCCGGCGTGCTCGACATGAAGGGCGGACTGGTGGTGGTGGCCTTCGCGCTCCGCGGCCTCGCCGAGGCGTACCCCGGAGGGCTCGGCGCGCTCCCCCCGCTGCGCATCGTGGTGGTCTCCGACGAGGAGGTGGGCTCTCCCGAGGGCGCGGGCGTCATCCGGCGGTCCATCGGTGGCAGCGGCGCCGCGCTGGTCTTCGAGTCCGGGCGCGCGCAGGACGCGATCATCACCTGCCGCAAGGGCACCGGAAACGTGAGCGTGGTCGGGCAGGGCAGGGCGGCACATGCCGGGAACGCCCACGCCGAGGGAAAGAACGCCGTCTGGGCGGTGGCGCGCTGGGTGGACGCCGCCCAGCAGCTCACCGACTACGAGCGCGGGGTCACCGTCAACGTGGGCACCATCTCCGGGGGCATCGGGAAGAACACCGTCCCCGAACACGCCGAGGCGCACGCCGACATCCGGTACCTGACATGCGCCGACGGCGAGGCCCTGGTGCAGCGGCTCCGCGACGCGGCGGAGCGCGCGGCCGCGTCGGTGCCCGGAACCCGGCTCGAGCTCTCGGGAGGCGTGAACCGCGATCCGCTGGAGCGCACCCCGGCGAACCTCGCTCTGATGGACGAATACGCCCGCGCCGCGCGGGCCGCCGGCCTCGGAGCGGTGGAAGCCGCGCTCATCGGCGGAGCGAGCGACGCGAGCACCACCTCCTCGATGGGCATCGCCTCCATCGACGGCCTCGGCCCGCGCGGCAAGGGGTTCCACACCGTGGACGAGCAGATAGAGGTGGACACCCTCGTCCCCAAGGCCGAGGCCCTGGCCCGGTTCCTCGCCGGCCGCGCGGGGGCCGGCGGTGGATGACGAGGAGGGGCCGGTTCCGGTGCCGCTGGACGGGCGGCTGGACCTGCACCTCTTCCATCCCGGTGAGGTGCCCGCGCTGCTCGACGCCTACCTCCCCGAGTGCCGCGCGGCGGGGGTCCTTCAGCTGGAGATCGTCCACGGGAAGGGCACCGGGGCCCTCGGGCGCCGCGTCCGGGCCCTCCTGGACCGCCGCGACGACGTGCTGCGCCATTCCGTGGCCGACGAGGCGCGGGGCGGGTGGGGAGTGACCCTCGTCACCCTGAAGCCCTTGCCGGGGAGCCCTGCGACCCACCCCTCGCCAGCCCGCCCGGAGTCCGAGTAGGAAGGAATCTTCCAATGCGCCGAGAGCACCCACTCACCGTCGTCGTCGTGGACGACCAGGCCCTCTTCCGCCGGTCCATTCAGGACCGGCTCCGGGCCGACGGGTACGAGGTGGTCGCGGCCGAGAACGGCGTCGAGGCGCTGGAGCTGCTTCAGGCCACGCCCGGACCCTGCGTCGTCCTGCTGGACCTCATGATGCCGGTGATGAACGGGGTGGAGTTCCTCCAGACACTCGAGAAGCGGAGCGAGAGCGCGGACGTCCGCGTGATGCTCGTCTCCGGGCACGGCGTCGTCGACCGGGTGGCGCTGGACAGCAAGCGCATCGTCGCCAGGCTGCAGAAGCCGCTGGAGATGAACGAGCTGCGGAGCGCGCTGGAGACGCAGGAGCGCCCGATGCTCCGCGGGCAGCGGACGCTGCACTAGAAGGCGAGCCCCACTCGCACCCCGCCGCCGCGCGGGAGCCGGAACGGCGTCCAGCGCAGCGTCATCCGCCGGGGGCCCGGAGCGCCGACCCGCACGTCGAGCCCCAGCCGTTCGCGGAGCTCGGACCCGCTCAGCCCGCCCACTCGCATCGTCCCACCGGTCGCCGGCGCGGAGCCATCCGCCACCGAGACCAGCGCCGCCCCGACGAGGAAGACTCCCCCGGCGAGCAGCGCCTGGCTTCCGTCGCCGCACTGGCCGGACCGCGCGCAGCCCCGGTGGGTCACCGCCGGGATCGTCAGCGCGAGCCCGGCGAGCGCCGCCGCACCGCCCACGAGGAGCAGCCCCGCCCTCGGGCGCGGCGCGGGAACGACCGCGGTGCTCAGCACCAGGGGCGGGACGGGCTCCGCGCGACCGCGGCGGCCCGCGGGGTGGGCGAGGAGATCCGTCCCGGGGCCGAGTGCGGGCGCATCCGGCGCCGCGGAGAGGAGGGTCCCGGTGATGAGCAAGACGAGCATCACCCCCCAGGCGTCAGGTGGCTCAGGTCGTTCCACAGCCAGATGACCTCCGCGGCGTGCTCGCGACCCAGCACGCTCACCGAGGCGGTGCTGAGGGCGAGCCGCTCCCCGAAGGCCGGCACCGCATGGACCCACCGCGCGGCGAGCACTCTCAGGAAATGCCCATGGGCGAAGATCACCACGTCCCCCTCGATTCCC
The DNA here is from genome assembly GCA_003818285.1 of Myxococcaceae bacterium. Classification (GTDB taxonomy): domain Bacteria; phylum Myxococcota; class Myxococcia; order Myxococcales; family Myxococcaceae; genus RPRB01. The sequence continues at coordinate 3,130 of RPRB01000107.1, forward strand.
CGCAGCTCGGAGACGATCCGATCGGCGCGGACACCGACCTGCTCCGCAGTCTCTCCCTGAGGGCAGCCGTCGCGCCAGAGGTTCCACTCCGGCCGCTCGCGGAGGATGTCGGCGCGGGTCCGGCCCTCGTAAGCGCCGTAGTCCCACTCCATCAGATCCGGCCGGACCTCCGCCCGGTCTCCGAGGCCGGCCAGCGCGCACGTGTCACGGGCGCGCGACATCGGGCTGACGAGCACGCGGGTGAAGGGCCAGGCGGTCAGCCGATGACGGAGGAGGTCGGCTTCCCGTCTCCCCGCCTCGGTCAGCGGGATGTCCTGCCTCCCGGTGTGCTGCTTCGACTTGGTCCACTCGGTCTCTCCGTGGCGAACCAGGACCACCACCCGACTCGTCTGTGACATCTTGCGCTCTCCCGCCGCCTCGCGGCCTTCCGGGCAGCCGGTGCCGCACCATAGAGCGGTCGTTCCTCCGAGCGGTTACAATGCCGCGCCCATGGAGACCCTGGTCCTCAGCACCGGGTACGAGCCAGTCGCGCGTGTCTCGTGGCAGCGAGCCATCAACCTCCTCTTCCTCGGAAAGGTGGAGGTGGTGGAGGAGTACGAGGATCGGCTGGTTCGCTCGGTCACCTTCGCGGTGAAGATGCCGTCCGTCATCCGGTTCCTGCGCGCCGTGCGCAACCGGAAGCGGGCCATCAAGTTCAGTCGCGAGAACGTCTACGCCCGTGACCACGGGAAATGCCAGTACTGCGCCGCGCGGGTCAGCCGCCAGGACGCCACCTATGATCACGTGGTCCCGCGCGCCCAGGGGGGGCACACCACCTGGGAGAACGTCGTGATCTGCTGCTTCGGGTGCAATCAGCGGAAGGGGGGACGCACGCCCCCGCAGGCGGGGATGGGGCTCCTCAGCACCCCGGTGAAGCCGAAGCGGCTCCCCGAGACCTTCCACCTGACCTTCACCTACGAGCCGGGCATGCCCCTGTCCTGGCGCAAGTTCCTGCGGGACGTGGCGTACTGGCACGGCGAGCTCGAGGACTGATCTCCCGGGCTCCGGCGGTGATCGCCCGGGCCTGGTCCGCGCTCCCCGGCGACGTCCGGCGAGCGCTGGGCCGGGCCGCGCTCCTCGCCGGGGTGGTGCTGGCCCTGGTCAACGGGACGCTCAACGCGGTCGGCGGCGCGGACGTCTTCCTCCTCTCCCCGTTTCACCTCCAGGCCCGCGTCCGCGCGCTGGGACGGTACGTGCTGCACCGTCCGCACTGCGCGTTTCGCGCTCACCCGCCGCTGGCGCCGCTCATCTCCGCGGCCGAGCGACGACACGGGCTGCCGGCCGGACTCCTCGCCGCGCTGGTGGAGGTGGAGAGCGGGGGCCGGCCGCACAGCATCTCCGGGGCGGGGGCGATGGGGCCGGGACAGCTCGTCCCCTCCACCGCGCGCCTCCTCGGGGTGGACGATCCGTTCGACTCGGAGGAGGCGGTGGACGGGAGCGCCCGGTACCTGGCCGAGCAGCTCCGCCGCTTCCGGTCCGTCCGCCTCGCGGTCGCCGCGTACAATGCCGGGCCCGGTCTGGTGGGCAGCGGAGGCGCGTGGCCGGATGAGACCCGGGCCTACGTGGAGCAGGTCACCGAGCGCTACGCACGGCGGCGGCGGGTCCAGGCCCACCGCTGACCGCCCCGGGAGCGGAATCCGTGCGTCGCACCGGTGGCGGGACTAGAAGCGGGACGACGGACGCATGGTGCTGACTCGCCAGCAGCAGCTGTACACCTATCTGAGTGGCATCTTCGTCGCCGCGCTGCTCCTGGGCGACCTGATGGGCGGCAAGGCCTTCGGCGTGGACGTGCACCTCTTCGGGCTGCGCTATCAGCAGCCGGTCTCGGTGGGGCTCTTCGCCTTCCCGATCACCTTCCTTCTCACCGACATCGTCAACGAGTTCTACGGGACGAAGGGGGCGCGGTTCCTCACCCTGCTCGGGATGTGGATGGCGGTGTTCAGCTACATCGTTCTGAACGTCTCGCAGCTGCCCGCCGCGGACCCGAACAGCTATTACACCGACGCCGAGTTCAACAAGGTGTTCGGCATCGGGGGGAAGCTCTTCGTCGCCTCGATCATCGCTTACCTCTGCGGCCAGTTCCTCGACATCCACGTGTTCGCCTTCTGGAAGACGCTCACCCAGTCGAGGCACCTCTGGCTGCGCGCGACCGGTTCCACGATCGCCAGTCAGGTCGTGGACACCTTCGTCATCAACTACCTGTTCTGGTACGTCTTCCCCGCGGTGGCGAGCGCCCAGCCCCGGCCGCTCGGGTGGGTCACCAGCAAGGCGGTCGGCGAGTACCTCATCAAGCTGCTGGTCGCCATCGGGTTGACGCCCGCGGTTTACGCGCTGCATGAGCTGGTGGTGCGCCGGCTCGGGATCCAGCCCCATCCGCACCCGGTCCGGGCGTCCGATTCCGTGGCCTCCCCCGCCCCGTCGGGGGAGACCCTGTAGGTCTACAGGGGGTTGACGTCTCACGCGAGCGCCGGGCACCTTGGTCCTACCATGTCCGACGGCCCGATCCTCATCGTCGACGACGACGCCTTCGTCCGGACGTTGCTCTGCGAGATGCTGGCCGAACAGGGGCACCCGCTGAAGGAGGCCGAGAACGGCCAGGCGGCGCTGGACCTCGAGGGTCCGCCCCCCAAGGTCGTGCTCCTGGACCTGTTCATGCCGGAGATGAGCGGGATGGAGGCACTGGTCCTCATCCGCAACCGCTGGCCCGGGACGCCGGTCCTGGTCATCAGCTCGATGGACAGCGAGCGGCTGGTGGACGAGGCGCTCGCCGCCGGCGCTTCCGGTTACATCACCAAGCCGTTCCATCCGATGGAGATCGCCTCCGCGGTGGAGCGTGCGCTCGCCGCCTGAGGACACACCGCCCGACGGGACGCTCGCCATGCCCGAGTACTGGATCGGAGACGCGGAAGGACGGGTACTCGGGCCCGTGAGCCTCGACGTGGTGCAGGACCTGGTGAATAGCGGGCGGCTCACGGAGATCACCCGCGTCTCGCGGGACGGCCGCAACTGGGGCACTCCGGCGGGATTCCCGGAGGTGATGACGCTGCTGCTGAACGCGCCGTCGCCCGACGCCCTCCTCCAGGCGGAGCGTCAGGAGGCGGCACGGGTCCGGGAGCAGCTGCGAGCGATGCAGGGGCGGCCCCCGCACGAGATCTTCCGGCTGGACCGGTTCGCCTCGGTGGACGCGTACCGGAACGCCTTCTTCAAGCTGGTGAAGCGCTTCTACCCGGACCGGGTCCGGGCCCAGGCTCATCCGGATCTGCGGAAGGCGTACGCCGACGCCTTCCAGTTCCTCAGCAAGCTGATGGTTCACATCGAGAAGGACCTGGCCGCGGGCATCCCGGTGTCGCCGCTCCCCGTGGTTCGCCCCGTTCCTCCGCCCCCGGCGGGGGAGGACGAGCCGTTGACGCCCATCCCGGCACCGCCGCCGCAGACGGCGCGGCCGTTCACCGTCGTGCCGCGGGGCATGACGCCGCTTCCCCGGCCCTCGCCCCTGGTCCCGCCGCCGCCCGACGGTCCCTACAGCTACCAGCCGCACGAGTTCGTCGGCTTCGAGCGCCGCGAGGACCGGGTGGAGGTCACCATCCGGGTCACCGCCCGGAACAGCCGGATGTTCACCGACCATCCGCTGGCCAATCTGAAGGCCGACGGCTTCTTCCTCGCCTGCGCGAAGTCGCTGCCGCTCGGCACGCTGGTGGACGTCATCTTCCGCTTCGACGAGGAGCGCCGCGAGGTGCGCTCGCGCGGACGGGTGATTCTCGAGAACACCGGGGGCGACCCCAGCAAGCCGGCAGGATTCGGCGTCCGCTTCATCACCCTGGTGGAGCAGGACCGCCGCTTCATGCAGCAGTTCGTGGAGAAGATCGCGGCGAAGTGAGCGGCCCGCCGGCGCGCGCATCGAGCCGCTCGCCGGCCGACGAGCGCCTCGAACCCCAACCATGCGTCTGGCAGCCAGGGGCGCTGAGCCCCATCGCATGCCGGTCGCCGACGAACCCCCCCTCGACCTCGGCCACCGCGCTGTCCACGTCGCGCATCGGCTCACCGCTCCCTCCGGCGAGCCGGAGCGCCCGCACCACGCCCGTCCTCTCCGGGCCTCGATCGGTGACCATCCGCGGACCTGAGTAGCGCTGGACGCCTCGGCTCGCCACCGCTGCCCCAGGGGAGGACGAGCCGCATAGAGTGCCCGGCCGGTGGGAGACCCGAGCGCACAGAGCCGGACGCCCGCGGCCTCCGCTGCCGGGCCGGTGCTCGTGCTGCGCGAGGTGTCCCGGAGCTTCGGGGGCGTTCCGGCGGTGCGGCCGCTCTCCATCGAGATCCCCCGGGGTCGGACCACCGTGCTGCTCGGCGAGAGTGGGAGCGGGAAGAGCACGCTGCTCCGGCTGATGGCCGGCCTCCTCGCCGCCGACTCCGGGGAGGTCCTCCTCGAGGGAGCACCGGTCACGCCGGCGAGTGGACCGGCGCTCCGCCGGCGGATGGGGTTCGGGCTTCAGTCCGGCGGGCTGTTCCCGCACCTGACGGCGGCGGACAACGTCACCCTCCTGGCCCAGGCGCTCGGAAGGCCCCGGAGCTGGCGCGCCCGGCGGCTGGAGGAGCTCGCCGCGCTGGTGCGGCTCGAGCCCGGCGTCCTGGCCCGATGGCCGCTCGAGCTCTCCGGCGGGCAGCGCCAGCGGGTGAGCCTGATGCGGGCCCTGATGCTCGTGCCGGCGGTGGTCCTGCTCGACGAGCCACTCGGAGCGCTCGACCCGGTGACCCGCGGCGAGCTCCAGCAGGAGCTCCTGCGCGTCTTCCGGTCGTTGGGAACGACCGCGGTGCTCGTCACCCACGACCTGGACGAGGCGGCCGTGCTTGGTGACCGGGTGGCTCTGATGCGCGAGGGAGCGCTGGTGCAGGTCGGGCCGCTGGAGGAGCTCGCGGCCCATCCGGCGGATCCGCGGGTGGCCCGCTTCCTCGCCGGCTGGCGCGGAGGCCCGGCCCGGTGAGCGCGCTCCTGCTCCTGGTGCTCTCCGCGGCAGAGCCCGGCCCGGTCCGGGTGGCGAGCAAGGCGTTCACCGAGTCGGTCATCGTCGGCGAGCTGGTGACGGACGTGCTCCAGCGGCGCGGCCTTTCGGCCGAGCACCTGCGCGGCCTGGGTGGCACGCGGGTGGTCTGGGACGCGCTGGTGCGGGGCGACGTGGACGTCTACCCCGAGTACACCGGGACCCTCTCCGAGGAGATCTTCGCCGGGCGGGTCCGGCCCGATGCGCTCGGCCCGGCACTGGCCGCGGCTGGGATCGAGCTCGGGCCCCCCCTCGGCTTCGAGGACGGCTACGCCCTCGGGATGCGCGAGGACGTCGCCGACCGGCTGGGCATCCGGCGCATCTCCGACCTCCGGGCCCACGCGGGACTCCGGTTCGGCTTCAGCAACGAGTTCGTGGACCGGGCGGACGGGTGGCGCGCACTGCAGAAGGCCTACGGCCTGCCGCAGTCACAGGTGAACGGGCTGGACCACGAGCTCGCCTACCGCGGGCTCCGCGCCGGCGCGCTGGACGTGGTGGACCTCTACTCGACGGATCCGGAGATCCAGGCCGAGCGCCTGCGCGTCCTGGAGGACGACCGGCACCACTTCCCCGAGTACCGCGCGGTGCTCCTGGTGCGCGCGGACCTCGAGCGCCGGGTGCCGGGGGCGCGCGCCGCGCTGGAGGCGCTGCGCGATCGCATCGACGCTCCGGCGATGATCGCCCTGAACGCCCGGGCCCGCCTGGACCGGGTGCCCGAGGTCACGGTGGCGGGGGATTTCCTCCGCTCCCGGCTCGGCGAGGCGACCGCGACCCCCGGACCCGCGCCGCCGGGCCCGGCCCGGCGCATCCTCGGCCGCCTGGGCGAGCACCTCACGCTGGTGGGCGTCTCGCTCGGGCTGTCGCTCCTGGTCGCCATCCCGCTCGGCGTGCTCGCCGCCCGGCGGCGGCGGGTGGGCCAGGCGGTCCTCGCGGCGGTGGGCGTGGTGCAGACCATCCCCTCCCTGGCGCTCCTGGTGCTGATGATTCCCCTGCTCGGCATCGGCACGAAGCCGGCCATCGCCGCGCTGTTCCTCTATGGATTGCTTCCCATCGTCCGGAACACCCACGCCGGCCTGGTGGGCATCGCGCCCGACCTCCGCGAGTCGGCCGACGCGCTGGGCCTGCCGCCGCTGTTCCGGCTCCTCCGGGTGGAGCTCCCGCTGGCCTCGCCGTCCATCCTGGCCGGGGTGAAGACCTCGGCGGTCATCGCGGTGGGCACGGCCACGCTGGGGGCCCTCGTCGGCGCGGGCGGGTTCGGACAGCCCATCCTCACCGGCATCCGCCTGGCGGACACCGGCCTGCTCCTGGAGGGCGCGCTTCCCGCGGCGGCGCTGGCCCTCGGGGTGGAGGCGGCGTTCGACGGGCTGGAATGGGTGGTGGTTCCGAGAGGGCTCCGGATCCGGCCGGAGGAGCCCCGGTGAGCGTCCCGCTGTCGAGCCCGCAGGGCCGGGGCATCCTCCTCGCTTCCGTCGTGGGCTCGGGGATGGCCTTCCTCGACTCGACGGTGGTGAACGTCGCGCTCCCCGCGATCGGCCGGAGCCTCCAGGCGGACCTCGCCGGCCTGCAGTGGACGCTCGACGCGTACCTGCTCACGCTCTGCGCGTTCCTCCTGGTGGGCGGGAGTCTCGGCGACCGCCTCGGACGCAAGCCGATGTTCGAGCTGGGGGTCCTGGGCTTCGCCGTGGCGTCGCTGCTCTGCGCGCTGTCGCCGGGAATTCTGGCGCTCTCCCTCGCCCGGGGGCTGCAGGGGCTCGCCGCGGCGTTGCTGGTTCCCCTGAGCCTCGCCCTGGTCCGGGCCGGCATCCAGCCCGGAGACCAGGGCGCGGCGCTCGGGCTCTGGACCGGCCTGTCCGGAGTCACCTCCGCGGCGGGGCCGCTGGTGGGCGGATGGCTGGTCGAGGTCGTGGGATGGCAGGCAATCTTCTTCCTCAACCTCCCGCTAGCGGCGGTGGCCCTCTGGTCCGCCCGGCGCTTCCTTCCGGACACCACCCGCGCCACCGAGAGCAAGCCACTCGACTTCGCGGGAGCCGTCACCGGGGCGCTGGCGGTGGGCGGGACCACCTTCGCTCTCATCGAGGGCCCGGCGCACGGATGGGACCCGGTGGCGCTGCTCGCGGCGGTGGTCGGTGGGGTGTCGCTGGCGATCTTCCTGCGGGTCGAGCGCCGGCCCGAGGCGATGATGCCGCTGTCGCTCTTCCGCAGCCCGGTCTTCGCCGCGGCCAATGGCGTCACCCTGCTCCTGTACGCGGCACTAGGCTGCGCGCTGTTCCTCCTGATGCTGGAGCTCCAGCTGGGGATGGGGTTCCCCCCGGTGAGCGCCGGGCTCTCCCTGGTGCCGGCGACGGTGCTGATGCTCGTGCTCTCTCCGCTCTCGGGCCGCTGGGGGCAGGCGCACGGCGCTCGGTGGCCGATGGCCCTCGGCTCGGTCGTGGCCGGGGCGGGGTTCGTCGCCTTTCTCCTCCTCCGCCCCGGCGCGGGGTGGCCGGCGGTGCTGCCCGGCGCGGTCCTGCTCGGGCTGGGGCTGTCGCTGGCGGTGGCGCCTCTCACCACCGCGGTGCTCGACGCGGTCGCCGCCGAGCAGGCCGGCATCGCCTCGGGGGTGAACAACGCGGTTGCCCGGCTGGCGGGGCTGCTGGGGGTGGCCGCGGTTCCCTGGGCGGCGGGTCTCGCCATGCTCGGGAGGCAGGCCGATCCTGAGCGGCTGACGGCGGGCTTCCACCGGGCGACGCTGCTCTGCGCCGGCCTCTGTCTCCTGGCGGCGATCGCCTCGGCGGCGTGGGTACCCGGGCGGCCGACCGGCGCGCCGGTCGGCGAGAGCGCCTGAACCGTCGGAGCCGTCGCCGGCGGCGGCTGTCGCGCTCGCTCAGCCCGGGGCGCCCAGCGCGTTCAGCCCGGCGCGGGCGACCTGCTCGTCCTCGTGCGAGGCCACGCCGGATACGCCCACCGCGCCGACCCAGTCGCCCTCGACCTGGATCGGCAGCCCGCCCTGCACGCGGAGCTGGCCCGGGAAGCCGACGAGCGCCGGCCGCTCCTTCACCATGTCCTCCAGTGTCTTGGTGGGCAGCCGGGTCAGCGCCGAGGTCCACGCCTTCCGGAGGGCGATGTCCGCGCTCTGGAGCGGAGCTCCGTCCATCCGGTCCAGCGCGAGGAGGAAGCCGCCCTCGTCCACCACGGCGATGGTGACGTTCCACTTCCGCTGCTCGGCCTCACGCTGAGCGGCGTCGACGATCTTCCGGGCATCGGAGAGGGAGAGGGCGCGCTTGGTTCTCATGGGCCCCCCCTTAACATCGGGCATGTCGCCTTGTACCCACCGGCGGGTTCGGCCGACCACCGTCCGGGCAGGAAGGACGTCAGCCCGCGCCCGTACGGTGGTTCCCCCGCTGATCGTCCGTCCAGGGTGATCCCCGGGGTGAGGAGCGACGTGCGATGGAGCTGTCCTGGGTGGCGGGAACGGGAGCGCTGGTGGCCGCGGCCGCGGTCCTCGGCTGGGTGCTGGGTCGGGCCCGGCTGGCGGCGGCCCAGGCCAGGGAGCGCGCCGCGCTCGAGGCCTCCTACCAGGTCGTCCTCGAGCGGGTGAGGGCCCGCGAGGCGGACCTCCAGGAACAGGCACGGGCCACGGCCGCCGCGACCGCTCGGGTCGAGATGCTCGAGGACGCCCGGTCGCGCGCGCTCGCCGAGCTCGCCGCGGAGCGCGCCGCCCGTGCCGAGGAGCAGCGGGCGATGGACGAGAAGCTGCGCCTGGTCCAGGCGACCCAGGAGGAGCTGACCGAGCGGTTCAAGGCGCTCTCCCACGACGCGCTCGCCGCCAACACCCAGAGCTTCCTGGAGTACGCGAAGACGCAGCTGGAGAAGACGCAGGAGGTGGCGAAGGTCGAGCTGGACGCGCGCTCCACCGCCCTCGACGGGCTGGTCGCGCCCCTCCGGGAGGCGCTGGAGAAGGTGGACGGGAAGCTCGCCGAGCTGGACCAGTCGCGCGAGCGCGCCCAGGGGGCGCTCGGTGCTCAGCTCCGGGCCCTCGCCGAGTCGCAGGACGCCCTCCGCCAGCAGACCGAGCGGCTGGTGGGGGCGCTGAGGGCCCCGAACACCCGCGGCCGCTGGGGCGAGGTGCAGCTCCGCCGGGTGGTGGAGCTCGCGGGCATGGTGGACCGCTGCGACTTCACCGAGCAGACCCGGGTGGAGGTCGAGGGCGGCACGCTCCGTCCGGACCTGGTGGTGCACCTCCCGGGCGAGAAGCAAGTGGTGGTGGACAGCAAGGTGCCGCTGCAGGCGTACCTCGACGCGCACCAGGCCACGGACGAGGCGACGAAGCAGTCGCGGCTGACCGCTCACGCCGCCGACGTGCGGCGTCACGTGAGGAAGCTGAGCGAGAAGAGCTACGCGGCGCAGTTCGAGTCCGCCCCCGAGTTCGTGGTGATGTTCATGCCCGGCGAGGCGTTTCTCTTCGCCGCGCTGGAGAAGGACCCGGAGCTGATCGAGTTCGGCGCCCAGCAGAACGTCATCCTTGCCACTCCGACGACGCTGATCGCCCTCCTTCGCGCGGTCGCCTACGGCTGGCGCCAGGAGCAGGTGGCGCGAAACGCCCGGGACATCCAGGCGCTGGGGCGCGAGCTGCACGACCGGCTCCAGACGGTGGTGAAGCACCTGGCCACGCTCGGGCAGCGGCTGGGTGGGTCGGTGGACGCCTACAACTCGGCGATCAGCTCGCTGGAGGCTCGGGCGCTGGTCACCGCGCGGAAGTTCCGCGAGCTGGGCGCCGGCGGCGAGTCGGACATTCCGCGACTGGAGCCGGTGGAGTCGCTGGTCCGGCAGCTCGACATCCCGGTGCTGCCGTCGGGACGACGCGGCGGGCACGAGGCGGCCTGACTTCAAGAGGGGAAGCCCTCCCGTCGGCCCGGAGCCTTTCCGCGCGGGGGCGCGCCGCGGAAGAGGACGAACGTCCACCGGCGCAGGCTCGAACGCGCCGACCTTCCGCTCGATGACCGCCGCGGGCCCGTCGGGCTATGAGTCGCCCGCGATGGAGAGGACGGGGCGCCCGACGCGCGTGGTGGTGGTGGGAGCCGGACCCGGCGGCCTGGCCGCGGCGATCAACCTCGCCGGCCTGGGGCTCGACGTCACCGTCGTGGAGAAGGACGCCGTTCCCGGAGGCCGGATGAAGGGGCTCATCCTCGGGGAGCGGAGCGAGTACGCGCTCGACACCGGACCGTCCATCCTCCAGCTGCCCGGGGTGCTGGAGCGCATCTTCGAGCGCTCCGGGAAGCGCCTCCAGGACTACGTCACTCTGGTCCCCGTGGACCCGAACACCCGGGTGCACTTCTGGGACGGGACGCAGCTGGAGACCTCGCAGCGGCGGGAGCGTCTCGAGGCGTCGCTCGCGAAGCTCGACCGGCGCCTCCCCATGGCGATGCGGCGGTGGATGGAGCTCAGCCGCGACAAGTACGCCATCGCCTACGAGAAGTTCATGGCCACCCCGGCCGGGAGCCTCGGTTACTACGCGCCCTGGCGTCTGCTCCCCACCCTCCGCTTCAAGCCGTGGCAGAGCCTCCACTCCCACCTGGACGAGCACTTCCACGACGACCGGGTCACGTACGCGCTCGCCTATCCATCGAAGTACCTGGGCCTGCACCCGACCACCTGTTCCAGCGTGTTCTCGGTGATTCCTTTCCTGGAATTGGCGTTCGGCGTCTGGCACGTGCAGGGCGGATTCCGGACGCTCGCGCGTGGCATGCAGCGATGCGCGGAGGACCTCGGCGCCCGCTTCCGCTTCGGCAGCCCGGTGCGGAAGGTGTGGATCGACGCCGCGCACGCCCGCGGGGTGGAGCTCGCCGGCGGCGAGCGCGTCGAGGCCGACGCGGTGGTGGTGAACGCAGACCTGCCGTACGCCGCGACGCGGCTGGTGGCCCCCGAGTGGCGGGAGGGGACGCGGCTGAGCGACCGGGTACTCGAGGCGTCACGCTACTCGTGCAGCACCTTCATGCTCTACCTCGGGCTCGACCGCCGGTGGGACAATCTCCCGCACCACCTCGTCTACCTGTCGAACAACGCGCGGCGAACCGACGCGGCCTCGCTCGATGACCGGTTCGTCGACGAGGACGATCCGCCGTTCTACGTCTGCAATCCCTGCGCGACCGACCCGAGCGGAGCGCCGCCTGGTCACTCGACGCTCTCCGTCCTTGTTCCCACGCCCAACACCGGCCAGGCCGTGGACTGGGCGCGAACGGAGCGGGTGCTCGCCGAGCGGGTGCCAGGCTGGCTCTCCAAGGTGGGCCTGCCCGACGTCGCCCGGCACATCCGGGCCAGTCGGACGTTCACCGCCGAGACCTGGCGCGACGACTTCAACGTGTTCCGCGGCGCGGTCTTCAATCTCGCGCATGGCTGGCTGCAGCTCGGGCCGCTGCGGCCGAAGGTGAAGAGCCCGGACGTCGAGGGGCTCTACTGGGTCGGTGGGGGCACGCACCCGGGCAGCGGGCTGCTCACCATCATGGAGAGCGCGAACATCGCCGCGGACTACCTGGCGAAGGCGACGGGGCGCGACGGCCTTCCCGGGTGGCCCTACGTGCCGCCGGCCCCGGCACTGGACGCGCCCGCGAGTCACCGGGCCGCCTGAGGGCCCTTCTCAGCGGCCGCCGGGCAAGCCGAGGGCACGGGCGGTGAAGGAGAGCATGTCCGCCGCCTGCTCGATCTGCTTCGTCGTCGGCTTCCCGGCGCGGTGCCGGGCCCGGGTCTCGATGCGGATCAGCACCGGCGCTGGGCCGGCCTGCGCCGCCTGCAGCGTCGCGATGTACTTGAAGCTGCTGTTTCTCTCGAAGAGGACGCGGTTCCCCTCGCGAATGGGGACCTCGTAGCGCTCGTAGTCCCAGAGCGCGGTGAGCCGTTCCTTGAGCGCACCCCGGTCCGGGATGGTGGAGAGGAACCGCTCGGTGAGCGTGTTCTCGGCGTCGATCCACTCGCGATAGCCAGGGCTGGACGGGTCCTCCAGCTAGCGGTACGGGTCGGCGACCTGAGTCCCGTGGTAGTCGTCGACGACGTCCACCTTCCGTGCGACGGGGTAATCGAGGCGAACCCCGGCGTCGGTGGCCGGCCGAGCGG
>RPRB01000108.1 GCA_003818285.1 Myxococcaceae bacterium
GGTCTCAGCCCGCCGGGGCGGTGGACCGACCGAACGGCCAGAACGTCCGGTCCGAGGTGGGCACCAGCGAGAAGATGAACACCAGCGTACCGCCGACGATCCCGATGTAGATGTGGGGGACGACCGGGTACACCATCCCGGAGAAGAAGAGCCATAGCCCCAGCGCAGTGCACAGGTAGTTTGCTCCACGCACCGCCACGGCCACGACCGACGCGGCGGCGATGAGCAGCCCGACGATCACGTCGTGCGTCGCCACCTCGGACCCGCGCGGCTCCCAGACCGAGGTGCCGGCGATGGCAAGGCCGAGCAACAGAGTCAACACCCGAGCAATCATCCGTGTCCCTCCTGGAGGTGACCGAAGCTGTGACGTCCTGCCGTCTCCTTCCAGCGACGGCGCGTCTCAGTGGGCTCCGGCGGGCGCTCCGCCAGGCCTGTTCTTCCGGAGGAAGAGCAGGATGATCGGCACCAGGATCGCGGTGATCACTGCCAGGTCCTCGATGATCCGTTTGTAGGCGAGAACCGCGGCCTGCTGCTGGAGCGTCATGTAGACCGTCGCGTACGCACGGCGCAGTGCGTCGCCCGGTCCGGCGGAGGAGAAGAGCTGTTGCAGGAACCCCAGCCTCTCCTGGAGCAACGGATTGGAGGTCGTCAGCCGGTCCACCAGCTGGCCCTGGTACACCTGCGAGCGGCGGGCGAGCGTGGTGACGAAGAAGGCGATGCCCACGCTCCCCCCGATGTTCCGCGCCAGGTTCATCAGGCCGGAGACCTGGTTGTTCTGCTCGCGCGGCACGCCGATGTACGCGACGGTGTTGATCGGCACGAAGAGGAAGGCCAGCGAGGCCGCCTGGAACACCCGGTACATCGTCGCGGTGTGCGGATCGATACCGAGGTTGATGGTGGTCATGTGCCACAGCGCCAGCGAGAGCCCGGCGAAGCCAGCGGTGATCAGGTACTTCGCCGGCACGCGAGAGACCAGGAAGCCCACCAGCGGCATCATCGCCATCGTGGTGAAGCCGCCCGGTGAAAGCACCATGCCGGCCCGCTCGGCGCTGTAGCCGAGCAGGGTCTGCACGAACTGGGGAATGAGCACCGTGCTTCCGTACAGGACCGCCCCCAGGGTGAACATCAGCCCCGCGCTGATCGCGAAGTTCCGGCTCTTGAACAACCGCACGTTGACGATCGGATTGGGGTGCACCCATTCCCAGATCACCGCGCCCACCAGGCAGATGACGGTCGCCATGGTGAAGACCACGATGAGCGGCGAGCTGAACCAGTCCTCCTGCTGCCCCTTGTCCAGCGCGACCTGGAGGCAACCGAAGCCCGCGCCCACCAGGGCGAGCCCCAGCCAGTCCACCTGCGCGCCGCGAGACTCCCGCCGCTCCTGCTCGAGCCAGGGCGGGTCCTCGACCATGATCGAGCTGAGGATGAGCGAGAGGATGCCCACCGGGATGTTGATGTAGAAGATCCACCGCCAGCTGGCGTGGTCGACGATGAACCCGCCCAGCGTCGGCCCGATCGCCGGGGCGAAGACCACCGCCAGCCCGTACATCGCGAAGCCCATCCCGCGCTGCTGCGGCTCGAAGGTGTCGGCGAGGATTCCCTGTTCGCTCGGCGCCAGGCCTCCACCGCCGATTCCCTGCAGCACCCGGAAGAAGATCAGCGACTGGAGGTTGGGCGCGAATCCGCAGAGGAAGCTGCTCATGGTGAAGAGCACCACGCAGGACATGTAGAAGCGCTTCCGACCCACCCGGCTGGAGATCCAGGCGCTGATCGGCAGCACCACCGCGTTCGATACCAGGTACGAGGTCAGCACCCACGTCGACTCGTCCAGGCTGGCCGAGAGACCACCGGCGATGTGCGGCAACGCCACGTTGGCGATGCTGGTGTCCAGCACCTCCATGAACGTGGCCAGGGTGACCGTCAGCCCCACCAGCCACGGACTGTGGCGGGGCCGCCAGCTCGTCTCGGGATGGGCCTCGGCCGGCATCCGGTCACCGCGCGGTGGTCGCGCGGTCGAGCGCCACCCGGGCGATGGCGCGGTCGTACTGCGCGCGGGCGAGGTTCGCCCTCGCGGTGGTCAGCGCCGACTGGGCGTCGAGCAGGTCGGTTGTCGTCGCCGTACCGGCGGAGACCTGCGCGGTCGTGACCCGGTACGCTTCCTCCGCGCTGGCGATGGCCGTCTCTGCCACCTGGACCGCGACGAACTGTGCGTCGAGCTGCACCGCCTTGCTGGACACGTCGAATGCCACCTGCTTCCGGGTGTTCTCCAGCAGGGACGCGGACGCATCGGCCTGCCGCTGCGCGCTCTGCGCCGCGTACCACCGGGTGCCCCAGGTGAAGAAGGGCCAGCTGCTCACGACGCCGATGAAGGAGGCGTTCTCCGGCTGGAAGACCTGCCCCCGCACGTTGCTGTACGCCGCCTGGACATCCACTTCCGGGAGCAGCGCCCACATCCGGGCCTGCCCGTTGGCACGCGCCGCCTCGGCTTCCTTCTGCGCCCGGGCGACCTCGGGGCGGTTCTTCAGGGCGCGGTTGATCAGCTCGTCGACCGATTCCGGAGGCCGGACCGCCGCCTGCTTCTCGAGGTCCACCGGCTCGACGAACTCCACCGTGGGGTCTTCCGGATTCCGGGCCAGCAAGGTGAGCAGCGCCTGACGGGCGGTCTGCGCAAGCGTCGCCTGCTGGATCCGCAGCTGCTGGGCGTTGGCCACCGCGGTCTGGAACCGGAGGAGGTCGGCCTTGGTGATGGTGCCCGCGTTGTACCGGGCCTGCGCGTCCTGCACCTGCTTCTGCAGCTGCTCGATGCTCGCCTCGGCGATGGCCACGCCGGCCCTCGACCCGAAGTGACGGAGGTAGGTCGTCCGGACCTGCTCGGCGATCTGCGACTGCGCATCCAGCTCGTCCGCGCGGCTCGCGTCCGCCGAGGCACTGGCCGCCTTGAGGTCTCGCTCGCGGTGGAGGAGGCCGAGGATGGGCTGCTGCGCGGCGACCGTGAAGACGTTGGTGTTGATGTTCCTGGCCACCAGCCCCGAGCTCGGCGTCCCCGGCGGGCCGAGGGAGATGACGAACGGTCCGTCCCAGTGCTGCCAGGTGTCGCTGGCGTTCAGCACGGGGAGCAGCCGCCCGCGAGCGCTCCGGGCCGTGTCCTCGGCCCCCTCGGCGCGATAGCGCACCGCCTTCAGCTGGTCGTTGACCCTCAGGGCCTCGTTCACTGCCTCGTCGATGGTCAGCGTCTGCGGGCCTTCGGCCAGCGCCGCCGCCGAGGCGACGAGCGCGGCTGCAATGAGCGGTCGAATCAAGGGCACACCTCCGGACCTGTCGGTCACTGGTTCACGTGCACGGTCACCACCACTGACTGCCCGGCGCGGAGGACCATGCCCGACGGCACGCTGTCCAGCGCGATCCGCACCGGGATGCGCTGGGCCACCTTCACGAAGTTGCCCGTGGCGTTGTCGGGCGGAAAGAGGGAGAAGCGCGCGCCGGTGCCGCCGGAGAGGCTCTCCACCTTCCCGTGCAGCGTCCTGCCGTAAGTGTCGACCGCGACGTCCGCCGGCTGACCGGGGTGCATCTTCCCGATCTGCGTTTCCTTGAAGTTGGCGGTGACGTACTTCCGCACCGGCACGAACTGGGCCACGGTCTGCCCGGTGGAGAGCAGCGCTCCCGGGTGAGCGGTGATCCGGCTCACCGTCCCGTCGTCCGGAGCGACGATGCGGGTCCACTCGAGGTTGAGCGTGGCGAGGGCCAGCGTGGCCTCGGCGCTCTTGACCCGGGCATGCTGGTAAGCGGCGTTCGCCGCAGCGACGGCGATGCTCGCGTCCACCGGGCGGGTGACCACCACTCGACCCTCGGCCTCGTTCACCTGCGCCTCGGTCCGGCGCAGCTGATCCGCCGCCGCGCTCACCGCCGCCTGCGCCGCCTTCACCCCCGCTTCCGCGGAGAGGAACTGCGCCTGCCACTGATCGAACTGCTGCTGGGGGATGGCGTTCGCCTTCTGCAGCTCGCGCGCCCGCTCGATGTTGGACTGGGCCAGCTTCAGATCCGCCTGACGGCTGGCCAGGGTGGCCCGCGCCTGCTCGAGCTGTGCGCGCGCGCCGGACACCGAGCGGCTGCTGCCGATGAGATTGGCCTCGGCCTGGGTGAGCGCACCGCGGGCCGAGGCCTCGGCCACCGCGACCTGCGCATCGGCGGCCTGGGCCTGCGCCTTGACGCTCTCCAGCTCCGCCTGCGCCTGAGCGACCCGGGCCTGATAGTCGCGGTCGTCGATCTGGAGGATGACCTCGGCCTTCTTCACCGCCTGGTTCTCGGCGACCGGAACCGCGACCACCTGCCCGCCCACGTGCGGCGCGAGCGGCACCACGTCCGCGTCGAGCTGAGCGTCGTCGGTGGTCTCCTTGCCCACGGTCAGCAGCACGTAGAGGAGCACCCCGAGGATGATCACCCCGGCCACGCCACCGATGATCATCAGCGCACGGCGCTTCCTCGCCGCGGTGCTCGCCGCCGCGCCGTCCTT
This sequence comes from Myxococcaceae bacterium, assembly GCA_003818285.1. GTDB lineage: Bacteria > Myxococcota > Myxococcia > Myxococcales > Myxococcaceae > RPRB01. The sequence continues at coordinate 4,511 of RPRB01000108.1, forward strand.
GCCCTGGGCGTCGCGGGCCTGGGCGTGCTCCGGCGCCCGATCCACCGCCGCATCGGCCATGTCTCGTCTCCTCGAGCCTCGACTACGCGAGCGCTCGATAATGGCCATCGCGCGACGTGGCAAGGAGGTCGTACGTAACTTAATTATCCGGTGCCCAGGACTCGCAGGAACCTGACTGCTCGAAGGGATTCGTCACTTTGGCCCGACCCCGCCATCCACCGTCCCTCGAGTGCTACGAAGCCGCGCGCCGCCTGGTCTCACGGGTTCCCGGCACAGATCCTCGCGCCATCGAGACGTGTCTGTGCCTGTGGCGGTTCTCGGACGAGATGTCCGCCTCGTTCGAGGCGTTCTACGCCGCACATCGGCTCTCCAGCGCGCGGGGCCACGTGCTGGCCCAGCTGCTCGAGTCCGAGGGTGGGCTCACTCCCGCCCGGCTCGCCGCGCGGGCCGGCACCACCCCGCCGAACATGACCGGCGTGCTCCGCTCTCTCGAGCGGGAGGGGCTCGTGCGGCGGAGGGTGATGTCCGGCGACCGGCGTTCGCAGCGGGTCCTGCTCACTGCCGCGGGCCGACGGAGAGTCGAGGCGCTGCTCCCGCTGATGGCGAAGCGGCTGGCCGACCTCGCGGGGACGCTCCGCCCCGCCGAGCGCAGGGCCATGCTCTCCGGCGCGCGCCGGCTGTGGGAGCGGGCCCGGACGCTGTCGGCACCCCTCCCCGGCCCCGACGGCGGGCTGCCGCCACGCCTCGCAGGCAACGGACGACGCGGACGCCGGTCTCGCTAGAGGCGCCACCGGATTGCACCAGGCGCTGTCGCGCCGATGCGGACGGCGAGAATGAGCCCCAGGACCAGCGCCATCGTGAGCCCCGCGGAGATGGCCAAGTCATCGAGGTGCAGAGGTCCGAAGTGGAAGATGCCGCGGAGAGCGGGAACGGCGAGCACCAGCGCCAGCACGCCGATCGCGCCGGCGACCACCGCCCAGAAGGCGGGGTTCGGCGTGCGGAAGGACCGGAGCAGACCGCTGGTGTGCGCGCGATTGGCGACGATGAGGCCGAGGTTCCCCATGATGAGGCCGCTGAAGGCCAGCGTCCGTGCATCGGTCATGCCTCCGTGCTTCTGCTGACCGATCCAGAACCCGAGCGCGACCACGGCGAACACCGCGACGCCCTCGCCGAGGCTGCGGGCGATCTCCTTCCATCCCATCAGTCGCGCCCGCGGCGAGCGGGGCGGGCGCTCCATGGCCCGCGGATCACCCGGCTCCATCTCGAAGGCGATGGAACAGGCCGGGTCGATGATCAGCTCGAGGAAGACGATGTGCACCGGGGTGAAGAGCATCGGCCAGCCGAGGAAGACCGGCAGCACCGCCATTCCCGCGATGGGCACGTGCACCGCGAGGACGAATCCCAGCGACTTCTGGAGGTTGCCGTAGATGCGCCGGCCGGCGCGGATGGCGCCGACGATGGAGACGAAGTTGTCGTCGAGCACCACCAGGTCGGCGGCCTCGCGGGCCACGTCCGTTCCTCGTCCGCCCATCGCCACGCCGATGTGGGACGCGCGGAGCGCGGGCGCGTCGTTCACCCCGTCGCCGGTCATCGCCACCACCTCGCCCATCGCCTGGAGCGCCTCGACCAGCCGGAGCTTGTGGAGGGGCGCCACGCGCGCGAAGACCTCCGTCTCCGCGAGCGCCGCCCGGAGGGAGGCGTCGTCGAGGGACTCGAGCTGTGCTCCCGTGAGGAACCGGTCAGCGTCGATGCCGGCCTGACGAGCGATGGCCACGGCCGTGCTCGGGTGGTCGCCGGTGATGAGCATGACCCGCACCCCCGCGCGGCGGCACTCGGCCACCGCTTCCGGAACGCCCGCACGGAGCGGATCGGCGAAGGCGAGGAGGCCGAGAAACCTGAGGTGGACCCGGCCGAGCTGCTCCGGAGCGGCAGCCGATCCGAGGTCGGCGCGGCCCACCGCCAGCAACCGCAACCCGCGCTCGGCGAATCCGTGAACCTGCGCATCGAGCGCGCGGCGCGCCGCGACGTCCCACCCGGCGAGCGTGGCGACCGCCTCCGGGGCGCCCTTGGCGGCGATGACCAGCCCACCGGGCGTCGAGTGGGCGAAGGCCATGACCGGCAGCTCGGGGGTGAGGGGATACTCCCGGACCGGTCGGCGAGGCGGAGCGTGCGCGGAGGCTCCTCGGCCGAACTCCACCGTGGCCTGGTCCATGGCATCGAAGCTCTCCGGAGGACAGGCGAGCGCGGCGATCTCGCGGAGCTCGGCGAGCGGGTCGTCCCCTCCTCTCTGCTGACCGGCCACGGTGGTGGTGAACTCCACCACCTTCATCCGGTTCTCGGTCAGGGTCCCGGTCTTGTCCGAGCAGAGGACGGTGGCCGCACCGAGCGTCTCCAGCGCCGCCAGGCGGCGAACCAGGACCTTCTCGCGGGTCATCCGGTACGCTCCCAGCGCGAGGAAGACCGCCATCACAACCGGGAACTCCTCCGGCAAGAGCGAGATGGCCAGGGTCAGGCCGGCGAGCAGGCCGCCCTTCCAGTCGGCCCGCGCGAGGCCGTAGACCAGCAGGACCGTGATACAGAAAAGGATGGCAGCGGCGAACAGCGCGCGAACCAGTCCGGACAGCTGCCGGTTCAGCGGGCTCTCGGCCGTGGAGACCGTCTCCAGGGCACGACCGATGCGCCCCACCTCGGTCCGTGCGCCGGTGGCGCCGACCACCGCCTCGGCGCGACCGGACACGACGAGCGTGCTCGCGTAGACGAAGGGGGTGATTCCTTCTCCCGGCGGCCCGAGCGGCACCGGGGCGGGGACGGCGCGCTTCCTGACCGCGACCGACTCGCCGGTGAGGAGGGACTCGTTGATCTTGAGACCGGTGGCGGACACCACCACCGCGTCGGCTGCGACCCGATCACCCTCCTGGAGGAGGAGCACGTCGCCCGGGACGACCTCGGAGGCCTTGACCCGCACCGCACGCCCGTCACGGCGAACCGACGCCAGGGGGCTCGAGAGATCCTTGAGCGCCTGCAGTGCGCGCTCGGTCCGGCGCTCCTGGACCAGGCTGATCACCACCACCAGGACCACCGATGCCCCGAGGATCAGCGCCTCGGTGAGGTCTCCGAAGACGACGTAGACCCCGGCGCAGACGAGGAGCATGAGGACCATCGGCTCCCGCACCACGCCGAGCAGCGTCCGCCACCAGGCCGCCTGTCCGTCCACGCCGAGCGTGTTCGGCCCCACCTGGGCGAGCAGGTTTCGCACCTCGTCGCTGGCGAGGCCCTGCGGCGTCGCCGGAACCATCTGCCGGGACGCGAACTCCATGTCACGCCCGAGCCGGATGCACGACCAGCACCGGACGCCGACAGGTCCTCACCACCCGCTCGGCGACCGAGCCGAGCGCGAGCCGCTCCAGCCCACCACGAGTGTGCGAGACGAGGCACACGACGTCGGCATCGAGCCGCTCGGCCGCAGCGGTGATCGCCCCGGCCGGCTCGCGCGCGCTGACCACCTCGGTCCTGACGGGGACGCCGGACATCTCGGAGACCAGGGCTCGCATCCTCGCCGCCAGGGCGATGGCCTGGGACGGCGACGGCTCCTCGGACTCCACGACGTGCAGGAGGTGCAGCTCACCTCCCGCGAGGCGAGCGAGCGCCAGCCCGTGGGACGCGGCGAGGTCCGAGACCGGAGAGAGGTCGACCGCGGCGAGCACCCGGCGGAGCTCGGGCGGCGTCTCCTGGCGTTCTCGCGACGCGGGAACGAGGAGCACCGAGCTCCGGCCGTGGTGCAGGACGCCTCCCGAGACCGATGCGAGCCGGGACAGGCCACGCGCGCGGTGCGTGCCGACGACGACGAGATCCGCCGCCGAGCGCTCGGCCAGGTCGAGCACGTGGTCGGAGGCGCGACCGAGCCCGAGCGCCGGATGGATGTCGAGCTTGCCCTGGCCCTCCAACGATCCGACCCGGCGCGTGATGTCACGGGCGACGAGTCGCTCGAGCTCCGGATCCGGCTCGGTCCAGGGCCGTTGGAGTGCCAGCCCGTAACGGTCCGCCGCCTCGGGCGTCGAGTACACCTGCGCTGCGGTCACGTCACAGCGGGCGGCTGCCCGGAGCCGCGAGGTCCACCGGACTGCACCGGCGCAGCTGGCGTCGTCGGAGATCCCGAGCACCAGCCTCAGCGGCCGCCCGTCACGAGCCCAGGCCTCGAACGGTTCGGCCGCGCGCAACACGAGCACGGGGCACTCGGCTTCCACCGCGACCCGCTCGGAGGTGGTGCCGATTCGCCAGAGCGGACCCGCGTGAGCTCCGGAGGCGACGATCAGCAGCTCGGCGCGCTCCCGGGCCGCCACCGCCGCGAGCTCGAACGCCGGCCGACCTCGGAGCTGGACGGCACGTGCGCGGCAGCCGGGCCAGCGGCGGTCGAGCTCGGCCGCCAGCGACTCCAGGGCTTCGCGCGCCCGGGCAGTGATGCGCGCCTCCGCTTCCTGGTCCAGCGTCGGATGCGCCTCGTGAACGTGCACCAGCAGGAGTGGCAGCTCAAGGCGCGCGGCGAGCGCGGCAGCCGCGGAGGCCATTGACGTAGAGCTGTCCGAGAAATCGTGGCCGTAGATCAGCATCGTGCGCCTCGGTCCGCGGCGTGAGGGGCCGCAGGAGATCGGTAACCCTCCCCCACCGCCTCGCAAGTGAGCCGAGAAGCCCACGCGCAAGATCTGCGCGGGCGGGCGTAACGGTCCCTGCTCTCGACCACACCGCGCTCCGGGGACCTCTGTCAGGCCGCCCTGGAGGCTCGAGCCGTGGACCGCTTCGACGTCATCATCATCGGCACCGGCGCCGGCGGGGGAACCCTGGCCCACGCCCTGGCGCCCACGGGCAAGCGCATCCTCCTCCTCGAGCGCGGCGACTTCGTCCGGCGCGAGAAGGCGAACTGGGACCCGCGCCAAGTGAACGTCGAGGGGCGATACCAGACGAAGGAGGTCTGGCACGACCGCGACGGCAAGCCGCTCCACCCGCACACCAACTACGCGGTCGGTGGAAACACGAAGTTCTACGGCGCGGCGCTGTTCCGGTTCCGGAAGGAGGACTTCGGCGAGCTGCGGCACCATGGCGGCGTGTCGCCGGCCTGGCCGATCTCCTACGAGGAGCTCGAGCCGTACTACCTGAAGGCCGAGCACCTCTATCAGGTGCACGGCAATCGCGGGGAGGACCCCACCGAGCCGCACGCCAGCGGTCCGTACCGCCACCCGGCGGTGAGCCACGAGCCCCGCATCCAGGCGCTCAGCGACAGCTTCGCCTCGCAGGGGCTGAAGCCGTTCCACGTTCCCCTGGGCGTGCAGCTGGACGAGCGCGATCCGCGAACCAGCCCCTGCATCCGCTGCGAGACCTGTGACGGCTTCCCCTGCCTGGTGCGCGCCAAGTCGGATGCCGAGGTGCTCTGCGTGACCCCGGCGCTCAGCCATCCGAACGTGACGCTGCTCACCGGCGCGTACGTCGAGAAGCTCGAGACCAGCGCGACGGGTCGGGAGGTGACCGGTGTCGTCGTGAAGCGGGAGAATCGCGTCGAGCGCTACGCGGCCGACCTGGTGGTGGTGAGCGCCGGCGCGATCAACTCGGCGGCGCTGCTGCTCCGCTCGGCGAACGAGCGGCATCCGCGGGGCCTGGCGAACGGGTCGGACGTGGTCGGACGCCACTACATGGGCCACGTCAACAGCGTCCTGATGGCGCTGAGCAAGTGCCCGAACCCGACCGTGTTCCAGAAGACCCTGGCGGTGAACGACTTCTACTTTGGGTCGGACCAGTTCCCGCACCCGATGGGCCACATCTCCTTCGTGGGCAAGCTCGACGCCGCGACGCTGAGCGCGGGCGCGCCGGCCATCGCCCCGGGGTGGACGCTGGAGCTGATGGCGAGGCACTCGCTCGACTTCTGGCTGACCTCCGAGGATCTGCCGGACCCCGAGAACCGGGTGACGCTCGACCGCGAGGGGAACGTCGTCCTCTCCTACGAGCCCAACAACCAGGACGGACACAAGCAGCTCATCCGGACACTCGAGGCGTTCCTGCAGGCAAGGGGGACGTGCCCCGCGCACGGCAAGGCCTGCTACCAGGGCCTCTTCTCGCGAAACGTCTTCCTCGGCCAGCGCATCCCGCTGGCCGGCGTGGCGCACCAGAACGGCACCATCCGCTTCGGGCGTGACCCGGGGACCTCGGCGCTCGACGTGAACTGCCGGGCGCACGAGGTGGACAATCTCTACGTCGTGGACGGGAGCTTCTTCCCCTCCAGCGCGGCGGTGAATCCGGCGCTCACCATCGTCGCCAACGCGCTCCGGGTGGGGGACCATCTCAAGGCGCGGCTAGCGTAGCCGCCGGCGCTCGTCATCCGATGGCAAGCGGAGACACCGCGAGCGCGATGGCCGCGAAGTGACGGCCCGCGGCGCTCACCACCAGGGCGTGGAAGGAGCGCACGCGCAGCGGCGAGAGCGTGGGCCCGATCGGCCCTCACCAGCCCCCGGGCGGCATTGCGGCGCCAACACATACAGTCCGTCCTCGTCATCCAGCCCATCGATCTCGGTCCCGACGGTCGGGACAACATGTGCGACGGCTGTCCGGACATGACCGTTCACGACGGAAAGCTGGTCTGGTCGTGCCGGCTCGAGGAGTGGCGTCAGTTCGGCCAACCGCTGCGGGCGGTGCCGCTGCAGAAGCCGTCGCCATCTCCGGCGGCCTGAATCGCGCAAGGTTTGCGCGTAGGCCGCTGGTTTACTTGCGGCCTCCGCCCGCTGCGATACGGCACGAACGGAGGTCGCCATGTACAAGCACGTTCTGATTCCCACCGACGGATCGGATCTCTCCTCGAGGGCCGAGGCCGCGGGCCTCACCCTGGCCAGGGCGCTCGACGCCAGGGTGACGGCGCTCACCGTGACGCCGCCGTTCCAGTTCATCGGCACCGAGCCGATGATCCTCGTGGCGACCGAGCCCGAGTACGAGAAGGCGCAGGCCGCTCGCGCGGAGAAGACGCTGGAGCGGGTGAAGATGAGCGCGGCCGCGATCGGCGTACCGGTGGAGACGCTTCGGACCGTGAGCAATCACCCCTTCGAGGCGATCATCGCCACCGCGAAGGAGCGCGGCTGCGATCTGATCTTCATGGCCTCGCACGGGCGCGGCGGCGTCACCGGGCTCATCCTCGGCAGCGAGACCAGCAAGGTCCTCACCCACTCGAAGATTCCGGTCCTCGTTTACCGCTGACCCGAGCCCCCGCTTCCGGACGGTGCTGCTGCTCCCGCATCCATTCTCGCGGCAATCGTCGCGGCCTCGCCGGTGCCGGGTTCTCCTTCAGGACAATTGCCGGCGAGGATTCCCGTCCCCACCTCGGGCAAGCGAGGGTCGTGCGGCTGTTCGCGACGCCTCGCACGGAGGAGGTCGTGAGGCGAGGGGCGTGCCTGGGGGCGGCAGCTGCCCTCCTGGTGGTGGCATGCGGGGGGACCGGCGGGGGTCGGGCGAGCACCGTCCCGGGCGGCGGACAGCCCGGGCTTCCCTCGGCCCCGGATGGCGGAGCTCCTTCGTCCCCGGACTCCGGTCTGGTGGATGCGGGCGTGTCCGAGCCGGGGACCCCCGATTCCGGCGGGAGCGACGCGGGCACCGGCGGCAGCGGCGAACCCGACGCGGGCGGCGGTGACGGCGGCTGCGGCGAACCCGACGCCGGCGGTGGTGACGGTGGCAGCACCAGCGACGGCGGTGTGCCGACCTGCCGGCCCACGCCCGAGCCTCCCGTCGCCTCCTGCGAGGAGCTCCTGCCCCCGCGGCCGCTCGATCCGCCGCACCGTTCCCTCGGCCCGCCGCTGGCTTCGCCCGCCGACCCGGTCTGCATGCCCGGGCCGTTCGGCGGCGACCGGGACGGCGTCCTCGGGGTGATGCGGACGCTCGACCAGGACCAGAACCGGCGGGTGAGCCAGCTCGAGCTCGACCTCCTCTCGCCGGACGGAGGGCTGGTCCGGAGCCCGCCGCAGAGCACGACCGCCTTCTTCTTCACCGTGCCGCTCGCGCACGGGGCGGGTGTCGTCCGCTTCGACGGCGACGCGCAGGGAACCCTGCTCACGCTCGACGGGACTGGGGCGCTGTCCGAGCGTGCAGTGGGGATGGCCCGCTCCGCCGCGGCGATGCCCGACGGGGGCACCGTGATCGCCGAGGGCGGCACTCTCTACACGCTCGATGGACGGAAGCTCACCGAGCCGCTCCGGATCACACGGCGCGACGAGAGTGGATCGATCCTCTGGTCCACACCGATCCCGACCTCGATCGTCGCCGAGCCGAGCGACGCGCAGGTCTATCCGAACGGCGCCGGGCACGTGATGGCCGTCGTGGCGGTGGACGCCTTCCAGGTCCGTGTGGTGTGGCTCGACGAGCAGGGGCGCATCGCCAGCACCGGCGAGACCCAGGGCATCTTCTCCAGCCGCGCGGCGATCGGTCCGAGTTTCGAGCTTCCGGGCGGCTCGCTCGCCTTCGGGATCTCCCCGGCTCACTCGATACGGGGCTGGGTCATCGTCCACGATCTGGATCCGCAGCTCGATGTTCCCCCGTGCTGGCTGGACCAGCGACGGGAGACGCGGGTGTTCTCCATCCGGGGCGGGCGCGGCTGGGCCGTCTTCCACGGCACCACCTTCGCCGGCACCGAGACGCGAACCGGGCTGGAGATCGTGACCTCCAGCGGGGAGTCCTGCGGCTGGGTCGAGGCCTCGTGCGGCGATCCCACGCCGGGAGCATGTGACCTCTCGGCGGCGAGCGTGGGATTGGACGGAACGCTGTACCTGGACGGGATCAGCAAGCGCGACCCACAGGAGTGCCTCATCGAGTCGTGGCCGGCGCTGCTCCAGTGACGGTTCGCCGGCTGCCCGGCTCGGCTGCCGGAGTGGGTCCCGCGGGAGGTCCCGCCCGGAGGCCCCACCGACCGGTCGGCCTGCTCGCGTCGTTAACTCCGCGGGCTTCCTCGGGAATGTCAGCCGTCGGGACGGACGTCTCCGCGGTAAGGTGGCAGGCGTTTCATGCGCCTGCTGATCCAGCACCGAACTCGCTACCGGTACGCCCGCCCGGCGAGCCTCGGTCCCCATCTCATCCGGCTCCGCCCCGCAGACCACACCCGCGCGCGCGTGGAGAGCTACGGCCTCCACGTCTCGCCGCCGGCGGACCTGCGCTGGCAGCAGGACCCGTACGGGAACCGGGTGGCGCGCATCTCCTTCCGCCGCGACACGCGGGTCGAGACGCTCGAGCTCCAGGTCGAGGTGGCGCTGGAGATCCGCCCCATCAACCCGTTCGACTTCCTCCTCGATCAGATCGCCGAGTCCGTCCCGTTCTCCTACCCCGCCCCGCTCCGGGAGGCGCTGGCACCGTTCCTCATGCGGCAGACTGCCGCGTACGAGGAGGGACCTCGCTTCCGCGAGCTCGATGCGGCGCTGCCCACGTCGGGCCCGAGCCTCCAGCTGCTCACCACGCTCAACCAGGCCGTGAACCGCCGCGTGCGTTACATCCTCCGCGACGAGCCGGGGGTCTGGACGCCGGAGAACACCCTCCTCGAGGGCCGGGCCAGCTGCCGCGACTCGGCCGTCCTGATGGTCGCGCTGCTGCGGGCCCGGGGCCTCGCGGCACGTTTCGTCAGCGGCTACCTGGTCCAGCTCGCCGACGAGGGGATGCTCCCCGACGAGCCGAAGGGCGTCGGCCGCGACGTGGTCGACCTCCACGCCTGGGCCGAGGTCTTCCTCCCCGGGGCTGGATGGATCGGGCTCGACGCCACCAGCGGACTGCTCTGCGGCGAGGGCCACGTCCCGCTGGCCTGCTCTGCCAGCCCGGAGCTGGCGTCTCCCGTGGAGGGCACGTCGGATTGCGCCTCGAGCGACGTGACCTTCGAGATGCGCATCGGACGGCTGGGCCACGAGCCACGGCCGACGGCACCGTTCCCCGACGAGGTCTACCGCTCCCTGCTCGATTCGGCCGACCGCGCCGACCAGCAGCTCGTCGCCTCCGGTCTCCACCTCACCAGCGGCGGCGAGCCGACCTTCAACTCCCGCGAGCATGCGGACGCCCCGGAGTGGAACGAGGCAGCCCTCAGCCCCTCGAAGTGGAGCCAGGGAGTGCGGCTCTGTGCCGAGCTTCGCCGCCGGATGATGCCGGGCGCTGCGCTCCTCGCCGGTCAGGGCAAGCACTACCCCGGGGAAAGCCTTCCCCGCTGGACGCTGGAGCTCGTCTGCCGGAGCGATGGTCAGCCCCTCTGGAACGGCGATGTCGGGCCATCCCCATGCACTTCCGGCCTCGAGGACGTGCAGCAGGTCATGGAACAGCTGGCCCGCCGTCTGGGCCTCCCGGCGGGCGTCCTCGCCGCCTTCGAGGACCCCTGGCACTTCGTGGAGAGCGAGGCCGCCTTGCCACCGGAGGTGGACGCGCTCACCGCGGACCTCGACGATCCCGAGGAACGGCGCCGGCTCGCACGCGTGCTCCGGCGCGGGCTGAAGAGCGAGGTCGGTTACGTGCTGCCGCTGGCCCGGCGAAAGGGCCAGTGGGTCACCGACCGGTGGAAGTTCCGCCGCGGCCGCCTCTTCCTCCTCCCGGGCGACGGGCCGATCGGGCTTCGCCTGCCGCTCCCGTCGATCCTCGGCGGAACCATCCCCGCACCGGAGGAGCAGGAGGTGAGCCCGTCCGACCCGCGGAGGCCGGAGGTCGCAGA
>RPRB01000109.1 GCA_003818285.1 Myxococcaceae bacterium
CTTCATCAACGACCAGGACGGGAAGATGGTCGAGCTGAAGAACGAGGCCATCACCCTGGAGGGGGTGGTCTGCTCGGGGAACCACAGCCTCCGGCGCTGGTTCTGCTCGCGGGAGATCTACCCTTACTGGCGCGAGTGCTGGCTGGAGCGGGTGGCCCCCGCCGTCCAGGTGCCCGAGCCCGGTCCTGCGCGGGCCGCAGGCGATCGGCGCTGATCAGACCACCAGCTTCCGCACGTAGAAGGCCTCGGCGAGCAGCTCCTCGGCCTGGCATTCCATGCCCCGGATGCGGGCCACGGCGTGGAAGAGATCGGCGGTGAACCAGGCCTTGCCGGCCTGGGTGGGAAAGGCCTTCAGCACGAGAGCGATCTTTCGCTCCAGGGTCGCCGCGCTGAGGGGCACGAAGAGATTCGGGCTGCCGAAGTCTCCGTCGTACTTCGGGATCTCGAACTCCCAGATGAGATGGTTCCGCCAGGTGTTCCAGGTCAGCTCGGAGACGACGCGATGGTCCTGGTGCCGGTCCTCCCGGTAGTGGGTGAGGATGAGATCGGGCGAGACCTCGCGCTTCAGCTGCTCGAACTCCTCCTTCACCGCCGCCCAGTCCATGGGGAGGAAGCCATCGCGGTGGGACTTGATGACGATGCGCCGGTGCGCCGCCCCGTCGAGGAACTGCTCCGCCGAGGCCTCCGCCTCGCGCGCCCGCTCCGGGGTGGAGCAGAAGACCACCCAGGTGACGTCGAGCTCCCGGCTTTCCTGAACGAGCCGGAGCAGCGTCCCCCCGCAGCCGATCTCGATGTCATCGGAGTGCGCGCCGAGCGCGAGGATGCGCCGCGCCGATCCCCCCACGGACAGCGACAGCCGCTGCATCGTCAGGCGCTCTTGCGGCCGGGGAGCGAGCGGGCCGCGGTCTTCCACACTTCCCAGGGCACCTGGCCGCGGGAGTAGAGATCCTCGAGGAGCTGCTTCTCCTTGAAGGTGTCCATGCAGGCCCAGAAGCCGTCGTAATTGTAGGAGAGCAGCTTCCCGGCCTTGGCCAGCCGCTGGAAGGGCTCCTGGACCAGCTCCTCGCCCTCGTTCATCCACTCGAAGAGCTGGGGACGGAAGACGAAGAAGCCTCCGTTCACCCGCATCCCGGTCTCCTTCACGTGCCTGATGCTCTGGACCAGCCCGCCCTCGCCGACGTTCACCAGGTGGAAGCTGCTGGTGGGCGCCACCCCGGTGAAGCAGGCCACGGCCTCGGGGCGCGAATGGAGGAACTGGATGACGTCGGGCAGCGGAAGATCGGAGAGCCCGTCGCTGTAGTTGGCGAGGAACAGCTCCTCATTCTCGACGTAGGGCTGCACCGCCTTGAGACGCATGCCGATGTTGGCATTCATCCCGGTGTCGACGAAGGTGATGTTCCAGTCGTGGATGTCGCTGCCCAGCAGCTCGATCTTCTTGCCCCCCTCGCGCATCACGAAGTCGTTGGTGACCGTCTCCTCGTAATCGAGGAAGTAGCGCTTGATGGTGTCGCCCTTGTAGCCGAGGCAGAGGATGAAGTCCTTGTGCCCGAAGTGGGCGTAGTACCGCATGAGGTGCCAGAGGATCGGCCGATAGCCCACCGGGACCATCGGCTTGGGGATGGCTTCCGAGTACTCCCGGAGCCGCATGCCCAGCCCACCACAGAAGATGACCACCTTCATCTCGTGACTCCTGGTTGGCGTCAGGCCGGGGACACTGATGCGCCGGGGGCGCGGACCTCGGGCCGGGAAGGGGGACGGGGCTGGCCCTGGCCCGCGAGGAGCTCCTGGAGCCAGGATTCGCCGCGGAAGTGGACGTACTGCTCGGCGCGGAGCCGGTCTGCGATGCGGCCTTCCGGCAGCTCGACGTCGGCGTAGGTGAGCACCTGGTCCTTGGCCACCGCGCGCTTCAACCGGCAGCCCTCGACCAGGCCCTCGGGGAGGTACTGCCCCGCGCTCATCTCCTCGACGTTCACCGCCTCGCCGTAGGTGCAGTACATCCCGTACTCGTCCAGGATCTCGCCGGCCTGGAGGTCACGCTTGGCCACCGCGCACACCTCCACCACCGGCCCGCCGAGCGGCGGTGCCAGCTCGTCGCCGAAGAGCACCACCCGGGCGATGGAGAACGGGGTCTCGAAGTGCACCAGGTGGTACGGCACCCAGAACGGGTACAGCGGCCCGGTCCCCATCTTGTAGAGCTCGAGGTAGTGCCGTTGCTTCGGGTCAGGATGCTCGGCCAGGACGAACGCCTTGATCAGCGGCGGCCCCACCGTGTAGTCGACCACGCCCCCGAGGGCCCGGAGCTGCTCCACGTCGTAGAGCTGGGCGGCGTCCATGATCGAGCCGTCGTACTTGCGGCCGCGGGACATCCCGCGGGACAGCACCTTGAAGCCGGTGGCGTTGGCCACGATGGTCTGCTCGAAGCTGATCTTCGAGCCGTCGGCGAACGAGGTGACCATCGCCGCGTTCTGGCCCCAGCGCTCGGCCCAGCCCTTCTGGGTGGTGGGGTTGCGGTAGGCATCCTGCAGCCCCTTGACGTTGACCACCGCCCGTGGCGTGAGCCCGAGGCCCTGGACCCAGCGGACCAGGTTCATCTGCAGGCCCGGCTCGTCCCCGTCGCAGGCGGAGAGGATGGCGCCGTGCTTCTTGCCGTACACCCGGAGGATGGGCCCGATGGTGGCGTCCACCTCGGCGTTCATCAGCACCACCGGCTTCCGGTGGGCGAAGGCCTCGAGGATGACCTGGGCGCCGAACTCCACCGAGCCGGTGACGTCGATCACCACGTCGATCTCCGGCGAGCGGCAGATGGTCATCGGGTCCTCGGCCACCACCGGACGGCCGTTGCGCACCGCCTCGTCCAGCGACGACTGCGTGCCCGCGGCCACCGGGTCCCGTCCCGAGTAGCGGTAGACGTGGAAGGCGCGCTCCGGATGCCGGTTGTAGACCGCGGCCATCCGCATCCCGGGCACGCTGTTCTCGATCTGGTTGGTGAGCCCCTGGCCCATGAAGCCGGCTCCGATCATCCCCACCCGGATCGGCTTTCCCTCTGCCTCGCGGGCCTTGAGCGCCCGGTCGACGATGATCATGGCGACACCCTCATCCTGCGCTTCACCTCGTCGCCGACCTGATCGAGCGGCGGCCAGGCGGCGTCCTTCGGCGAGATGACCGAGACCGGCAGCGGCCAGGTCAGGCCGAGCCGTGGATCGAACGGAGACAGCCCTCCCTCGGTTCCGGGGGCGTAGAACTCACCGACCTGGTAGCTGGTCTCGGTGGCATCCTCGAGCGCCTGGTAGCCGTGGGCGAAGCGCTCCGGAACGTACAGGGCCCGGTGATTGTCGGCGGTGAGCTCGACCTCCACGTGCTGGAGGTAGGTCGGGCTCTCCGGCCGCAGGTCCACGATGATGTCGAGGATCGCTCCGCGGGTCGCCCGCACTAGCTTGGTCTCGGCGTGGGGCGGATACTGGAAGTGCATCCCCCGCAGCGTGCCCTTCTGCTTGTTGAAGGCCAGGTTGGCCTGGGCGATGACCGGCTTCAGTCCGTGGGCGGAGAACTCGTTCTGGCAGAAGGCGCGGGCGAAGAACCCCCGGTCGTCCTCCCGCCGCTCGAGGTCGATGATGAAGGCGCCCTTCAGCTTGGTCTCGGTGAAGATCACGGGCGGTCGCTCCAGCGGAGGTCCGGGCCAAGCTCGCCCGCAGCCATGAGCTGCTTGATCTGATCGATGCGCCGGTAGCGCGGGCCCTCGAAGTCCGAGAGCTCGAGGCCAATGGCGCGATAGGCGTCGTGGAGCTGCTTCGCTCCCTTGCGGGCGTCCCACTGGGGCTGGAACTCGGGGAGGAGCCGGGCCACCTTGGAGAAGTCGGCGCGGTAGTTGCGCTTGTCCGGTCCGGCGTCGTCGGCGAAGGCGATCTCGCAGCCCGGCACCGTCTCCTTCACGATCTCGGCGATCTCCCGGATCCGGTAATTCTGATCGTTGCGCCCGATGTTGAAGGCCTGGGCGTGCACCCGCTCGCGAGAAACGCTGAGCACGGCGAGGAAGGCACGGCTGATGTCCTCGATGTGCACGATGGGCCGCCACGGGCTTCCGTCACTCTTCAGCATCACCTTCCCCGAGGTGAAGGCCCAGGCGACCAGGTTGTTGAGGACGATGTCGAAGCGCAGCCGGGGCGAGACGCCGTAGGCCGTGGCGCAGCGGAGAAAGGTGGGGCTGAAGGAGTCGTCCGCCAGCTTGATGACGTCGCGCTCCACGCGGACCTTGGACTCACCGTAGGCAGTGACCGGGTTCAGCTCCGACTCCTCGTTGACTGGAGCGTCGCCGGCGGCGCCGTAGTTGCTGCACGAGGAAGCGAAGGCGAAGCGCGCGACGCCGGCCTCCTTGGCCAGGGCCGCCAGGCGCACCGAGGCGAGATGATTGATGTCGTAGGTCAGCTGGGGGTTGAGGTCGCCCAGGGGATCATTGGAGAGCGCCGCGAGATGGATGACCGCGTCGAATCCGGCGAGGTCCCTCGTCTCGAGCGAGCGCACGTCCTTCGGCCACGTCTCGATGGTGTCCTTCCACTCCCCGAAGCTCGACCGGCGATACAGATCGGTGTCGATGCCCACCACCTCGTGCCCGGCGCGAACCAGGAACGGCGCCATCACCGAGCCGATGTATCCGCGGCTCCCGGTCAACAGGATCTTCATCGTGTCCCCTGGCGATCGCCGCGCGGTCTGCGTGCGGCGGGCCCGTCTCCTGACGTTGCGGCGCGGACTCTAACCAATCGAAACCCCAGTCGGGTAATGCCACGCGGAACAGACGCCGCGTCGGCGAGAATTCACACCGCTGCCGTTCAGGGCAGCGGGGCGGGTCCCGTTTCCACCGCCGAGGTCTGGGATGACCTCCCCGACGTGCGGCCAAGCATCCTGCGGAGCGCCAGCAGATCGCTCCGCCGGAGCAGGCCCAGCGCGGCGGTGACCGCGGAGTAGACGAGCACGCAGAAGGGGATGCCCAGCCACGGCGAGAGCGGCGGAAGCAGCCGGAGGAGCAGCGCCGTCCCGAGCGCCGCACCGGCTGCCCGCGCCGTGTCGGCGAGGATTCCCAGCCGTGCCGTGCCCCGGGGCATGAGAATGAGGAGCCCGGCGAAGATCAGCCCCTCGCAGAGCACCAGCGACACCACCACCCCGAGTCCCCCGTTCCCGGTCCGGGCCTGGAAGTGGGGAATGAGCCACAGCTCGAGCGCGCTGCCGAGCACCACCGCGCCGACCTTCACGGTGGCGAAGGCCGTGGAGCGGCCGAGCGCGGTGAGCGAGGTGCCCAGCAGCACGTCGATGAAGGTGAGGAAGAGTCCGATCCCGAAGACGCTGAGGATGATCCCCGCCGGCCCGAACGCCCGCTGGCCGTACACCACGTGGATCGCGACGTCCGCGAAGAGCCAGGTCCCCACGCCCGCCAGCCCTGCCATCCAGATCATCGGACGCCGGGCGAGGGTCAGCTCCTGACGGAAGGCGGCGGGGTCCGCTGCGCTGCGAGACAGCCGGGGGAACGCCGCTGCCCCCAGGATGAGCGAGGGAGCGAGCAGCGTGCCCATGATGCTCTTCGCCGCCGCGTACCAGCCCACCGCGTCCTTGGGCACCAGGCGCGACAGCAGGACCGCGTCGATGTACGGCTGGACGTTGGAGGTCAGGGTCATCGTGACGATGGCCGTGCCTCCGGTCAGGATCTCCCGGGCGGTGGCGGCGGAGAACTGGAGCGGGCCCGTGTCCACTCGCCGGTAGAGGCGGAGCGCCATCGCCAGGGCCACCATCCCGGCCAGGCCCTGCGCCACCACCACCCCGCCCAGCCCGAGCCCGAGACCCAGGGCCCCGAGCGCCAGCACCAGCCCGGCGGCCCGGTTGGTGACCGACACGGTGGCGTCCAGCCCCATCCGGTCCCGGCCGCGGAACACGACGCCGAAGTTCTGGGCGAGGAACAGGGGGAGGTTGAGGGCGACGAAGGCGACGGCGAAGACGATGGTCCTCCGGTCGTAGCCCAGCGCCCAGGCGCTCAGGCCGGTAGGAAGGCAGACCAGCGCGGTCCCGACGGCCCGGAGCACGAGCCCCGTCCCCAGCAGTTCACCCCCGCGTTCCGGTGCGCGCGCGACCTCCCGGATGCCGAAGTACTGCTGCCCCCAGTCGACCACCACCAGGGCGAACGCGGCGAACGAGCTGATGACGAAGTAGAGGCCGAAGTCCCCGGCGCCGAGCGTCCGGCCGAGCGCGGCGCTGAACACGACGCCCAGCACCATGGTGAGGACCTGGCCGGTCACCAGATGCAGCGCGTTCCGGGCCAGGGAGGCGCCCTGCACCGGCTCCGCCGGGACCGACGGGGACGCGGCCGTCTCGGGGACCCGCTGGACGTTGGAGGAATTCACCTGCCGGAGGCTCCGGGCCCGGGGACGGTGTCAGGGCGGGGCGAGGGTGACGCAGCCCAGGAAGCGATGAGCGCCGACGAGCGAGATCGTCTCGCGCGCACCGGCGAGCGAGGTCTTCCCCAGCTCGATCCCGAGGATCGCGGCGTCGGCGGCGAGCGCGACCGGGATGGCCGAGGGCGCGGCGAGGACGGACTCGATCATCACCACCACCCGCTCGCTCCACTCCCGCGAGCCCGCGTTGTGGGGACGATTGGCCCCGGTCATGTCCAGGATCAGGGATGCGGTCCGGTCGGCCTTCAGCTCGCGCGCGTCGAGCAGGCGGAGCCGATCTCCCATCGCCAGCTTGCCGACCTCGTAGAGGGGCCGACCGAACTCCTCGGCCGAGCTGGTCCCGTCCGCCGGCACGACCACCAGCGACGCCCACTGCAGGCGCTGGATGGTGAACCACAGCTGCTGCATCGACAGCGAGGGAGGTCCCGGCCACGTCGCGGCCTCGACCGGAGCGGCGTCGGCGAGCTTGAAAATGTTGGACCGGCTCATCTCGCGCGCACGCCCTCCGGCCGCCCGCACCGGAGACCCCGGCGCTCCCAGCCCACGAGGGGGCGCGGCGTCCAGCGTCCCTGAATACGGCCGGAGTCGGGGGAGATCAAGCCAACCCCCGGATCACTCAAGGGCGGGGGAGCTCCCCGAGCACGTGGAGGCCCAGCGTCCGCTCCACTTGCCAGGTCTCGAGGATCCGCCCGGAGCGGAGATCGGCCAGCACGGCGGCAATCACCGCCAGCACCGTGGCGGCCAGCATTCCACCGCCGACGAGGACCGGCACCTTGGGCTTCACCGGTCGCTTGGGAAGCTGGGGTGGACGGACGATGGCGTAACGGTACTTGAACGCGGCCCGGGCGGTGTCCAGCTCGATGCGTGCGCTGTTCAGGCGGTCGAGGAGCGTGTCGTACTTCTCCATCGCGAACCGCAGCCGCGTCCGGCTGTACTCGCCCTGGACGTCCGGCTCGAGCGGGTCGGACGCCCGCTTGCGAGTGCCCACCTCACGCCCCCGGTCGCCTCCGGCCGATGCCGCCTCGGACCGCCGCTGCGAGACCTTGTCGTACTCGGCCTGAAGCTCCCGCTCCTCCTTGCGGAGCACCGCCAGCTGCGGCGAGTCATCCTGCAGCGCGGCGATGCTCTGGAGCACCTGGGCCACGGCGGGATGGGCGTCGGCGTAGACCTGCCGCTTCTGGGAGAGCTCGGTCTGCAGCTCGGCCAGACGGCGCCGCCGGAAATCGTCCAGCTCGTTGATCGCCCGCCGCTTGGCCTCGATCAGGACCTTCACCTCCGCGGCTCGCGTCCTCAGCGCGTCCTGACCGGGGTCGCGCCGGGGTACGGACGCCGCGGGCTCGGGCTCGCTCTTGGCGCCGCCGGCCTGGCCGCGCTTGATGTCCTCCATGGCGGTGTCGATCTGCTCTCGCAGCTCGGTGGCATGGCTCTCGAGGATGGTGATGGTCTCGGCGATGCTCGACACCTCGGCCGAGTGGCGCTGCTCGAGGAAGTTCTGCAGGGCGTTGTCCACCAGGGTGTAGGCCATCTGCGCATCCGGCCAGTCGATGCCGATGGTGATGGTGGACTCGACGGTGGTGATGTTGAAGCGATCCTGCAGGAAACCGAGCATCGCGTTCACCCGGTCCTCCTCGGATGGATTGGTCACGCTCCTGACCACCCAGTCCTTCAGGCGCAGGACCGGCGTCCGGCTCCGCTCCCAGTGTTTGAGGAGATCGGTCTGCTTCATCAGAGAGAGGAGGTTGTCGTGACCGAGCACCGTCTCCGCCGCCGCGCGGGTAGGGACGTTGGCCTCGGTGGGGACCGTCCGCCCGGGGTTGCCGAGCGCGGGCATCACCGTGTGGCGCTGGGTGAGCAGCTGGGCGTCCACGTGGTACGTGCGCGGAAGGATGGCGAGCATCGCCAGCGCGACGGCGACGGTGAGCGCCCAGACCCCGAGGGCCACCCACTTCCTCCGCCGCACCGAGTGCAGGACGAACTGCACCCACTGCTTGAGCTCCTTGACGTCGATGAGCTGGAACTCGTCGGGATCGGCCGGAGGTCCCCGGTTCTTCTCCACCGTCAAGAGACGCCTCGCTGCTCCCCCTGCTTCATGCACAGGTCGACCGCGCGGCTGAACTCGCTGCGCTTGAACGGCTTCACCAGGTAAGCCGTCGCGCCCACCTCCTCGGCGAAGGCGCGATCCATCGGCTTGGCCCGGGCGCTCATCACCAGGATCGGGACGTCCCTCAGCTCGGGACTGGCGCGCATGAATTCGCACACCTCGAACCCGCTCAGCTCGGGGAGCATCAAGTCGAGGCAGACCAGATCCGGACGGCTCGCCTGCAGGACCCGGATCGCCGAACGACCCTCGGCGACGTCCACCACCTCCAGGCCCATGGCCATCAGGTAGGTGCGAACCAGCGCCCGTGCATCCGGATGATCTTCGACGACCAAGGCCTTTCGCGCGGCCATTCCCTCTCCTCGAGCGATGATTCAGCCAGACGACGCGAGACTTCGCCAGCCCACCCCGGGGACGACCGGGGGGTGGGTCACATTGGCGCCCCGAGCACGGGGCTCCCGGCGTACGTCCCGATGGACACGAAGCACAGCCACCCGAACCCGGTGGGGAGCAGGGTCGACCCCTCGAGCCAGGCCACCCGGGCCCCGACCGAGAACCCGAACTGAGGTGCCAAGAGGAATGTTCCCTTCGCCTCGACCCGGGCATCCCGCTGGGGCGCCCCGATGCTGGCCGATGCCCCGCCACTCACGTCCAGCAGGACCTTGTCTCCCGGGGCGAGCGTGCTCCGGAGCACGGCGCTGAGCCGCTCGTAGACCAGCCCGTTGATCTGATCCGGGAGGGGGGCCGCCAGGAAGGTGAGGCTGTTCTTCCACGACGCCCACCGGGTCAGCCACGCATGGCGGAGCCCCAGGCCGGCCACCGGGAGGAGCTTGTCCTCGGTCCGGGCGGGGCTGGTCTGCACCGCGGGGAGGTCGGAGTGAAATCCCCCGATCCCGCCGATCAGGTCGGTCGCGACCGTGCGGCTCCAGACGTGGCTCCAGGTGCTGGTCAGGCTGCCGAGGGTCGCCTGCGGGCCGCTGCTGAACCGGCTGTGGGAGGCCTCGAGGAGGAAGGCGAGACTGTCGTTGCGGGTCACGGACCAGAGCGCGCCGGTGAGCCCCCGGGGCCCCTTCTGGAGCGGCAGCTGGGTCCGAGACGTGGCGTCCGCACCTCCCGAGTAGTCGTACCCCCCGGAGAACAGCCAGGAGACCCTGGGCGAGAGGTTCGCGACGACCCCGGTGATGGCGTGCAGGTCGACCACCCGGAGAAATCGCTCCCCGGGAAGCGTGCTCACGCCCGGGGTAGGGGTGGGGGCGGTCGGAGGAGCTCCGGGCCTCGAGGGCTGGTCGGGGGGCAGCCCCGTTCCCCCGGACTGGGGAATCACCGTGCTGAGGGGCTGGAAGTCGTACTCGCCGTACGCGCCTCTCCCCTCGATGAAGAAGCGCCAGAGGGGAGCGGGCTGCACCTCGAAGACCAGACGGCCCCGGTGGAGGTACGAGACCTGTTGCACGGCCTCCCCGACCGGCTCCCGGAGGAGGATGAAGACCCGCGGCTCGTAGGCCACCGTCAGGCTCCCGGTTCGGAGAGGGACCCGGAGCGCCGCCAGCGGGTCGATCTCCAGATCAGTGATCGCGGTCCCCGGGGTGGAGCTGTCCGGCTGCCCGGCGCGGAACTCGAGGCGGGCGCCGAGCTCGAACCGCACCGGTTCCGGCCGGTCGATGACCGCCTCGAGGGACGCGTCCTTGTCGGGCTCCGCCGCCCCCGTCAGCAGGGCGGCGAGAATCCCCAAGGGCGCGAGAAGCATCTGCCCGTCACTCCACGACCACGGTGTCCCCGGCCCGGAGCCGGAAGGTGGCAGCCTTTCCCGTGGCCTGGGTCAGTTCTTCGAACTGGAAGCGGATCCGCGCTCGCTGGGGTGTTTCCCGGACGACGAAGATCCGGTCCCGCGAGGCGTACTGGGTGAAGCCCCCGGCGGCGGCCAGCGCCTGGAGCACGCCCGCGCCGACAGGGACCGCGTAGACCCCGGGCTTGTTCACCTCGCCGAGCACCGAGACCGAGAAGGGACGGGCCTCCTCGAGCGAGACGGTCACCACCGGGGAGTTGATGAACTCCTTGAGCCGCTGCTGAAGCTGCTGCGCGAGTGCATTGGGAGTGAAGCCGGCGGCCACCACGTCGTTCAGGAAGGGGATGGAGACCTTCCCGTCGTCGCGAACCTTGGCCCGGGCGGACATGTCCGGCTGGTTGAAGACCCTGACCTGCAGCACGTCGCCGGGCTGGATGACGTAGCCCGCCGGGGTCGCCGGGGCTGGGGGCTCCTCGTAGGCGCTCACCGGGGTGTAGGGCCCGCCGGCGGCGCAGGCACCGAGAACGAGGACGGACAGCGCGCTCCCCACGGCACGGGCGGTACGCATGTGGCGGGCACGTACCATGTGCGCGCAAGCAGCAGCAACGAGCAGCCGGCCGGTTCGCGGCATTAGAGGATCTCGAAGACCGGCGTCCGCGGCAGGCTTGGCGATCCGGGCGAACGAGGTCTCGCGCGCGTCACCCGAACGGCACGCGCGCGCTCTCCCCCGGCGAGCGGACAGGGTGCTTTGGACCCCATGGGTGTGCGCTACCTCATGCGGATTCACACAGAAGGCGTTTGTGTGCTCCGTCGTGGTGCGAAAGACTGCCGCGTCGCTTTTGAACTGACTCGGTGGAACGCGCTTCCGTTCTCGCGCGCTGGAGAGTGGTTGGTGTCGATCAGCATTCATCGCTTCGCGCCGACGCCTGCGGCCAAGTTCGGTCTCGCGCTCGATCTCGCGGTTCTCGCCGCAAGCACCGCGGCGGCGACGCACGGACCGCTGGTGCTGCGCGGCTTCTGGGCGCTCTCCGCGCTGATCGTCTTCTGGACCACCAGCTCCGTGGCGCACTACTACGCGCACGCCGCCGAGCGCGCGGCCTGGGAGGACGTGGTCCTCACGCTGGTGAACCTTCTCTCCGTGGCCACCGTGCTCGGAGTCGGTGGCCATCTGCTTCCCGGTCCGCAGCCCGACGTGCTGACGCTGCTGGCGCTGGCGCTCCCCGCGCAGGTGTTGCTCCGCCTCACCGTGTTCGCCTACCTGCGCGCGCGGACCAGTCCTCCGCGCCAGCTCCTGATCGTCGGCACCGGCGCGCTGGGCCGCATCACCGGCGAGGACCTCGCCACTCGCCGCGCCCAGTGCAGCTACCTGAGCTGGCCCGGGGAGAAGGTGCCCGAGCCGCTGCGGGGTCGGTACGTCGGCGAGTCCATCGACCTCTCCCGGGTGCTCCAGAAGGAGGCCGTCGACGAGGTCTACCTCTGCGGGCTCCCCCACCTCCAGAACGGGGCGCTGCAGGCCGCGGTCGGGACCTGCGAGACCATCGGCGTTCCGTTCGCGCTGCCGGCGTACACGGTGCGGCTCGGACGAGCGCAGCCCGTGGCGAACAAGGCCGTGGCCGACGGATTCCTCCACTACGTCACCGACCGGGTGCAGCCCGATCAGCGGGTGCTGAAGCGACTCGTGGACATTGCCGGCGCAGCGGCTGCCCTCTGGGTGCTGTTCCCCTTCCTCCTGGTGGTGTCGGCGCTGGTGAAGCTCACCTCTCCAGGCACGATCTTCTTCCGCCAGCTGCGGGTGGGGCTCCACGGGAAGAAGTTCCACATGCTGAAGTTCCGCTCGATGGTGGCGGACGCCGAGGCGCTCAAGGCGAAGCTCGCGGCGCAGAACGAGCAGGCCGGCCCGGTCTTCAAGATGAAGCGTGACCCGCGGGTCACGCCGCTGGGACGCATCCTCCGCAAGTACAGCATCGACGAGCTGCCGCAGCTGGTGAACGTGCTCCGCGGCGACATGACCCTGGTCGGCCCGCGCCCTCCGGTGCCGCAGGAGGTGGCGCAGTACGAGCCCTGGCAGCACCGGCGGCTGTCGGTCCCCCCGGGGCTCACCTGCCTGTGGCAGATCAGCGGGCGGAACGAGGTGGCATTCGAGGACTGGATGTACCTCGACCTCCAGTACATCGATAACTGGAGCATGGGTCAGGACATCAATCTGCTGCTGAAGACCGTTCCCGCCGTGGTGAGCGGCCGCGGCAGTTCCTGATCCGCACGGCAGAGCGGCGAGCGTGGCTCGCGGCGCGAATGCCGCTGGTCGAAGATGCCGCCCCGGGAGAGCTCGCGCTCCCCCCGGCGCGACATCCTCATGGACCGACAGGCACGGACCCTGATCGAGACGGCCATCGCCCGGCATGGCGGCGAGCGCTGGTCGATGATCCAGGCCATCGATCTCCCGGTGATTTCCCTCTCCGGCATGCTCCCCTGGCTCAAGGGCAACGGTCGGACCTTCGGCTTACCCCGGCTGATCCGCCTCGAGCCGCTGCGGGCGCGCGCGGTGTTCGTGGACTACCCGCGTCCCGGAGAGCAGGGCATCTACCAGGCGGGTCGGGTCGCGCTCGGGGATGCCGAGCCCGTCGAGCAACGCGCGAGCTTCTCCGGGATACGGAAGTGGCGGCGCTGGTCAGCGCTCGATGCGCTGTACTTCTTCGGGTACGCGCTGACGCACTATCACGCGCTACCCTGGAGCTTGCGGGAGGCCGAGCCACTGGCCGTCTCGAGATCAGGGCAGAGCGGCGCGGCCCACGCGCTGACCGTACGGTTCCCGCCCACGCTGCATACCCACTCCGCGGTCCAGACGATCCACTTCGCCGTCGACGGGCTCATCGTCCGCCACGACTACGTCGCGGAGATCATCAGCTCCTGGGCGCGCGGCGCCCATGTGTGGCGCGCGTACGTCGAGGTGAGGGGCTTCCCGATCGCGACGCACCGGCGCGTGCTCGCGCGGATCGGGCGTCAGGCGCTGCCGATCATCGCGCTCGACGCGAGACTCGGAGCGCCGGCGCTGACCCTGCGGTGAAGAGTGCCCAGGAGAGGACTCGAACCTCCATGCCTCGCGGCGCTAGACCCTGAATCTAGTGTGTCTACCAATTCCACCACCTGGGCGGTGCGGAGTCGGGGCTTATAGGAGGAGGCGGCTAGCGTTTCAAGGGCCACTTCCCCTCGGCCTCGAGGCGGTGCCGGAGGTCGGGGTTCTCGTCGAGGAAGGCCTGGAGTGACTCCTGCGTGATGTCCACCTCCACGTCCTCGCTCCCGACCAGCGACTGGCAGGAGAGCCGGGAGTAGGAACGCACGTCGAAGGCCTGGTCCATGCGGTCGGCCTCGGCGTCCTCCTGCTCGGAGAGCGACTCGAGCCCCTTCCTGACCCAGACGTGGCAGGTGGAGCACGCGCAGACGCCGCCGCAGGCGTGGCCCACCGTGGCTCCGCACTTCTCGGCCGCGTCGAGGATGCTGGTCCCCTCCGGGACCTCGACCGTCACGTCGTCGAAGGGGCTCCGGAACCGGACGCGAGGCATGTCAGTGCTCCGGCCCGGGTGTGGTGAGCCCGGCGAGGCCACAGCGCTCAGCATGCCCGGGTCGGAGCACTCTAGACCTCGTCGACCCGGCGGCCCTCGAGCAGGGTTCCGACGGCGCGGTTCATGATCCGCTCGACGAAGGGGCGCGAGACGTCGTCCAGCGCCTTGATCGCATCCGCCAGCGCCTGCGAATCGGTCGTCGACTCCCGGAGCTCCGCCACCCGGCCGACGGCCGCCTCCACCTCGCGGCGCTCGTCCTCGGGCAACAGGTCGGAAAACGCGACCAGCTGCTTCCGCGCGTCGTGGAGGATGCGGTCGGCCTCCACTTGCTGCTCGCGGAGCTGCCGGGCGTGGATGTCCTCCTCGGCATGCTCGATCGAGTCGAGCAGCATCTGCTCGATCTCCTCGTCGGTGAGCCCGTGAGTCGGCTTCACGGTGATCGCCTGGCTCACCCCGGTGCTCAGCTCCTTGGCCGAGACCGAGAGGATGCCGTCGGCGTTCACCTCGAACCGCACCTCCACCCGCGCCATCCCGGCCGGCATCGGCGGGATGCCCGAGAGCCGGAAACGCGCCAGGGATCGGTTGTCGGTCACCAGCTCCCGCTCGCCCTGCACCACGTGCACGTCGAGCGCGTTCTGGCCGTCCTGGAAGGTGGTGAAGACCTGCGCCGCCGCGGTGGGAATGGCGCTGTTCCGGGGGATGAGCTTCTCCGCCACCCCGCCCATCGTCTCCAGCCCCAGCGAGAGGGGAATGACGTCGAGCAGCAGCACCTCGTCCTGCCGCTCGCGGTTGGTGAGCAGATCCGCCTGCACGGCCGCGCCGAGTGCCACCACCTGGTCGGGGTCGATGTCTCCCAGGGGGTCCTTCCCGAAGATCTGGGCCACGAATCTCCGGACCGCCGGGACCCGGGTGCTCCCGCCGACCAGGATGACGCCGTCCAGCTCCTCCCGGGTGATGCCCGCGTCCTTCAGCGCCCGCCGGCAGGCGACGCCGGTCCGCTGGAGCAGGGGAGAGATCCACGCCTCCAGCTCGGCGCGGCTCACGCGGAAGGACTTCCCCAGCGCCGACAGTTCGGTCGTCTCCTGCCGGGTCAGCGTCTCCTTGGCCTCCCGTGCCACGGCGAGCAGCTCCGTGACCTGGGCGGCATCCGGGTTTGCGACCCCGTGCGTCTCGAGGAAGCGGGCGGCGATCGCCCGGTCGAAGTCGTCCCCGCCGAGCGCGGAGTCTCCGCCGGTGGACTTCACCTGGAACACGCCCTCCACCAGCTCGAGGATGGAGATGTCGAACGTGCCGCCGCCGAGGTCA
>RPRB01000110.1 GCA_003818285.1 Myxococcaceae bacterium
GTGGCCTCATCGACCACCGTAGATCACGTCCGCGCGATCGAATCAACCGAGGCCGGTGTTAGCTCACCGCAGCGGGTGTGCCACCGCCTGCAGGGCGCGGTGGTCGTCCACCTGGACCTCCCAGAACCCGGGGCGCTCGGTGGAGCTACCCCCGGCGATCAGGTGAGGCCGCCCCCCGTGCGCGCGGTGCCAGTAGCGATGGTGTGAGTGGCCGTGGAGGAGCACCACCCGCCGGTCGCGGATGGTCCGCAGCAGGGCGTCGGCGTCGATGAGCCCCGATTCATTCCAGTCGAAGGAACCGGAGGGGCCCGCCGGGCCGTGATGAGCGAGGAGGAGCACCGTGCGCCGCTCGAGGCAGGGATGCTCGAGGACCCGCGCCAGCGCGCGCAGCTGCCTCGCCCCGAGCCGTCCGACGAGGTAGTGGCTCCAGCCCTGGACGCGCGTGCTGTCGAGGCCCACCAGCGCGTGCTGCTCGCCGACGAGCTTGACGAACGGGTAGCCATGCTCGTCGGCCAGCTCGGGCAGGTCGCTGGTGAGTAGGTCCCGGAAGACGACCTCGAACGCTGCGTGCCGGGCGTCAGCGTAGCGGTCGTGATTGCCGGGGATGACGACGAGAAGTCCCGCGGCGATGAACGGCTCGAGAAGTGCGCGGGCGTGCCGCAGCTCGTCCTGGTCCCCGAGCGCGGTCAGGTCTCCGGTGACGATGACCCGGTCCGGCGCGAGGCTGAGCACCTGATCGACCAGGCGCGCGATGCGCTGCTCCACGCCGAGGAAGCGGCGCAGGCGGCCGAGGGCGTGGAGCTCGAAGCGGCCGGGAGCGCCGCGCCAGCCCGAGCTCCAGAAGGGACGCATCCGCCAGTCGATCTGATGGTGAAGGTCGCTGAGGTGAGCGAGGCGGAGCACGACGTGTTCGTGGACGATGGTGCCGACCCGGCACCGCGGCAACTGATCAGACGCGGGAGCATCCGCATTGTTACGACGGCGTCACCGCGCGGGTGCGCCGCCACTCCGCTGATACGTGCCCTCCATGAATCTCCCGAAGGTCTTCCCGCCGTCGAAGGAGTTCTCGATGCGGAAGTCGTAGCGGTCGTCCCCGTGGAACCGGTACGTGTACCGCCCTTCGGCCTTCGGGGTGGTGACCCGGAGGGTGAGCGTGTCCCCGTCCCAGGTGCCGCGCGCGGGCTCCGGCGGATTCGCGCCCATGGTGTCGAACCTCGGGGGGGCAGGCAAGGCGAACCGGTGAACGGTCACCGGCGGCGGTGAACCGTCGGCCGTGCGACCGCGAGGAGGTCAGGGACGGGAAAAGCCCGGGGCGGACAGACGCTGGCCGAGCCAGCGGATCTCCTCGGCGACAGTTTCCGCCGGCTCGATCCGGGCTCCGGTCAACAGGGCGGTCCTCGTGACGCGCACGCCCGCCGGCACCTCGACCCCGGCGGCGACGAAGACGTCCGGCGCGAGGTCCGCATCCGGATGGACGCGCGCCCCGGGCTCGACGAGCGGCCCCGCCTCGGTCCGGCCGGCGAGAGGAGACTCGGTCCCGAGCGGGTCCGGGACGCGGCCGAGGAGCAGGTCGGACTGGGCCTCGAGGTAGCTCGCCGGCGAGCCGAGGTCCGACCACGGCGCATCGACCACCACGCCTCGCACCCCGCCCTCTCCGAACAGTCGCGGGTAGACGTCGTGGTTGATGTCCTCCGGTCCTTCCGGCGCCATCGCCTCGAACACCCGCGGCGAGAGGAGATGCACGCCGCTGAAGTGCCAGGCGGTGCAGCCGGGCAGCGGGGCCGGCCCGGGGCGCCCGATCCGCCGAACCCTCCCGCCAGCGTCGATCTCCACCACTCCGTAGCTCCGGCCCGGCGGCATCGGAAGGAGGAGCATCGTCGCCGCGGCACCCGAGGCTCGGTGCTCGGCGAGGAGAGGCCCCAGGTCGGGGGCGAAGAGGATGTCCCCGTTCCAGGCGACGACCACGTCGTCCCCCGGAAGTGCACGCTGGAGCCCGCGCAGCCCGCCGCCCGTCCCCTGGATGACCGGCTCGTGCACCGTCGTCACCGCGAGCCCGCGCCGCGCGCCCTCGTCGCGGGCAACCCGCTCCATCACCCCCGGGAGGTGGTGCGTGTTCAGGGCCATCCGGTCCACGCCTGCGCGGGCGAGGACGGCGAGGGTGCGCCGGAGCAGGGTCGCGCCGAGGAAGGGGATCGCCGGCTTGGGCCAGGTGTCGGTGAGCGGGCGAAGGCGCGTGCCCAGCCCGGCGGCAAGCACGAACGCTCGCGGGGCGCTCGCCATCAGCGAAGCTCGGGGACGTAGCGCACCGCCACCTCGCGCAGGGCGACCACGTCGGGATCGTCCGGGAGCCGCTCCATCGCCGCCCGCGCATAGCGGAGCGAGGCGGGGATCGACGGCAGGAAGCTCGGTTTCTTCTTCACCCGGTGGATGAACTCGAAGCGGGCGGCGTCCTTCAGCTTCCGCTGCACGGTGAGCAGATCGAAGAAGCGGCGAAACTCGCCGCGCTCCAGCGTGCGGCCCGACGCACGGGTGTACGCGCCGAGCCAGCGGTCGACCATCGCCTCCACCAGGCCGGGCTCGAGCTCGACGTAGCTGTCCCGCAGCAGCGCCACCAGGTCGTACTGCCACGGGCCAAGCAGCGCGTCCTGGAAGTCGATGAGCACCAGGTCGCTGCCGGTCATCATGAGATTGCGGCTCTGGAAGTCGCGATGGGTGAAGCCCCGCGGCGCGGCGGCGAGCCGCCCGGCGATGCCGGCGAAGGCTCGCTCGAGCTGCGCGCGCTCGGCCGCGGCGGGCACCTTCCCGCTCCAGGCCTCGAGGCCGTACTCGCGGAAGTGGTGCAGCTCCCAGGTGTACAGCTCCTCGTCGAACGCGCGGGAGAATGCCACGCATCGTGGGTCGGGGCGCGCCTCGGCGGCCGCGCGCATCGTCGCGAGGAGGTCCACCGCCCGGCCATACAGCGCCTCGGGCGAGGCGCCGTCCAGAGCCCGCTCGAAGGTCAGGTCGCCCAGGTCCTCGAGCACCATCATCGCCGCCGCAGCGTCGTAGCGGAGGATGCGCGGAACACGGACGCCCAGACCCTCGAGGTAGCGGTGCACGTTCAGGAAGGGCAGCTCGTCCGGCGGTCCGCCCTTGCTGGCCTCTTCGCTCTTGTGCGGACCCACTGGCATCACCATCACCACGTGGCTGTCCGGCCAGCGCCCCACCCGGAGGTAGGAGCGGTTGCTCGCGTCGCCCTTCAGCTGGAGGACCGGGGCACCGTCCTGAGGGCGACCGGTGGCGAGGGCCACCTGGTCGCGGAGGACCTGCTCGCTGTGCATTGGCTGCAAGGGTAGCACTAGGCTCGCGGGCCATGAACCGCCCTGCCCGCGCGACGGCCGCCGCACCCGCCTCGGTGGGCAATGTGGGGGTGGGGTTCGACATCCTCGGTCATGCCATCGTGGGGCCGGTCGACCGGGTCACCGTCGAGCGGCTGGATTCGCCGGAGGTACGCATCCTCGGCATCGAGGGCGTGGTGAGCGGCCTTCCCCTGGACGCGGAGAGGAACACCGCCGGGAGTGCGCTCCTCGCGCTCCGGGGTCGCCTGGGCGTCGCCCACGGCTTCACCCTCCGGATCGAGAAGGGAATCCCGCTCGGCTCGGGGATGGGTGGCTCGGCAGCCTCGTGCGTCGCGGCGCTGGTCGCGGCGAACGCGGTCCTCGAGCGGCCCGCGCCGATGGACATCCTCTACCACTGCGCGCTGATCGGCGAGTCTGCGGCGAGCGGCGCCGAGCATGGCGACAACGTGGGCCCGATGCTGCTCGGCGGACTGGTTCTCGCCACGCACGACCGGCTGGTGCCCATCCCGGTGCCCGAGAGCCTCACCTGCATCCTCGTCCACCCCCACCAGATTCTCGAGACCAGGAGCGCGCGGGCGGTGCTGCGGCGTCCCTTCGAGCTTCCCCAGTTCGTCGAGCAGAGCGCGAATCTCGCCCTGGTGCTCGCCGGCTGCTACAGGAACGACCTGGACTGCATTCGCGCCGGGCTGCGGGACGTGCTGGTCGAGCCGCTGCGGGCACCCCTGGTGGGCGGCTTCGCGCCGGTGAAGGCCGCTGCTCTCGAGCACGGCGCGCTGGGCGCGAGCATCTCCGGCGGTGGCCCGAGCGTCTTCGCCTGGTGCACCCTTGATCGCGCGGAGCGGATCGCGCTGGCGATGGAGCAGGCCTTCCGCGCCGCGTCCATCGACTGCGACGTGTGGATCTCCCCGGTGGCCGCACCCGCGGCGAGGGTGGTCGAGTGAACGTCGCCAGCACCCGTGGCGGCGCGGCGGAGCTGCCGCTGGGAGACGCCCTGCTCGGAGGCACGGCGCCGGACGGGGGACTCTTCGTCCCGGCGAGCTTTCCCCGGGGCGAGGCGCGAAATCCTCGAGGCGGCTCCCTCGCCGATTCCGCCCTGGCGGTGCTCGCACCCTTCTTCGCAGGAGACACGCTCGAGCCCGAGCTGCCGGCGATGGTGGCCGAGGCATTCACCTTTCCCGCTCCGCTGGTGCCGCTCCGCAACCGCGGTGACTTCATGGTCGAGCTGTTCCACGGCCCGACCGCGGCCTTCAAGGACTTCGGGGCGCGCTTCCTCGCCGCCTGCGGTCGGAGGCTC
Organism: Myxococcaceae bacterium; assembly: GCA_003818285.1. GTDB lineage: Bacteria > Myxococcota > Myxococcia > Myxococcales > Myxococcaceae > RPRB01. The sequence goes on from RPRB01000110.1 coordinate 4,633, forward strand.
CATCCGCCGAGCCACGGCACGCGGATCGTGCTGGTCGCGACGTCGGGCGATACCGGCGCCGCCGTGGCTGCGGCATTCCACCGGATGCCGGGTGTCCGCGTCGTGCTGCTCTATCCCGACGGGCGGGTGTCACCGCGGCAGGCACATCAGCTCGGCGCCTTCGCCGACAACGTGACCGCCCTCCGGGTGGCCGGCGCCTTCGACGACTGTCAGGCGATGGTGAAGTCGGCCTTCGCCGACCCGGAGCTCGCCTCCCTGCGTCTCACGTCGGCCAACAGCATCAGCCTGGGCCGGCTCCTGCCGCAGCTCGCCTACCACGCGCACGCCGCCTGGAGTTCCGGAGGAACGCTGAACCTGGTCGTGCCCACCGGGAACCTCGGCAACGCCCTCGCCGCGCTGTGGGCGCGCGAGCTCGGCGCGCCGGTCGGGGACGTGGTGCTGGCAACCAACGCCAACCAGACCCTGCCCGAGTTCTTCCAGGGCGGCGTATACCGGGGCCGCCCGAGCGTGCCCACGCTGGCCAACGCGATGGACGTGGGGGACCCGAGCAACTTCGAGCGGCTGGCCTGGATGTTCCCGGACCCGGCGGTGCTCCGGCGGCGCGTCCGGGCCCGGTCGGCATCCGACGAGCACATCTCGCGGACCATCCAGCAGGGAGAGCGGCGGCATGGACAGGTGTTCTGCCCTCATACCGCCGCGGGGGTGTGGGTGCTGGAGCAGATCCGCTCGGCGGCCGGAGGCGGCATCGGCGCCTGGGCCGTGGTCGCCACCGCGCACCCGGCGAAGTTCGAGGGAATCGTCGAGCCGCTCGTGGGACACCGGGTGGACGTCCCTCCGGCGCTGGCCGAGCTGCTGACCCGACCGTCCCGGGCCGAGCGGCTCGCTGCAGACCCGGGTGCGCTGCGGCGCTGGCTCCTGGACCACGCCGACGGCTGAGCGGCCGCCGCCGGACGCCACCGCCCGCCGGGGCTTGGTGCTATGAGCGAGAGGCCATGAACGTGCACTCCACCATCCTCTCCGCCATCGGCCAGACCCCGCTCGTCCGGCTGAACAAGTTGGTCGGTCCGAACGACGCCACGGTCTACGCGAAGTGCGAGTTCATGAACCCGGGCGGCTCGATCAAGGACCGGATGGCGCTGCACATCATCGAGAAGGCCGAGCGGGAGGGGAAGCTGAAGCCGGGCGGTGTCATCGTGGAGAACACCTCGGGCAACACCGGGATGGGGGTGGCCATCGCCGCGGCGGTGAAGGGCTACCGCTGCATCTTCACGATGCCGGACAAGATGTCCGCGGAGAAGATCAACCGCCTCAAGGCGCTCGGCGCGCAGGTGGTGGTGACGCCGACCAACGTGCCCGCCGACTCGCCGCAGAGCTACTACGAGACCGCGAAGCGCATCGCCCGCGAGACGCCAGGCAGCTTCTACCTGAACCAGTACCACAACACCGACAACGGAGAGGCCCACTACCTCACCACCGCTCCCGAGCTGTGGGAGCAGGTCGAGGGCCGGCTGGATGTCTTCGTCACCGGGCTCGGGACCGGCGGGACGATGAGCGGCGTGGGCAAGTTCCTGAAGGAGAGGAACCCCGCGATCCGCAACGTCGGCGTCGACCCGGTGGGCAGCGTGTACCAGGGGTACTTCCAGACCGGGAAGCTGCCCGAGCCGCACGTCTACAAGGTGGAGGGCATCGGCGAGGACATGCTCTGCAAGGCGCTCGACTTCTCGGTCATCGACGAGATCCGCCAGGTGGACGACGCGCAGTCCTTCAACGCCGCCCGGCGGCTGGCGCGCGAGGAGGGCCTCTTCGGCGGCGGCAGCTCGGGGTCCGCGGCGCACGTGGCATTGGAGATCGCCCGCGAGCTGGGCAAGGGGAAGGTGGTGGTCGTCGTCCTGACCGACACCGGCAACAACTACATCACCAAGTTCTTCAACGACGAGTGGATGAAGGACAACGGCTTCGCGGTGGACGACAAGTCCCCCGGCCGGGTCAAGGACCTCATCGGCTCGCGGAAGCAGCAAGTGCTCTTTGCCGAGAAGGGCCAGCGGATCGACGCGGTGGTCGAGCAGATGCGCAAGCACGGGTACAGCCAGATGCCGGTGCGCGACCCGCATGGCGGCACGGTGGGGATGATCCACGAGTACGACCTCCTGAACGCGCTCGTCTCGAAGAAGCAGGGCTTCCACGACCTCATCGACCCGCTGATCGCTCCCCTGCAGGGGGTGGTGAGTCCCGAGGCGACTTTGGGGAGACTCCGCGAGGTGTTCGCCCAGGACAACGTGGCGGTGGTGAAGGAGCACGAGCAGGTGATCGGCATCGTCACCAAGATCGATCTCATCGAGTACCTCGCGGAGCGAATGTGAGCGGCAGGTCGAATGCGGTGTACCGGGTGACCGTGGAGATCGCCCCCGAGTCGGAGCAGGCCTGGGTGCGATGGCAGACGGACGAGCACATCCCCGCGGTGGTGAAGCAGCCGGGGTTCCTCGGGGCCACGCTCTGGAAGGACCGGGAGCGCGCGGCCGACGGGTGGGCACGCTACGTCATTCACTATCGCTCCCAGAGCCTGGCGGCGATCGAGGCTTACCGCGCGTCGCCGGAGGCGGCACATCTTCGCGACGACCACACGAAGAGGTACGGGAAGGTGACCCGCATAACCCGAAGCGTGCTCGCCGATCCGGCGTTCGTCGGTCCGCAGGACTGAGCCACCTCGAACGGCTCTCGGGGGTGCGCGGCTCGGACTACCGCCGGCGCGCTTCTCGTCCGGAGCGACCGAGCAACGCCCGCGCCTCCGAGCTCTCGACCGGATTGAACTCCGGATTGAGGTCCAGGGCCCGCTGGATCAGCGCCTTCCCCGTGTCGGCATCGCCCTGAGCCAGACGGATCGCTCCGGCGTGGTACAGCAGTCGCGGGTCCGGCGTGCCGTGAGCGGTCGCGCGGTCGATGGCCGCTCGTGCCTCGCCGAGCCTCCCGGCGCGGTACAGCGCCCAGGCATAAGCGTCCTCGACGAGCAGCCCCGGACGTGCACGATGCTCCGCCTCGACCAGACGGAGGGCCTCGGCCGCGTCCGCGTCGCGGCCCCGTGAAGCCAGGAACAGCCCCAGCGTGAGCGGGTCGGACTGGCGGCCTTGCTGGAGCAGGCGCGCCTCCGTGCGCTCGGCCCCGGACTCGTCCCCGAGCCGCCTTCTCGCGTCGGCGAGGAGCCACCCGGTCTCGACCAGGGGCTGGATCGCCTCGGCTCGCTCGAGCAGACGGACGGCCTCGGCCTCCTCGCCCCGGGCCAGCCGGCAGCGAGCCTCGAGCACCAGCGCAGGCGCGTAGCGGGGGACCAGGGCGAGCGCCCGGTGCGCGCCGGCAAGCGCGCCGTCGACGTCACCGCCGTTCCAGAAGATCAGCGCGGCCTGCACCAGCATCCAGGCCACGGGCTCGGGATCGCGCGCGCCCCGCCCGGCGTCGATCGCCCTGGCGTAGAGCTGCTTGGCTCCGGCCACGTCGCCCTGGATCCAGCGCAGGTGGGCTGCCCGACCGTAGGAGGCGAGCCCGGGTTTCAGATCGACCAGCCGCTGCGTCGCGTCCAGCGCCACGGTGACGTCGCCCATCTCCAGCGCCGCATCCGAGAGGATGGCCAGCGCCGGGACGTCGTCCGGACCCTGGGCGAGGATCGCCAGTGCCTGTTCGCGGGCCGCGCCGAACCGATGCTGGTTGAGCAGCACCATCGCCCTGAGGCCCAGCGCTCCGCGGTGCCGGGGGAGCATCGCCAGCGCGGCGACGCTCGATCCCTCGGCCGAGAGGTAGAGGCCGGGGTCTCCGGCCTGCCGGGCCTTCCGGATCCAGGCCTGGCCCAGGAGGACCCAGTCGTCGGCCGTGGGCGTGCGGCGAAGGCCTTCCTGAATCCGAAGGATCTCCCGGTCGACCGCCCCATCCCCCGCGGGCACGGCGAGAGCCAGCGCCCGGGCCTCGGACGTCGTCGGACCGGACGCCGGCGAGGTCGAGGACCGGCACGCCGCCCCGAGCAGGAGGAGCAGTGACAGCGAGGCGGCGTGCAGGAGGCGCATGGGGGCAGTCCTTCTCAGGGAGTGGGCTTGCCGTGTCCCTGGTCAAACCCGGACCAGGGCTTCGCCAGCCACGGCGAGCGATTGAGATAGACCGCGTCGTTGCTGTCCACCCCGTCACTCACCCCGGACGGGGACCCGGTGAGCAACACCGAGAGGAGGATGTCGGTGACGTCGTCCTCATGGTTGGTCCCACCGTAGATGACGCGCCCGTTGGGGAAGGCCGAGTCGGTGGTCAGGTCGACGCGCAGCACGTCGCCGATGGCGGTGACCGTGTAGCCGTTCTGCTTGAGGCCGATGATGTCCAGGATGTCGGTGCGGTTGGACTTGAATGGCGTGGGGTCGACGCCCAGCGCGGCGTAGATGCCCACCGCCTCGGCATCCCGGACGATGATCGGATTGAGGAAGTAGGCGCCGAAGTTCGCGACGTCGGTCGACGGAGTGGTCCGGTTGTACCGGTCCTTGTCCTGGAGCCCGATGACCGCCTCGTTCACCAGCGGGAGGCCCAGCCGCGAGACCTGCACCCAGGGGCCGATCGACTCGGCGGCGCCGTTCTGGCGCTGGATGCTGATCTTCCGGCGGCTCGCGGAGGCCCACACCCCGATGATCGAGTCGTCGGTCCGCGTCGTCGGAAGCTGCCCGTCGACGGTGACCTTGGTGACCGGGATGTCCAGCGCGATGGCGTGGCAGTTGAATCCGGCGACCCCGTCCTGGGCGGTCCCCTTCGCTCGAACGTTCGCGAGGTCGAAGATGCCGCCCAGGTCGACGTAGAACCCATCGTCGCGCGGCCCGGCGAACACCGTGCCCTCCGACCCACCGTTGCCCATGGGTCGGACGAACTCCTGGGTGAAGTCGTCGTTGTACGCGGCCTGCGGGGTGTTCAGCAGCCCGAGGGCCTTGAGCGTGGCGAAGGTGCGTGGGCCCGGGTTGGGAGGAGCGACCGGAACGTCCTGGGCGATGACCGTGGACTGGCGACCCTGCACCTTGGTCACGGTGTAGGTCTGCTTCTGGAAGCCGACGGAGCCGGAGAGCTGGGCGAAGAACTCCTTTCCGCCGCCCGGGCCCTTGGTCAGGTCCGCCACGTCCACCCGGGTGAGCGGCTCGGTCCGGAACCGGATCTGGTAGGTGATGGCGTCGGCCAGGCTGGAGACGCCGCGCACGACGTGGACCTCGTAGAGCACGTCGTCCGAGAACTTGTGGAAGTTCGGTCCGCCCGAAGGCTCCTCGAGCGGGTTGTAGGCCGCGACGATGTACAGGCGGTCGCGAGTTCCAGGCTTGATCCACGCCCAGAGGTCGGTGTTGTCGGCCGCGGGATCGAACGAGATCGCCGGGGCTTCGCGGTGGCTCGAGGCCAGCGCCATCAACGGTGAGAGCAGGCCAGCCAGCAGCAGACCGGCGAGACGGGAACGAAAACGCATCACGGTGTTTCTCCTTCGGGGAAAGGGCTACTGGGGGTTGATGACGAAGACGGCGCCATTGCCGCTCGCTCCGGAGTCGACGTAGGCGTAGCTATCCGCCTGGGCGGCGCGGTGGAGACCGGCGGGCTCGTCGAAGCTCCCGATCGTCGTGCCGACCGGATCACCGGCGCGACTTCCGGAGGTGGCAATCCGCTCGAGCTGCGCTTTTCCGGTCGTCGCGTCGGTGGTGGCGACGAGGAGGTTGCGCCCGTTCTCGGCGACGGCGAGGCCGGCCGGGAAGCCCACGCGCAGGCCCTTCGCCAGCTCCGACGCGGCGCCGGAGGAGATCTTGAGGAGGCGGCTGCTCGCGCCCTCGGCCTCGGCGTCGAGGACGTACACCTCGCCTCGGGGAGCGATGGCAACCGCGGAGGGATCGAACAGCCCCGCCTTGAGCAGGATGGAGAGCCCACCGCTTGCGGAGGTCTCGAACACGGCGGGAGCTCCGTCGGCCGGGTCCGTCCCGGTGAAGACGATCCGGTTTCCGGCGACGGCGAGCCCCCGGGGGAGCGTTCCCTCCGTGCCGGCGAGCATGCTCGGCGTGCCCCCCGAGGAGGACACGGTGAGGATCGCCCCGAGCGCGCCGGTGCTCGCCTCCACGCCGGGATCGGCGATGACCAGCGTCCGGCCGTCTCCGGTCACGTCCACCGGCCCCGCCGAGACGAGATCGGCCAGGCGGGTCGGCATCCCGCCCGACGCGGGTACCCGGAACAGTGCCGCCCCCTCGTCCACCAGGGCGCTGAAGTAGGCGGTCCTCCCGTCCGGGCTCAGCGCCGCGTCGAGCGGGAGGCGGAAGTTGTTGCCACCGCTCACCACGGTGGCGACGGACTTGACGGTCCCGTCTCCCATCGCGTCGGGGGGCGGAGTCTCGTCCTTGCTGCAGCCAGCGATGGCGAGGGCCAGCGCCATGGCGCCGGTCCACGCGACCTGTCTCTTCATCGGAACCCTCCTGGTGGTTTCCTCTGCCGCCCGGAGATACGGACCGGGCCGAGGTCCGGATGTCGGTCGCTACGTGAGCCCGACGATGCGCTCTCCGAGCCAGAGCACTCCGAGGCCCGCGAGGGCCCAGGAGAGGGTCGCCGGCACCCGAGCGACGGCGCGCCGCCGGACGAGCCGGAGCAGCGGGACGGCGGCGAGGATCACCAGGAGCTGTCCGGTCTCCACTCCGAGATTGAAGGAGACCAGGCCCGCGGCGAGCGCGGCCCGGGGAAGCGCGAGCTCCTGGAGCGCGCTGGCGAACCCGAACCCGTGCACCAGGCCGAAGCAGAAGGTGAGGCGCCAGCGGCGCCGGACGGCCTCGGCGACGCGCGCCGATGCATCGCCGCCGGGCCGGAGCGCCCAGAGGTTCTCCGCCGCGACGGCGACGACGCTGGCCGCGATCGCGGGCTCGACGATGGAGGAAGGAATCGTGACCACGCCCAGCGCTGCGAGTCCGAGCGTCACCGAGTGAGCGAGGGTGAAGCTGCTGACGATCCCCGCGAGCCGGGACAGGGATCCGCCGAGCAGGAGCAGACCGAGCAGGAAGGCCAGATGGTCCCAGCCGGTGAAGATGTGCTCCATCCCGAGCCGGAAGAAGCGCCCTGCCTCGCTCAGGACGGAGGGCGTCGCCACGACCTCGAAGCCCGGCGCCGAGCCCCGGGCGACCCGCTCCACGGTATGCCCACCGGCGTTCACCCGGGCCAGGTGCGTGTGTCCGGGCGAGAGCTCGGCGAGGAACGGCAGGGCAACCCTCCACCGCGGTGCGGCCCCCGGGCAGCGCCAGCGAAGGTCGAGCCGCACGCCGTCCTCCTCCACCGGGTGAGAGGCGCTCCGGGCCAGCTCGCAGGGCGCACCGGCCGCGCGGACCTCCACCGACGACGCGACGTGGCGGAGCGCCGCGGCCTGCAGGGCGGCGTCGTCGAGACCGTCCGGAGCGAGCAGCGGCAGCTCACCCTTGAAGAAGGTCAGCCGGGCTTCGACCGTGCCCTGCTCGAAGGACCAGTCACCGCGGGAGAGTCGCAGGGCGTGTGCCTGACCCACGGCTGGGGCAAGGAGCACGACGGCGAGCAGGAACGACCCGTGGCGTCGGCTGGACGGGCGCGAAGCAGGCACGACCACGGTACGGAGCGGGCCGCTGTTCGGATGTCAGATGACGCGCCTCGGAGGGCCGAGGGGGTCTTGAGCTCGCGACGCTCGAAATTGCTATTGCGTCGTGCGCCCCCGACCCCCTCGGGGGTGGAGGGGGAGCTTCACCCGGCGAGGAGCTCGGCCAGGCGCTGCAGCCCCAGGCGGACCCGCGTCTTCACCGTGCCGAGCGGGTCGCCGGTCTCACGGGAGATCTCGCTCTGTGACAGCCCGTCCCAGTAGGCGAGCTCGAGCGCCCGGCGCTGCTCGGGCGGGAGAGTGCCGAGGGCCTTCCGCAGGCGGGTCTGCGCGTGCACATCGGGTGGCTCGGGCTGCGGAGCATCGGCCGTCGCGAGCTGCTCGCTCTGCTTCACCAGGCGGAGCCGGGCGCCGCGGTTCCGGATGCGGTCGATGGCCCGGCTGCGGGCGATGGTGATGAGCCAGGCCTCCACCGAGCCACGAGACGCCGAGTACTCCCCTGCTCGCCTCCAGGCATCGATGAACGTCTCCTGGAGGACCTCCTCCGCGTCCGCGGTCTCGCGGAGCATGCGGAGCAGAAGGGCATAGAGGCGCGGGGAGTGGCGCCGGTACAGCTCCTCGAGGGAGCGCTGGTCTCCACGCCGGACCGCGTCGAGCACGGTTCGGTCCTCGGCGGGGCGGGTCATGGCGCGGCAACTGCTCCGGTGAGGATGATGGGGCCCTTCGGCGCGTCGCGCTCGCCGCCCTTCGGCTCGACGGACACGGCAAAGGCCGCGGGGCGACCGCCGGTCAGGACGTCCGGGCGCACTTCGGAGAACACGCGGCCGTCGGGCCCGGGAGGCAGGAGACCGGCAGCGATCGGCCTGCCATCACGGATGATCCACAGCTCGTAGTCGCGCGTGGCCTGCGCCTGGAAGCTCTTGCCGACGAACAGCGCCCGCCCGCGCGGATTGAAAAGGACGACACCCGTGCCCGGCGCGCTCGGCCCGGGACCCGGCGGCGACGGCTTGAGCGACACGAGCTGCGTCCCCGGTTCCTGCAGGAGCTGGAGCGCGTCGTCCTTGCGGAGCACGTCGATGCGCGCCTCGGCCAGGTCCTTCGCGCACTCCGCTGCCGCGGCGCTGGCCTGCGCGGCCGACCGTCGCGCGTCGCGGACGTTGATCCCGCCAAGAACCAGGATGACCACGGCCGCTGCGGCGATGGAGTACGTCCAGGGGGGAATCGGGCGCAGGGCTCGGACCGCCTCGCGAGCCGGTGCCGGAGTCGATGGCAGCTCCGGTGCACGCGAAGCCGGTTCCTGTCCCCGAGCGATGGCGCTGGCGATGCCCTCCCACACCCGAGGCGGCGGACTGACCGGCCTGAGGTCGGCGGCGAGCGTCGCGACCGTCTCCCGGGCCCGGGCGAGCGCCGCCTCGCAGAGCGGATGGGGGCCCTCGCCGGCGAGGTGCTGCTCGAGCACACGCGCCTCCGTGGGCTCGAGGGCCCCGAGGGCGTAGGCGTCGACCTGGTCGAGGAACTCCTGGTGCGTCACGGGCGGCCGGTTCTTTCAGAGGGCGGGGTCTTCGCGCAAGCGCGGCGGCCCCCGAGGGGTGTACGAACGGTCGTGGCACACCGGATGCGGCGGCCCCCCCTCAGGGAATCGTCCGGAGACCGTGTGGATCGCGGCCGGCCTCCAGCTCCGGAGCCTGTCCGTGCGGCAGGACCATCGGCGCCGAGCTCGAGGTCAACGTGCGCGACGATCGAGCGCGGAGGCGACGTCGGTCAACCCGAGCCCCAGGGCCCGGAGCGCCACGGTCAGGTGGTACACGACGTCCGCCGCCTCCTCCATGACGCGCTCGCGATCGCCGTCCGCACAGGCGGTGACCAGCTCCGCCATCTCCTCTCCCAGCTTCTTGAGGCGGAGATTGCGGTCCGCCAGGAGCTTCCGGGTGTAGCTCTTCTCGTCGCCCGACTGCGCGCGCGACTGCACCACCGCGTCCAGCCGGGCGAACGCGCCGGATGCCTCGCCCGCCTCGCGAAAGCAGGAGACCGTCCCGTCGTGACACGCCGGCCCGGCGGGGACGACGTCGGCCAGCACCGCGTCGGAGTCGCAGTCGGCCGTGAGCCGCACGACCTTCTGCGTGTTCCCGCTGGTCTCGCCCTTCCGCCACAGCCCGCGGGTCCGCGACGTGTAGTGCATCTCGCCGGTGGCCTCGGTGCGGGAAATGGCCTCGCGGTCGGCGTGGGCCACCATCAGCAACGCCCCGGTCCGCGCGTCGCGAGTGACGACGATCACCCGGCCGCCGCCCTTGTCGAAGTCGAGCGTCATCTCGGGCCTCCGAGAGCCGCGCGCACCTCCTGGGCCAGCGCCGCGTTGCTTGCCACCGCGTTCCCGCCGAAGGCGGTTCGCCGGCCGCTCCAGTCGGTGAACACCCCGCCCGCCTCCTCGATGATCGGCTGCAGCGCCGCCGCGTCCCAGGGCGCCATCAGCGCGTCGGCCATCGCCTCGGCCCGTCCGGTCGCGATCAGGAGATACCCGTAGCAGTCACCCCAGGTCCGGACGAGACCCGAGCGCGAGCACAGGCCGTCGAGCGCGCGGACCTGGGCCGGCGTTCCCATCCGCTCGTCGGTGGCCAGCACCAGGGCGTCGGAGAGCCGGGAGACCTCCGAGACCCGCGCCGGCTTGCCATTCCACAAACATCCACCCCTCTGGGCCGCGACCACCAGCTCGTCCACCGCCGGGAAGTAGGCGGCGCCGGCGAGCACGGTCTCGCCCTCGGCGAGCGCCACCAGCGTCCCCCACAGCGGCACCCGCCGGATGAAGGTCTTCGTGCCGTCGATCGGGTCGAGGATCCACCTCCGGCGGGCGTCGGGCCGCGTGGTGCCGAGCTCCTCGCCGAGGATGCCGTCCTGGGGACAGTGCTTCTCCA
>RPRB01000111.1 GCA_003818285.1 Myxococcaceae bacterium
GGTGCCCTACCTCGAGGATCCGGCTCGGCGTCACCGAGCGTTCCGGGCCGTGCTCCGTTCCCTGGTCGGGGGAACGACCTCTCTCTGAACCGAAGAGCGATCCCGCGATCCCGCGGTCCGCCCCGCGGCCTCCACCCCCGGGCGCGAAGGGCACACCCGACCGAGCCGAGCGCTGTGACGGAAGCGGGCCCCGGCGCTCCGGTGTGCGCGCGGAGATCCCTCTCGCGTCCCGCTGCGCCCCCGGACCGACAACACGCTCCGGCCATCGCCCGCAAGTTCTCTCCGCGATCCGCACGGGGCTGTAGCGGTGCCTGCTCGGCCGCTCGTCATCGAATTGGACGGGTCATTGGATCCGCGCGACAAGGGGCACGACAGATGGGAGACGTCATCGACTTGACGCTGGTGAGCGATGCCCGGCGCTACTTCCAGAAGCTGCTCGACAGCCGTGGCCTCAACTACTTCCTCCGCAAGGACGGCGGGCGCCTCTTCCAGATCGAGCAGAGCAAGGTCGAGATGATCGTCCGCACCGCCGCCCGGAGCCGGCCGTCGCACCTTCCCCGGCCGCCCCAGCACGCCGTGGACCACTGCCGCAAGGAGATCCGCCGTGAGCTGATCCGCCGGGTGGTGGAGGCGATGCTCCAGACCGGACTCTGAAGGCGACCCGTCTCCCGGCGCCTGGGGTAGGGTGCGCGCCCGGACGTGTTCTCTGCCCGGACAGCCTGGGACCGCACGCAGAATCTGCTGGCCGCCCGCCTGGAGACGCTCGAGCGTCGCGGCACCACGCCCATCGACCTCACCGTCGGCAGTCCCGGCGGGTGCGGACTCGCCCCCGACGAGGGCTGGCTGCGCGAGGTCCTCGCCCGGGGCCCCCTGGCGACCTACGCGCCCGAGCCGCTGGGACACGTCGGGGCGCGACAGGCGCTGGCGCGTGACCTGACCCGCGTCGGCGCGCACCTCGAGCCGGGACAGCTCGTGCTCTCCGCCTCCACCAGCGAGGCGTACGCATGGCTGTTCGCGCTCCTCTGCGACGCGGGGGACTCGGTCCTCGTCCCCGCTCCCAGCTATCCGTTGCTGCCCTTCCTCGCCGAGCTCTCGTCGGTGGATCTCCGGCCCTTCCCCCTCCCGGAGGATCCGCTCGGCGCGCTGGACGTCGACGCCATCGCGGACATCGCCGACGAGACGACGCGGGCGGTGGTGCTGGTCAGCCCGGCCAATCCGACCGGGTGGATGCTCGGCGAGGCGGACCAGGTCCGGCTCGACGCGCTCTGTGCCGGGCGGGAGTGGGCGCTGATCGTCGACGAGGTGTTCGTCGAATTTCCGCGGCGCGGCCGTCCGGCACGCTCCGTGGCGGCCCGGCCTGGTGAGGCGCTCACCTTCGCCCTCCAGGGGCTGTCGAAGTCCGCCGGCCTGCCGGGATGGAAGCTGGCCTGGACCGCGGTGCTCGGTCCCGGTCCCGAGCGACACGAGGCGCTCGCCCGGCTCGAGCTCATCGCCGACGCCCACCTGTCGGCCTCCGCGCCGGTGCAGCGGGCGTTGCCGGATCTCCTGTCCGGCGCCCCGTCGTGGCGTGCGGGAGTGGCACTCCGGATCGAGCAGAACGCCCGTGCGCTCCTGGACGCACGGCCACCCGATGCGGCGTGGGACGTGATGCCCTCCGCTGGGGGCTGGTCCGCAGTGGTCAGGCTGCCCCACACTGCGGACGAGACCGAGGTGGCGCTGGCGCTGCTCGAGGCGGGTGTCCAGGTGCAGCCCGGCCACTTCTATGACTTCCCGCGGGGGCGGTGGCTGGTGCTCTCGCTGCTTCCCACCCCGCCGCGGTTCGAGGAGGGCGTCTCGCGGATGGCCCGGACGCTCGGGCGGCGCTTCTCCCGGGGCTGAACCGGTCGAGGGCCGCCGGACGGCTGCCCGGCGGCCCTCACTGAATCTCCGGAGCTGGACCTCTCAGGTGTCGTCAGGCTCGCGCCGGGTCTTCTGCTCGGCCTTCTCCGACGCCTCCTTCGCCTTCTCCGCCGGCCCACGGAGGGCCTCCTTGGCGCGGTCCTTCAGGTTCTCGGCTGCCTCCTTGATGTTCCCCTTCGCCTGGTCGAGCTTGCCCTCGCTCTCGGTGCTCGGGTCATCGGTGGCGGCGCCGGCCACTTCCTTCACCTTGCCCTTCAGCTTGTCCATCTCACCAGCCATTGCGTCGTCCCCTTTCCTGGGAGACGAGCGTGGTCACGCTGCGGCGGGTGCGGAACCCCGGGCGGGCGAGGGAGGGAGCGCCGGGCTGGGGCAAAAGGCCTTCACCACCGCGAGCATGCGGGTCAGCTCGAAGGGCTTCCGCAGCACGCCCACCACGTTCGGGGACCGGCTCTCGACCGGAGGGCCGCTGAGCAGGACGACCGGGCACCCGATGTGCCCCGGGCCGGAGGCAAGGGCCTGGAGGACGGCCTCGCTCGCCCCGTCGGGAAGCTTGGCCTCGAGAATGAGGAGGCACTGCGCCCCGAGCCGGCGCAGCGTGGCGAGGGTGTCCACCTCGCGCGAGACGAGCAGCACCTGGTAGCCGGCCTCGTGGAGCACGTGGAGGAGCACTTCCCGGAGACCGGGGTCGTCCTCCGCCACCACCACCGTTCCGCGCACGTGCCACCCCGCCTTCGTTCGGGCCCGCTCCCCTGCAGACGGGGCGAATGATGGGTTCGGGGCCCCGGGCTGTCACCGTGCGCGGATCAGCCTCGCTGCGCGCAGGTGTCGGCCGATGTCCGTCAGTGGGGGTGGCCGTGATCCTTCCCGCCGTTCGAGCCGTGCCCGTGCGACGGGTCGCCGTGCGCGTGGTCCTGCTCCCGTCCCGGCGCGTGCGGATGCTCGTGCGTGTGCCGGTGCCGGTGCGGATGGCTGTGGGTCGTGCCGTCCGCATGCGTGTGCTCGTGCTCGTGGGTGTGCTCGGGCATGGCGCCTCCGGACGCGGAATCCGGGCCGAGCGTGCCGGAAGCGCGGTCGCCGGTCGAGAGCACACCTCTGTCCCTCCTCCGGGGGGTATCGTCGCCCCGGTCCGATGCGGGTTCCGGTTGTGAGAGCCGCAGTGCTGCGCGGCGAGGCGCACGGCGTCGTCTTCGAGGCCCGAGTCGACGACCGCCGCCTGCTCCCGGCCGTGCGTGCGCGCTTGCCTCCGGGCTGGACCGCGACCCGGCGCCCCGCGGCGGCGACCCTCTCGCTGGTCCACGAGCTGTTCGAGACCCCGTCCGCGCGGGGGTCCAAGGGACGCGGGCGGCGAGTCTCCGGGCTGTCGGTGCGCCTCGATGGCCAGGTGGTCGCCCGTGGACTGAGCCATGCCCAGGCGCTGCACGTGTTCGAGAGCGAGCTGCAGCTGTCCGTGGCGCGGCTGGCCAGGCCCGAGGTGTTCGTCCACGCGGGCGTGGTCGCCGTCGCGGGGCGGGCCATCCTGTTCCCCGGACGCTCGGGGGCGGGGAAGACGACGCTGGTGCGGGCACTGGTCGCGGCCGGGGCGACCTACTACTCGGACGAGTACGCGGTCCTCGACCGCGAGGGCCTGGTGCATCCGTACGCGCGGCGCCCCAGCATCCTGGTCCGCGACGGCCACAAGGAGCGGGCGCCGGTGCCCCGCCGCCGAGGACGTGCCGGGGTCCCGCTGGGGCTCATCGTCGAGACTCGATATCGCCCGGACGCCCGCTGGTCCCCGGTGCCGCTGTCGGCCGGCGAGCGCGTGCTCGCGCTGCTGGCGAACACCGTTCCGGCCCGCGACCGTCCGGCCGAGGTGCTGGCGGTGCTGGCCCGGGCCACCGGGCCCGCGCGGGGGTTCCGGAGTGACCGCGGACCGGCGGGTCGGACCGCGCGGGCGCTCCTCGCGCTCGCCCGTGACGCCGCGGACATCCAGGCGCCACCGCCGACCGCCGGGCGGCTGAACGGGAGAACCGCGCGGACCCGGCGCGCCTGAGCGACGCGCGGAACGGCCGAGAACGCCCGAGCCGCAGTGTCTCCACGAAGCCAGCGTCCGGACGACGTGAGGCCTCCGTGGAGCACGCCGGCGTGTCGGCTCACCCGACGTTCGGCGCGGGCGCCCGATGCGGGCCCGGCCGCCCCCCCGCTCGCGGACCTCGTGCCGCCACGGGTCCGCGCTCCCGGCGAGGTGCTGTGCCGAACAGGGTCCCCACGTGGCCGGGCCGGCCCGGTCCCGCTCAGCTTCCCCCCGCGGGGGACGCGACGCCGGAGTGCGCCCGGGCCTCGGGGTCGGGCGCGTGGGCCGCGGCCTCCGCCACCTCGGCCGCCGTGACCGGGACGGGCAGGCGAGCCGTGCCCGCGTGCTCCACGAGCAGATGCGCCACGGACACCGGGAACACGGGACGCAGCAGCAGCTTGACCACCGGGATCAGCACCAGCGCGCGACTCAGCGAGAGGCCCGCGAACTCGAACGGCTGCTCCTCCACTCGCTCCGCGGGGCCGTGGAAGTTGCGCGCCATCCGATCCCAGATCCGCCCCCACCAGCGCGGGAGGCCCCAGCGGAAGAGGAACACCCGCTCGGTCAGGGTGAACCAGGCGCGCAGGTACCACGGCCGCTGGGTGGTCTCGGGCGGCGTCCACGCGCGAGCGCTCTGCCCCGCGGTCATCACCATCCACCAGTAGGCAGCCCACAGCGCGGTCAGCACGGTGGTGAGCGTCCGGTGCGGTGGGACCAGCCGGCCGACGAGGGTGATGAGCACCCATCCGGGCAGGAAGCCGATGAAGAACCGGACCCGGCGTTTCGTCTTCCGCTTCACCCACGGAAGATCGAGGCGCACGCGCGGGCGCATCGGCGGATCCTCGGGCGCCACGTTGACCAGGAGCGACAGGTCGCGTGAGAGCACGTCGTGGAAGTCGCGGGAAAGCGCGAGGACTCCGGTCTGCGCGATGCCCAGCGAGGCGTAGATCGCGGCGAGCAGGGCGAGCACCGCCCCGAGCCTGCCGGCCAGCCCGCGCTCGTGCCGGCGCGCGACGTGCAGCGCGGCCCGGGCACGCTCGAGCCGGGCCCGATCCTGCGCCGTCAGGGGCGCCGCGCCCCTTTGCTCCAGTGCCCGCGCCTCCTTCTCCGCCTGGTCCAGCTCCTTCTCCAGACTTCGGCGGGCGCGCCGGGCTTCACCACTGCTCTTGTCGCGAGCCAGCGCCTCCGCGGCAATGGTGAGCCCCGCCAGCTTCTCGCTCACCCCCTCCCGGTCCTCGGCCAGCTCGTCCGCCGCCTCGTCGACCTTGCCCTTGCGCTTCTCGGCGCGCCGCTCGGCGCGGCTGGCCTCCTGTTTCGCCTTCTCCACTGCGGCGGCGACGAGCTCCGCGGTGCGCTTGCCGCGCTCCTCGGGCGGGCTTTCTTGAAGTGCCTTGATCTTCTCCTCGAGAGCGGAAGCGATCCCGCGCTCGTCGTCGTCCGGGCTCTCCGCCTCGCCCTTCTCCTCCTCGACGTCCTCGCCGTCGGTGGGAGGTGCGGTGGCGCGCGGGGCGTCGCCCGGCACGGTAGAAGCTGGCGGCGGCGTCGCCGGTGCCCCGTGCGGACCGACGGGCGGCGGCGGAGCGGGGGGAACCGGCACGCCCTTTCCCGGAGCGCCCGGCCGCGATGGGGCCGGTGTGCCCGGTGACCGCGGTCTCGCATCGGTGGGCTCTCGCGCGCCGCCGGGGGGCGAAACCGAGGTGTCTTCCGCGCCGGCGGACGTTCGCGGGCCGGGGCTCGGGGCGGACGATTTCTCGTCGGGGGTCCGGGAGGGGGCGGTGGATCCGGAGGCCGCCGCCGGCGCGCTGCTCTCCGGGAGATCCTCCGGGCCGAACGCGTCGTTCCACGCGTCGGCGCCCTGCTTGCCGACCCAGAAGACCGCCAGCCCGGCAACGAGCG
The DNA here is from genome assembly GCA_003818285.1 of Myxococcaceae bacterium. Lineage (GTDB taxonomy): Bacteria > Myxococcota > Myxococcia > Myxococcales > Myxococcaceae > RPRB01. Next base: position 5,846 of record RPRB01000111.1, read on the forward strand.
TGAGCGCGGCCTGCACCAGCACCGTGCGCCAGTAGCGCGCCCAGAGCAGCCGGTCGTGGCGCATGCGCCCGAGCAGCTCCCAGGGTTCGCGCACCCCGCGCCAGAATCGAGTGAGAGACGTATCGGCCATCCCGGAGGCCACCTTTCCACAGCCCCGCGCACCTCGCACCCCGGAACATCGGCGAGCCCCGCCGACCGTCGGTCGCGGCACCGGCTCACCCCGGGCCGTCGAGCAGCTGCTCGGCCTCCACGAACGAGTAGGCCAGCCGCGAGTCGTACCCCACGGACCGGCTGATGCGCTGGAACTGCAGCGCCGCCCGGCCGCTGCGCCCGACCACCCGGACGTGCGTGCGAAGCCCCGCGGACACGATCAGCTCCGCCATCCGGCGGATCCTCTCCACCGCCGCCGGGCTCAGTGCCTCCGCCTCTGAGACGTCGGAGATCATGTCGAAGCGGGGTGAAATTCGCGGCACCGCCTGCCGGAGCTCCCGCTCGGCCTGCTCCAGCTCTTCCTCCAGCACCTGCCCCCTGAAGACCATCACCAATCTCTCGCGCCGTGGAAGCGCTCGGACCTCGACCATGTGAGCCGGGCACCCTGTTCGCGGGCGGCGCTCAGGTCAAACAAAGTTCTGTGATGGGATGTGACAAACGAACGCGTGGTGTCAGATCGGTCCCACCACCGGCGCGGTAGCACTGCGCGACGCAGCGGGCCGTGAACGGTCCAGCAGGCGTTCCCAGATCCGGTACATCACCGGGAGCAGGAGCAGCGTGAGCGCACAGGCGGAGAGCGTACCCGCCACGATGACCACCGCCAGGGGACGCTGGGTCTCGCTTCCGATGCCCCGGGACAGCGCCGCCGGCACCAGCCCCAGCGCGGCCAGGCCGGCGGTCATGAGGACCGGTCTGAGCCGCTCGTGCGCACCGGCGAGGATGGCGTCATCGAGCGACTCGCCGCGCGCGCGCCGCTCGGCGATGGCGGAGAGCACCAGCACCCCGTTGAGCGACGCCTGGCCGATGAGGGCGATGAAGCCCACAGCGGCGGACACGCTGAGCGGGAAGCCGCTGGCCCACAGTCCAAAGACGCCACCGAGTAGCGCGAAGGGCACGTTCAGCAGGGTGAGGAGGGCCAGCGACAGCGAGTCGAACGCCTTGAACAGGAGGACCAGGGTGATGAGCAGCGCCACGGGGACCACGGTGGCCAGCCGGGCCATCGCCCGCTCCTTGTTCTCGAACTCGCCACCCCACTCGATGGACATCCCCTTGCCCAGGGGAGCCACGCGCTCCACGCGGTCACGGGCCTCGTTGACGAAGCCGCCCATGTCCCGGCCCCTCACGTTCATCCGGATGCCGATGTAGCGGCGACCATTCTCCCGGTTGATGCTCGCCCGGCCGACGCCGGTCTCCACGTCGGCCAGGGCCGAGAGCGGGATGGTGAGGCCGCCGTCCACCGGCACCCGGAGCGAGCGGATCTTCTCCACGTCGTCCCGGTCCGCGGGGGGAAGGCGCAGCACCACGTCGAACTTGCGCTCGCCCTCCCAGTAGTCGGCGACCGGGCGGCCCCCGAGCGCGGTCTGGAACACGTGCTGGAAGTCGCCCAGGTCCATCCCGTAACGCGCCAGCGCCACCCGGTTGGGCTTGACCCTCACTTGCAGCACCGAGGCGCTCTTCACCAGCGCCAGATCGGCCACGCCCGGCACCCCGGAGATGACGGACTTCACCTTCTCCGCCTGGGCCTGGAGCGCGGTCAGGTCCTCGCCATAGAGCTTCACCGCGATCTGCCCCTGCTGGCCGCTGATGCTCTCGTTGACGTTGTCCCGGATGGGCTGGCTGAAGTTCACCTCGATGCCGGGGATCTCCTCGATGCGCTTCTGGAGCACGTCGAGCACGCTCCCCAGCGTGGGCGTCTCTCGCGGCCAGCGGTCGGGCGGGGTGAGCTTGACGAAGAACTCGAGGTTGTTCGCCAGCTTCGCGTCGGTGCCGTCCTCGGGCCTGCCCAGCTGGGAGAGCACCGCTTCCACCTGCGGCGCTCCCTGGAGCAGCTGGGTGATGCGCGGGACGAGCTTCCGCCCCTCGGTGAGCGAGCTGTTCGACGGCAAGGTGAAGGTCATGTACAGCGCGCCCTCGTTGAGCTCGGGGAGAAACTCGCTCCCCAGCCGTGGAAGGACGAACACCGCGCCGGCGAGGAGCAGGCTCACCGAGCCGAGCAGCAGCGCCGGGTGCCTGAGGCAGTAGCGGAGCGCGGGGTCGTATCGTCGGGCTACCCAGGTCAGGAGCGGCGACTCGCCGTGGGTGACCGGCTTCCGCCACACCAGCGCGGCGAGCACGGGAACCAACGTGACCGAGAAGAACAGCGCCCCGGCCAGCGCCGAGACCACCGTGTTCGCCATGGGCGAGAAGATCCGGCCCTCCACCCGCTGGAGGAGGAAGATGGGCAGATAGGCAGCGATGATGATCAGCAGGGCGAACACCGTCGGCCGCACCACCGCGCTGGTGGCCTCGCGGATCTTCTGCTCCACCGTCTCCGCGGAGCTCCGGGACAAGGCCATGCGAGCGAGGATTGCCTCGACGATCACCACGCCGCCGTCGACGATGACCCCGAAGTCCACCGCCCCCATCGACAGGAGGTTGGCGCTCATCCCCCGGAGGTGCAGGTAGATGAACGAGGTGAGGAGTGAGAGCGGGATGAGCGTGCCCACCACCAGCGCTGCACGCAGGTCGAGGAGGAAGACGAACAGGACCAGGGTGACCAGGACCGCGCCCTCGAGCAGGTTGTGGCCCACGGTGCGGAGCGTGGTGCCCACCAGGTCGGTGCGGTCGTAGAACGGGTCGAGCTTCACGCTCTCGGGGGCGAGGCGCCGGTCGATGTCGTGGACGGCCGCGCGGATGCGCTGCAGGACAGCCGAGGGGTTCTCGCCCCGGCGCATCAGCACCACGCCCTGGACGGTGTCCATGGACTCGTTGCGGCTGACCACGCCCTGGCGGGGTGACCAGCCCTCGGTGACCGTGGCCACGTCCTTGAGGAAGACCGGCGTGCCTTCCTCGGTGGCGAGGCGCACCGCCTTGAGATCCTCCACGCTGGTGAACAGGCCCTCGCTGCGGATGACGAGCTGCTCGGCGCCCCGTTCCAGCACGCCGCCCGACGCGTTCACGCTCCCGTTCCGGATTCCCTGCTCGAGCGAGGCCAGGGTCAGACCGTGCGCGGCCAGCCGCGACGGATCGGGCTGCACGTGGATCTCCCGCTGCAGCCCTCCGATGCTCACCACGTCCGCCACGCCGTTGACCCGGAGGAACGCCGGGCGCACCACCCAGTCTTGAAGGGTGCGGAGCTTCATCGGGTCCCCGCCCGCTCCCGCCAGCGTGTAGCGGTAGACCTCGCCGATGGGCGTGGCGTAGGGCCCGAGCTGGGGGACGATGCCATCGGGCAGGTCGGCGTCGCGGAGCCGCTCCAGTACTTGCTGTCGGGCCCAGAGCCCGTCGGTGCCGTCGTTGAAGGTGAGGGTGACGTACGACAGACCGAACAGCGAGAGGTTCCGCAGGCGGGACAGCTGCGGGATGCCGTTGAGGGCGCGCTCCAGCGGAAGCCCGAGCTGGCGCTCGACCTCCTCCGCCGGCTGGCCCGGGTAGAGGGTGATGACCTGGACCTGGGTCTCGGTGGGGTCGGGGAACGCCTCGACCGTCAGGTCGCGGAACGACAGCCAGCCCCACACCGCGACGATGGCGGTGAGGGCGAGGACCGCAGCCTTGTTCTTCAGGGAAAAGTCGACCAGGTGCTGGAACACGGGGTCACTGCTCCAGCGTGAGCTGGTTGAGGAGGAGGATGGCCCCCTTGCTGACGTAGCGCAGGCCGGGCTCGAGACCGGCGCGGAGCTCGACCTCGCCACTGCGCTGGCGGCCGGGCCTGACGGTGACCCGCTCGAGCTTGCCCTGGCCGCGGGAGACGAAGACCACCGAGCTCTCGCCGTCGGTGACCACCGCTTCGGCGGGGACGCGGACCCGCTTCTGCGAGGGATCGGACTGCAGCTCGACGTCGACGAAGGCGTTGGGGCGGAGCGCGCGATCGTCGTTGGCGGCGCGGATGCGCAGCTCGACGGTGCGCCGCTTGGGGTCCACCACCTCCGAGATGCGGTCGATGGTGCCCGGACGGGTCACCCCCCCGGCGCGGGTGTGGATCGTGACCGGTCGCCCGACCCGCAGGTCGTAGGCGTCGCTCTCCTGGACGTCGGCGAGGACCAGCACCTCGGTGAGCTCGGAGATGCGCACCAGGGGGTGGTCCCCCGAGGGCTGCACCTCCTGGCTCGCCACCACGTCCAGATCGACGATGGTGCCCGAGCGCGGGGCCACCACCCAGAAGAGGTTGTCCCCCTCGGGAGCGATGCGGAGCGACGAGCGCTTGGCGGCGGAGGCCCGGGCGGCAAGCTCCGCCTCGTGGAGGTCGGCCTCGGCGGCGAGGGCGTCCTTTTCCGGAGCGGCGCGGATCTCCACCAGCTCGCGGGTGCGGGCCGCGATGCGCCGCTTCACCTCGACGTTGGCCCGCGCCGACGCCATCTCCCGCTCGAGGTCCGCCCAGGCCGCTGAGCGGACGTTGAACAGCCGGTCGCCCTCCTGGACGCGGTCACCGATGCGGACCAGGACCCGTTCCACGCGGCCGGGGAGGGGCGCGCTCAGCGACGCGGTCCGTTTCTCGTCGAAGCTCACCCGCCCCGGGACGGGCGGAGGCGGCAAGGGCGGCGCCTCGCTGGCAGTGGCCAGCTCGACGTACCGCCACTGGGGGGCCTGCTCCGGGATGTGAAGGGTGTTGCCCTCGACGGTGATGCGGCGGACCGCTTCGGAGGTCGTCTCGTGGCCCCGGAGCAGGAGCCAGCTCAGGAGCACCAGGACCAGCAGCGCGATCCCGCCGCCCACCAGAAGCGATGGACGGCTGCCGCGTCGGAAGCCGGCGAGCACGCCGGAGCCTGCGTCAGGGGACATGAGGGATGCTCTCGGGCAAGGGGGGCAGCTCGCCGGCGACGCGGGCCTGCGCCACCGTGAGGTGGAAGGCGAAGAGATCGAGGTCCGCCGCGTCGAGCTGGAGATCCCCCAGCGTGCGCCGTGCGAGGAGGAGGTCCGGCAGCGGCGCGCCCCCCCGGGTGACGGCGCTCTCCAGCCTCTGCACCACGTCGCGGGCGAGCGGCAGGGTCCGGTCCATGAGCCGGCTGCGGCGGTCGAGCGCCGCCTGCCGCTGCTGGGCGAGCGAGGCGAGGTCGCGGGCGCTCGCCGCTCGAAGGAGCAGCTGCGCCTCCGTTGCCGCCTCGGCGAGCGCGGACGCGGCCCTCGCATCGGCCTGACCGTGGTCGAAGAAGGGGAGGGGGAAGCTCACGCCGACGAAGAGGCTCTGGTGCTGGCTTCCGGAGGCGAGGAACTGGTCCAGCACGTAGCCGACCCGGAAGGTGGGATCCGGGATCCACCGGTTGCGGGCGAGGGTAAGGCTGGAGCGCGCAGAGGCCTCCTGCGCCTGGAGCGAGCGGAGATCGGGCCGGGCGTCCAGATTCGCCGCAGGCGGGGTCGTCCCGAGGCGGGCGGTGAGGAAGGCGCGGGCGGCATCGGGCGTACCGAAGGGACGGCAGGGCAGGCCGACGCTCTGCGTGCAGAGGAGGAGAGCCGCGGAGAGCCGCTCACGCTCCTGTCCGAGGTTGGAGGCGTACTTCTCGGCCTCGAGCACCGCGCGGTCCACGTCGAGCCCGGCGATGTCGCCGCGCTTCTGCCGCTCGAGCTGGAGGTCGGCGAGGCGCTGCGCGTCGCGGACCGTGGCATCGAGCGCGCCCACGCGAATCTCGGCGGTGGCGACCTCGGAGATGCGTTCCAGCAGGTCGAACCACCGCTGGCGGAGGGTCTCGATGGCGTCGAGGAGCGCGGCGTCCCGAGCGGCGCGGCTGGCGGCCTGGCGAGGGCCCCGCTTCCCGATCTCCAGCGGCTGGCTGAAGGTGAAGGTGTAGTTGGGGACCTCGGTGAGCTTGTCGAGCCCGGCCGGGTTGGTCGGGCCGATGGCCAGTGTGCCCCACTGGAAGTCGAACCCCGGATTGGGAAAGACCTCGGAGCGAGTCACCTCCGCCTCGGCCTGACCGAGCTTCGCGCGCGCGGCGACCAGATCCGGCGAGCGGGCCCACAGCAGCTCGACGAGCTGCAGATCTGCCGGGGAACTGGAAAGGTCGAGTGACTCCGGACTCGGCGCGGTGGCGGCGAGAGCAGTGGTCAGGACCCAGGCGGAGAGCGACACGGCGCCACGGTGAGCAAGGAGCTTGCCACCTGAAAAATCAGGCGCTTGCGCTGCTGCGAGGCCGACAAAATGCCAGTTGTTGCAAGGCCGGCTGAAGCGGGGTTTCAGCGGCCGCCTCACCGCTCCGACGGCGCCGCACATCGACTCCATCCGCGCGCGGCGCGGACCTCGTGCCCCGCCAAATGTCGACGGATGGTTGCCCCGTCTGCGAGGATGCAGGGCCCGGGGAGGGGTGCTCCGATCTCGTGATGGCGAACCGACCGAAGGCCCGATCCGACCAGCTGCTCGTTCAGCGAACCGGGGAAGAGACGCTGGTCTACGACGAGCGGACCCACCGCGCACTCTGTCTGGACGCGCGCGCCGCACGCGTCTGGCAGCTCTGTGACGGCACGCGGAGCGAGCGGGAGATTGCCGCGTCGTACGGCGAGGGCGCCGCGGGCGCCGCGGTGGTGAGCTGGACGCTGACAGAGCTGGAGAGGTCCAGGCTGCTCGAGAGTGATGGCGCCGAGGCGGCCCGCGCCGCGCTGAGCCGGCGGGCTCTGATCAGGAACGTGGGGCTCGCGGCCATCCCGGTCATCATTGCCATCACTGCGCCGAGGGCGCGCGCCGCCGTCTCGACCTGCTCCACCGTCGGTCAGCCGTGCACGACCAATCCGTGCTGCCCCGGTCTCACCTGCACCGCCTCGATGATCTGCCAGTGAACCAGGGCGGTCCCGATGCTCCCCACCTTGCTTCGTGACACCTTCCGCGCGGCGCCGGTCGAGAGCACTCCGGTTCCGCCAGCCCTGCTCGGCGCGGCCGAGGTTTCGGGTGTCGAGGCGCTGGTCCGGCGGCGACTGGGCGACGTTCCCTCCGACACCGAGCGCTTCCAGGCCCTGGAGCAGCTCCGCCGGGAGCGATGGCTGGGATCGGTCTTCGCAGCGTTCACTGCGCACGGGATCCGGGCCGCCACCTTCAAGGGCTGGGCACTGGCGCGGCTCTACGGCCGTCCGGGTCTGCGGCCGGTCGGCGACGTGGACCTGCTCGTCCGCCGGGAGGACCTGGACCACACCCGCTCCGTCCTCGCCGGATTCGAGGGCGGTGCAGAGGTCGATCTCCAGTCGGACCTCTCCCGTTACCTCCCGGACCGGAGCGCGGAGCAGCTTGTCGCCGGGGCGGAGCGCGCCGACGTGCCCGGAGGGTTCATCCAGATCCTCGGCCCGGCCGACCACCTGAGGCTGGTCTGTCTGCACCAGCTCCACCACGGCTCGTGGCGCCCCCTCTGGCTCTGTGACGTGGCGGTGCTGCTGGAGGCGCTTCCCCCGGAGTTCGCCTGGGGGGATTGCCTCCAGGGCAGCCGGCATCTCGGTGAGGGAATCCTGGCGCTGGTCATGCTCGCCCGGCGGTGGCTCGGCGCGCGCCCCCGGGTGGAGCCTCCGGCGTCGGAAGTGCCGGAGTGGTTCGAGCGCGCGGTCGAGCAGGCCTGGGATCGGGGTTACCGCCCGTCGCCGGAGCGGCTCGAAGGAATCTCCTGGACCCGCCTCCCCGGCGCGCTGCGGGCACGGTGGCCGGATCCGCTGTCCTCGACCCTGCACCTGGATGCGCCGTTCCACGGGGTTCCGCGGCTCCCCATCCAGATCGCCGAGCTGGTCCGCCGCGGTTCACGCCACGCCGTGCGGCGCTGGCGCGGGCGGGAGACTGAGGTCGAGAATAGGGGGAGGCCGTGAAGCGCTGTATTCCTGTCAGTTTCCTGGCGGTGCTGCTGATCACCGCGCAGGCCCACGCCGTGAACCGCACGTGGGCCAACCCGGTCAACGGTCCGTGGAACACGGCCGCGAACTGGAATCCGGCCGGAGTCCCGACCGCTGCCGACGACCTCACCATCCCCTTCGCCGTGACCATCTCGGTCAACAACGGCGGGAATGCGCTGGCGAACTCCCTGACGATCACTGCCGGTGCGATGATCAACCGCCCCGGGGCTGCAAACCCGCGCGTGATGACGGTGACCGCCGGGATCACCGTCACCCCGAGCGGCAACGTCACGATCAACGTTCCCTTCACCGCCGCCAGCCTGACGAAGACCGGCAGCGGCGTTCTGACGCTGACCGAACAAGCACTGAGCGGAGCCGGTCAGGAGGTCAGTGGAGCGGTCAACGTGACCGGCGGAACGCTGCTCCTGAACGGCCCGAACACGTTCACGACAGGGGGAATCGTGACTGTAGGCACCGGGGCGGCGCTCACGCGCGCGGATGCCGGTACGCTGGCACCGGGAGGCGGGCTGACCGTGAACGGGGGCGCGGTGACCTTCGCTGCTGGAGGAGACCTGAACTCGGGCGGCGCCGTCACGCTCAATGGCGGGTCCATGACCTTCAACGGCTCGGGTGGGCTGAGCGCCACCGGCCAGCCCCTCACCGTCGGTGCCGGGAGCAGCATCTCCACCACCGCCGACGCGAGCATCAGTGTCGGGAGCGTGGCCATCAACGGCGGCTCGGTCTCCTTCGGTGGCAATGGCAATCTGAACGCGAGTGGGGCGGTGAGCGTCGGCGGCGGAGGGAGCCTCTCCTTCGCCGGGAGCGGGAACGTGTTCTCCCAGAGCTTCGCCCTCGCCTCGGGTTCCTCCTTCAC
>RPRB01000112.1 GCA_003818285.1 Myxococcaceae bacterium
AACCTGCTCCATTGGTAACACCGGACTGCATCTGCAGCGGATTCGTGGGTGCCGTCAGGCCCGACCGATGGGGCCCTCCAGCGGGTAGACGTTGCTCGCCGTCGGGACCGCAGCCCGGGTCAGTCCGATGCTTCCGTCGGAGAGCTCCCGGCAGTGGAGGCCCGTGCGGTACAGCCCGGGGAAGCGGTCGAGCCGCTGCGCGACGAACCCGGCGTGGTCCTGCTCGAGGCTGCGCGGCTGCGACGGCCACGAGCGCTTCACGCACAGCTCTCCCTCGGCTCCGGGTCCGCTGGCGCGCCGCCCCGCGGGATCCACCAGCACCGGGTCGACACCGAAGAGCGGCGTTCCTCCGAGATCGCCGAACCGCGCCGCGAGCATCCCTCCGCCCTCCGCGCTCCACACCGGCGCGACCGCCGCGTCCGAGCCGTCGAGGGACACCCCCAGCGCCCCCGGACCGGCCGCGGCCAGGGCGCTTCGCGACCCGATGAGGTGCGTCACTCCCAGCGCGCGCGATCGGGTCGGTCCGTCGCCGCGCTCATCGAACACCAGCGCTGCCCCGAGTACCCACGTTCCCCAGAGCACGTCCACCCGCGGCCCCGAGAAGCCCTCGGTGCACAGCACGTGCGCTCCCGGCCCGATGCCCGCCGCCTCGCGGAGCGCGAGCGCTGCGCAGATCAGGAACCCGGCCTGGGCGTGCACCATCGGCGGTCCCTCGTCGGACCCGCCGACGAGGAGGAGCGGGTCCTCCCCGTCGCAGGGCCGCAGGGCACAGGTCGGCCGGGCGCGAAGGAGCGCGCTGCCGAGCTCCTGGTCCCGCCCGTAGACCAGGCTGACCGGTGCGCTCGTCCGGCGCTCCACAAGCACCGACTCCACCCTGCCCAGGCCTCCGAGCAGCTCCTCGACGTGCTTCCACAGCGGGACGAGGCCCTCACGGGTGGGCGCCTCGTTGGCCGTCACCAGGACGCGGGCGCGGGTGACGCGCAGCACGCGACCCAGCAGAGCCGTGGAACGGACCGGAACCGCGACCGGGACCGCACCGATGCGTGCGCATCCCAGGTGGAGCATGGCCAGGGTGGGCGTCTCGGGAAGGTGGGCCACCACCCGGTCGCCCCATCGCACCCCGTGCGAGAGGAGCACCTGGGCCATGCGGGCCGACGCTTGCCGCAGCTCGCGAAACGTCCAGGAGACGTGGTCTCCCTCGCTCCGGGCCCACACCAGCGCCGTCCGCTCGGGGGTGGCGACCGCGTGGCGGTCCACCGCGTTCCAGGTCGCGTTGAGCAGCCCTCCGGCGAACCAGCTGACGTCCCCCGCCTTCATCTCCCCGACGAAGGCCTCGTCGGGTGCTCGCACCCAGTCGAGAAGCCCCGCCTCGCGGAGCCAGAACCGGCGGGGGCTCTCGAGGCTCTCGGCGCCGAGCCTTCGACAGGTCTCGAGCCGCTCCTCCAGGCTGCACTCGACGAGGCTGCTGCTCACGGTCAAGAGCGACCGCGGCACGCAAGCCATACGCCAGCCCCCGTCTCACGTTCCGTTGCGGACTTCCCCCCACCGGGGCGTGTCGTTCCGGGACAGGGCGTTACCGAACGTAACGGCGAGGTGCGGAGCGCCCGCCCGGGGCAGCACAGCGGAGACCGGCTGGGTTGGTCGCGAGGATCGCGTCGCGAATCGCGGCCGAGCGCTAGGAGCGAGGAGGACGCGGGGCGCGGGTCCCGTCACCGACGAGCGACAACGGGATCGGCCGCGAGGGCAAGCGAGGACCGACCGACCCAGCCGGTTTCCGCTGGTTAGGCCGGCAGCTTGCTCCTGGGAATGCCAAGCCGAGCCCGCTTCTCCCAGAGCGCCTTCCGGCTGATACCGAGCCGCCTCGCAATCTCCGTCTCCGAGAGGTGGCCCTGGTGCTCGAGGACGAAGCGCCGGAAGTACTCGGTCAGCGCGCCGGAGCCGTTCGGGTCCTCCGCGTCGGGGACGCCATTCGATGGGGGGCGCGGACCGTCGATGGCCAGGAGATCGGGGGTGAGCTGTCCGGAGTCGCAGAGGATGACCGCGCGCTCGATGGCATTCTCCAGCTCGCGCACGTTCCCCGGCCAGGGGTGCTCGAAGATGGCCTGCCGCGCCTCCGAGCTGAACTCCAGGGACGGCTTGTTGAGCCGGCGGCAGATCTTCGCCAGCAAGAAGTCCGAGAGCTCGAGCACGTCCGAGCCGCGCGCCCGAAGGGGCGGGAGGCTGATCTCCACGACGCGCAGCCGGAAGTAGAGGTCGTTGCGGAAGTGGCCGTCGTACGACATCTGCCGGAGGTCGCGGTGCGTGGCGGCGATGAGGCGAACGTTCACCCTCCGGCTCCCGGTGGCGCCCACCCTGCGGACCTCGCCTTCCTGGAGCACGCGCAGGAGCCGGGCCTGGGCGGGGAGCGGCAGCTCGCCGATCTCGTCGAGGAACAGGGTCCCGCCGTCGGCCGCCTCCACCAGGCCCGGGTGGGTCTTGTGCGCGCCGGTGAAGGCGCCCTTCTCGTGCCCGAAGAGCTCGGACTCGATCAGCGTCTCGGGGATGGAGGCGCAGTTCACCGTGATGATGGGAGCGTCATGGCGGCTGCTCTGGTCGTGGACCGCCCGGGCCACCAGCTCCTTCCCCGTCCCGGATTCGCCGAGGATGAGCACCGTGGCGTCGGTGGCCGCGACCTTGCGCACCCGGTCGAACACCTCGCGCATCGCCGGGCAGCTCCCCACCATCCCGTGGACTGCGTAGTTGCGCTCCAGGTCCTGCTTCAGCGCCGCGTTCTGCCGCTGCAGCCGGGACTGGCGCAGCACCCGGTCCACCACCAGGAGGAACTCGTCGTGGTCGAAGGGCTTGGCCACGAAGTCCGCCGCGCCCTTCTGCATCGCCTCCACCGCCGCGCGCACCGTGGCGTAGCTGGTCATGACCAGCACCGGCGTGCCCCGGCAGTTGTCGATGAGCGTCGTCCCCAGCTCACCGGGGAGTCGCAGGTCGGCGATGATCAGGTCGAACCCGTCCCCGGCTCCCGCGGCCATCGCCTCGGAGACCGAGCGGGCCTCGATCACGTCGTGGCCGGTCCGCGCCAGGAGGCGGGCCAGCTCCGAGCGGATGATGTCCTCGTCCTCGACCACCAGGATGCGACTCATGCGCGTGCTCCCCCGAGGGCCTCGGCCACCCTCGTCCCCGGAACCACCGGCTCCCCTGCGCCCGGCAGCTCCACCTCGACCGTCGTCCCTGCCCCGGGCCGGGTATCGACCCGGAGCGTGCCCCCGTGCTCGCGGACGATCGCCGCGACCAGCGGAAGCCCGAGACCCGTACCCTGCCCTGGAGGTTTCGTCGTGTAAAAAGGTTCGAACATCCGTTCGCGTGTGGACTCGTCCATTCCAGTGCCACGGTCCTGCACGAAGACCTTGACACCCTGTGTCGAGGCAATCGCACGCACCGTCACCGGGGTGCCCGCCGGGCTCGCGTCACACGCATTGGACACGAGATTCACGAAGACCTGGATGAGCCGCTGCCGGTCTCCGAGGACGTGCACGTCGTCCGGCACCTGGTTCTCGCAGGGTACGCCCTTGGCCTCCCGCGACAGCCGCACGAGCGTGATGGCCTCGCCGACGCAGGCCTTCAGACCCACCGGGTCGCGGCGCATGCCGTCGGCGGCGCCAGCGTGGCTGTAGCCGAGCAGGACCCGCACGATGGCATCGATCCGCTGCGTCTCGCGCAGGATGAGCCCCACCCGGTCGCGCAGATCCGCCTCGCCGAGCTCGCGAACGAGGTTCTGCGCCAGGCAGGCGATGCCGGTGAGCGGGTTGCCTATCTCGTGCGCCACGCCGGCCGCGAGCCGCCCCACGGAGGCGAGCCGATCCTGGTGAGCCACCTGGGCAGCGAGGAGCTTGCGCTCGGTGAGGTCCTCCACCAGCACCACCACCCCCGCCGTCTCGCCGGTGGTGCTTCCCGGCTCGCGCACCTGGCTGCGGGTGAGCGAGAACGCGCGCTCGGTCCCGTTCATCTGGAGGTGGGCCTCCTCCTGCGAGGCCTCGCCGGAGACGAACGCGCGAACCGAGGCGGCCAGCGCGCCGGGGAGCGTCTCCAGCCGCGCCCCCACTGCGTCCTGGGGCGACAGCCCGCTGCTGTGCTCGAGCGCGCGGTTCCAGATGACCACGTCGCGGTCGGGACCGAGCGCGCAGACCCCGAGCGGCAGGTCCTCCAGCAGTCGGCGCAGGTACCGGCGGTAGGCCTCCAGCTCGGCCGGAGCGCCCTGCAGCTGCGCACGGCTGGCGCGGAGCTGCTCCTCCAGCGCCCGGATGCGATCGCTGAGCGGCGCGCGCTTGCCGTGGTGGACGCGGATGCTCCGGTCCACTACCCAGCGGGCCACCAGCGGGCCCATGAGACCGGAGAGGTTCCGCTGGAGCCGGTCGCGCAGCCGCCCGAGCTGGGCCGGGCGCCGCTCGCCCGGGACCATGTCCAGGTCCGCGAGCGCCTGGGTGAGCTCGGCCGAGGCGGCGTCCTCGCCGAGCAGCGGAGCCAGCCGCGCCTGGAACTCCTCGGCGCTGGACGGCTCGAGCATGACCGGCCCGGGCGTCGCTCCGCGGGTGCAGGCCACCGCCGCCTCCTCCTCACGTGCCGTGGGGCGGGTGAGGAGCGAGACGCCGCCGAAGAGGAAGGTGTTGAGGCTGAGCGACCAGAAGGTGGCCGCGCTCCACGGCTCCGTTCCGGGCCGGATGCCGAACACCCAGGCGAGGTCGAACGCCGCGGGGAGCAGCCGGCCGTGGGCGAGGAGGGGGAAGAAGAGGGCGAGTGCCCAGACCGCGATGCCGGCGGACAGCCCGGCCAGGAAGCCGGGCCGGGTCGCGCCGCGCCAGAAGAGGAGCGCCAGCACCCCGGGCAACACCTGGACGACCGCCACGAAGGAGGTGAGGCCGATCTCCACGAGGCCCTGGCGGGTGGCGAGCAGCCGGCTGAAGGCGTAGCCCAGCGCAAGCACGGTGACGATGAGCGCCCGCCGGGCCCAGAGCAGCCCGGCGTAGAGGTCGCCCGCGCGGTCGCCCGCGCGAGCCAGGTCGGTTCGGGGGAGTACCAGGTGGTTGAGACACATCGCGGCGAGGGCCAGCGTGTCGACGATGAGCATGCTGCTCGCCGCCGAGATGGCGCCGATGAAGGCGAAGGCCGCAACGAGCGGGTGGCCGCTCGAGCTTGCGAGGGCCAGCACGTAGTTGTCGGGATTTCCGTCCGGGAAGCTCACCGTACCGGCCCAGAGCAGCGGCAGCACGGGAAGATTGAGCAGCAGGAGGAAGAGAGGGAAGGCCCACGCCGCCACCCGGAGCGCCTTGCCGTCGAGCGACTCGGTGAAGGCCATGTGGAACTGCCGGGGGAGGAGGAAGCCCGCGGCGAAGGAGAGAAGGAGGAGAGTGACCCACGGCCCGCTCTCCACCGGCCCGTAGGCACGCGCGAGCGCGTCCGGGTGCTCGGCCAGCCAGCGGGAGAGTCCCGAGAACCCACCGAACACGGTGGTCACCGCCACCCCGGCGACGGTGAGGAGCGCCACGAGCTTCACCAGCGACTCGAAGGCGATGGCCACCCCGAGGCCGGCGTGGCGCTCCCGCGGGGTGACGTGGCGCGCGCCGAAGAGCAGGGCGAACAGCGTAACCAGCCCGCAGAACATGAGGGCGATGCTGCTCGGAGGCGAGGCCTGGGCCAGCACCTTGAATCCGGCGGTCACCGCGTGGATCTGCAGCGCGAGGTACGGGAGGTTGCCCGCGAGCATGAACACCGTCACCAGCACCCCGGCGCCCTGGCTCTGGAAGCGGAAGGCGAAGAGGTCGGCGAGCGAGGTCAGCTGGTGCTCGCGGCAGAGGCGAAGGACCGGCTCCCAGATCACCGGCACCAGGAGGCAAGACAGGGTCACCCCGAGGTAGATGGTGAGGAAGCCGTAGCCGTGGTTCCGGGCGAAGCCCACGCTGCCCGAGTAGGTCCAGGAGGTGGCGTACACCCCGAGCGACATGGCGTAGGTCAGCGGATGGCGGACCAGCCGTGCCGGGACCAGGCCTCGCTCGGTGGCGTAGGCCAGACCGAAGAGCAGCAGGAGGTACGCCACCGCCACCGCGAACAGAACCCCGATCGACTGGCTCATGGCGGGGTGCTCGCGCGGTGCACGGCCCAGGCACCGAGGCCGATGATCAGGAGCCAGATCACGAACGGCAGAATCCAGCCCCGCTCCGGCGCGGCCCAGAGCGTCCGCACCGGGCCGACCAGCAGTACCAGCGACACGGCGAAGGCCCACAACGCGGGCTCGACGGCGCGGCTCTTGTCCGGCGGCGGTGCCATGCGGCGTCCTGGGCCCGGCAGCGTAGAACGCTCCGGCCGACAAGTCCTCTCGAAGCACCGCGCAGCGCAGTGCGCTATGCACTGCTGCCGGACATCTCGATGACCGCGCTCCTGTCGATCTGGGCCTGGGTGGAGATCGCCCTCGTGGCCCTGGTGGGCTTCGTCGTGCAGGCGGTGCTGTTCGTCGTGTGCCTTCCGTTCGATCCGGGAAGGCGGGTGGCCGGCCGCGCGTTCCGGCTGGTCGGGGTGGTGGCGGCGAGGCTGAACCCGTTTTGGCGCTTCGGCGTGGTCGGTGCCGTCCCACCTCGGCCCGGGCGGCCGACGGTGGTGGTCAGCAACCACGAGTCAAACGCCGACCCGTTCCTCATCTCCTTCCTTCCCTGGGAGATGAAGTGGCTGGGGAAGGCCTCGCTGTTCCGCATCCCGGTCGCCGGCTGGATGATGCGCACGGCCGGGGACATCCCGGTCGAGCGGGGCGACAGCGACTCGGCGAAGGAAGCGATGGGCGCCTGCGCCCGGTGGCTCGGGCTCGGCGTTCCGGTGATGCTCTTCCCCGAGGGCACACGGAGCAAGGACGGTCAGCTGCTCCCGTTCAAGGACGGCGCGTTCCGGCTGGCCATCGAGACCGGGGCGGACATCCTCCCCCTGGCGGTGGCCGGGACCGGGACCGCGCTTCCGAAGCACAGCTGGAAGTTCGGTCGGGCGGAAGGACGGGTGACCGTGGGCTCGCCGCTCTCCACCTCGGGGATGAGCCTCGAGGACGTCGAGCCGCTGAAGGCCCGCGTTCGCGCGGAGATCGAGTCACTGCGCCTTCGACTCGCGTCCGCGGGCGCGGTCACGCCTTCATCGCGGAGGACCGCCGGCAGCTCTGCCGGAACCGGGAGGGGCTGACCCCGAACGCGCGGTGGAACCGGGCCGAGAAGTGGCTGTGGCTGGAGAACCCCAGCTCCAGCGCCAGCCCGGTGAGGTCGTCGGCGTGGGGGAGCTCGATCAGCGCGCGAGCCAGCCGGAGCTGCGTCAGGTAGGCGTGCAGCGGCACGCCTTCCAGGGCGCGGAAGAGCTCGGTCAGGTACCCCGGCGAGGCGCCGACCGCGCGGGAGACGTCGATGAGCCGGATCGACCGCCCGAGCTCCGAGGCGAGGTACGCCTTGGCTCGTTCGACCAGGCGCTGGGTGCGGCGCCCCGGAACGAAGGCAGGCCGGTCGCCGTCGAGCGCAGCGCGGAGCAACCCCATGACCTGCTCGTCGGCCTCGAGCGGCTCCAGCCCCTCCCTGGCCCTCGCCAGGAATCGGGCGCGGGCGAGCTGCAGGCGCGGCTCGATCCTCCGGCTCCGGCGGCGGAAGAGAGGGTGGAGGCGTAAGCTCCGCCCCGGGGCGGCTGCGAGCTCCTCGAGGATGGGCTCGGTCGGAGTGAGGATCAGCTCGCCGTAGCCACCGGGGACCGGCTGGCGCATCCGGAACGCCTCGCCTCCGGAGACGAACAGGGCCTGGTTGGCATCGCCGACGACCAGGTCGCGGGCCACCTCCCAGAGGAAATACCCCCGGTATGGCAGCACGAGCTGGAACTCCGCGGAGAACCCCTCGGCGCCTACCCACCCGGCAGCGAAGTCGGCACTCACGTCCTCCACCAGGGCCATCGAGGGACCGGGCACCGGGACGCGCCGCTGGGCTTGGGGTTCCTCGAAGATGGCCCGGACCGTCGTCATGCACCCCGAGCCTACGACGCCCCGGACCGGACGGCGCGTGCATCCGAAATTCGTGACAGTGCCCCTTCAAGAAGCTGACAGCGCGCCCGGGCTCCGACGCTCGACGCTCCCTGGCCTCCACGACGTACAGGGCCCCCACGGGCCCAGGAGGAGGACAGATGCGACGCGAGACGCGATGGCTGTTCGGTGTTCTGTTGATCGGCGCCCTGGCGGCATCCGGAGGGTGTTCCGGAGGATCGGCTCCTGCGAGCGGGAGCAAGGCCCTCGTCGGCGGGGGCCAGAGATATGTCCTGATCAAGCTCGGGTCGCTGGGCGGAACCTTCAGCTTCGGGAACAGCCTCAGCGAGAAGGGGGCCGTCGGCGGGCTCTCGGCGCTTCCCGGCGATGCGACGGTTCACGCGACGCTCTGGAAGGGGAACGAGCCCATGGACCTGGGCACGCTCGGGGGCCCCAACAGCGCCGTGCTCTGGCCCTCGAAGAACCGGATCGACCTCGTCGCCGGGGTGGCGGAGACGGACCAGGCCCAGCCGCTCGATGAGACCTGGAGTTGCCGCTTCTTCTTCCCCTCCCGCACGGCGAAGATCTGCCTCGGCGTCGTCTGGGACCAGGGGGTGATCCGCGCGCTCCCCACCTGGGGCGGGGAGAACGGCTTCGCCACAACGGCCAACAATCTTCGGCAGATCGTCGGCTGGGCGGAGACCCCGGTGCTCGACCCTACGTGCACCGGCCGGCAGAAGCGTCAGTTCCTGGCAGCCCTCTGGGGGCCCGGCGAGGACGAGATGCACTTGCTACCGCCGCTCACCGGCGACTCGACCAGCGCCGCCACCGGCATCAACGACCACGGACAGGCGATCGGCATCTCCGGGGCGTGCGGCATCGCGGTGGGCGGCGTCAGCGCCCGGAGGGCGGTCCTCTGGGAGAACGGCTCCATCGTGGATCTGGGGACGCTCGGCGGCGAAGGCTGGAACACGCCGATGGCGCTCAACGCCCTGGGCGACGTCGTGGGCTTCGCCAACGCCCCCGGGACGCCGGTGTCGAACTTCATTCCTCGTCCCTTCCTCTGGACCCGCAGCGGCGGAATTGAGCCGCTTCCGCTGCTGGATGGTGACGACAACGGCCAGGCGCTGGACATCAATGTCCACAAGCAGATCGTCGGTGTCTCCTGCGCCGGTGGCAGCTGCCGCGGGGTCCTCTGGGAGAACAAGCAGGTGATCGATCTCTCGGCCCACACCGACGGCTTGTCGGGCACCATCGTGAACGCCGGGGGCATCGACGACAAGGGACGCATCGGCGGTCACTCCTTCGATCCAGCGACCGGTCTCACCACCGCCTTCCGCCTCATCCCCGCAGGGGAGAGCGGCGAGCGAATGGGCCACGACCGCCGAATGGGTGACGACGATCTCGGCATGGGGAGCAGCGAGGACCGCCCGTGAACGGAGGAGGACCCGCGACCACCGACACCGAGCGTGCCACCCTGCTCCTGCTCAATGCGGAGTATCTCCGGGCGGTGGAACGCGCGGATCGGGGGTGGTTCGAGGAGCACCTCGGCGAGGACTTCCTCTGCTCGCTGCCGGACGGGGTGCTCCTCGACAGGCCCGGGTTCCTCGCCGAGGTGCGCACGCCCGCTTCGCTCACGCGGATCGAGGCGCACGAGGTGATCGTCCGGGTGCTCGGGGAGGTGGCCCTGGTTCACGCCCGGACCACCTTCCTCCGGGACGGCCGGCCCGGTCGCGGGCGCTACACGGACGTCTGGGCGCGCCGCGGAAGGTGGCTGGCCGTCGCCGCCCACGTGACCCGGCTCTGAGCCTGGACTGACCAAACCAGCCGGCCGGCTGCAACGGGGGTGGACTGTGCGAGCGGGACGGGTGGAGCCCGAGGCATGATGCCCCGGTGCTCCGCCTGCGCCCCGCGACGCGCGCCGACGTCCCGCTCATCCTGTCGCTCATCCGCGAGCTCGCCACCTACGAGCGCGACCCAGCCGCGGTGGTGGCCACCGAGGAGGCGCTCGCGCGCGACGGGTTCGGCGAGCGGCCGCTGTTCCAGGTGACCATCGCCGAGTGGAGCGGCACGCCGGTGGGGTTCGCCTTCTGGTTCTTCGCCTACTCCACCTGGCGGGGGCAGCCCACGCTGTACCTCGAGGACCTCTTCGTGCGCCCCGAGGCGCGGGGCCGGGGCATCGGCAAGGAGATGATGCGGTACCTGGCCCGGACCGCTCTGGATACGGGGTGCGGCCGCTTCGTCTGGCAGGTGCTGGACTGGAACTCCCCCAGCATCGAGTTCTACGAGTCGCTCGGGGCCCAGGTGGTCCACGAGTGGCTGACCTGCCGCCTCGACGGGGAGGCTCTGCGGGCGCTCGCCGGCCGATGAGTGCAAGAGTGCAACCGGAAAACCCCGGAGTGTCTGGCGAGGCGTGAAAGAGGTGTCCCAGGACTGGAGCCGCATCGCCGAGCTGGTGGACCAGGGTCTGGCCCTGAAGGCCGCCGCGCGCGCTGCGTGGCTGGACACGCTCTCGCGGGCCGAGCCCACGCTGGCCTCCGCGGTCCGCCGGCTGATCGAGGCACGGGTGGCCGAGACGGAGACCCTCGCGGCCCCGGTGCTCGCCACGGCCACGGTCCACGCTCCGGGTGAGCGCATTGGCCCGTACGTGCTGGTGGAGCTGCTGGGCACCGGGGGGATGGGCGAGGTGTGGCTCGCCCGCCGGGATGACGGCGCGTTCCGCCGGGACGTCGCCCTGAAGCTTCCGCTCCTGGACGCGCGGCGCCGCGAGGTGGCGCAGCGCTTCGCCCGCGAGCGGGACATCCTTGCCCGGCTCGAGCACCCGAACATCGCGCGGCTCTACGACGCCGGTGTCGACCGCGGGCAGCCGTACCTGGCGATGGAGCGGGTCCCGGGCGAGCACATCACCACCTGGGCCGATGCGCGACGGCTGGGGGTCGACGCCCGCCTGGAGCTGTTCCTGCAGGTCCTCTCCGCGCTGCAGTACGCGCACGGAAGCCTCGTCCTGCATCGCGACCTCAAGCCGTCGAACATCCTGGTGACCGACGAGGGCCAGGTCCGTCTGCTGGACTTCGGCGTGGCCACGCTGCTCGATCCGGAAGGACCGGCGCAGGACACGCCGCTCACCCGGGCCACCGGCCGGGCCCTCACCCCAGCGTACGCGAGCCCGGAGCAGATCCTCGGCACGCCGCTCAGCACCGCGAGCGACGTGTACTCGCTGGGGGTGGTTCTCTTCGAGCTGCTCACCGGGGTCCGGCCCTACCAGGTCACCGGAGGCTCGCCGGCGCAGCTCGCCGTGGAGATCCTGCAGGCCCGGCCGCTGTTACCCAGCGCCACCGTGGACGAGCACGTGGCCGAGCTCCGGGCCACCTCCGTCCGGGGTCTGCGGCGCCGGCTGGAGCGCGACCTGGACGGCATTCTCCTGCGCGCCCTGTCCCGTCGTCCGGAGGACCGCTACCCCGGGGTGGAGGCGCTGGCGGAGGATCTCCGGCGCTCGCTCGCCCGCGAGCCGTTGCAGGCGCAGGCCGGCTCGCTACCGCACCGGGTCCGGAGCTTCGTCGCGCGGCATCTGGCCCTGGTCCTCGCGGCGTCCCTGGGCGTGCTGACCCTGGTCGCGCTCGCCGTGGTCGCGGTGGTGCAGGCGCGCGGCCTCGCGGAGGAGAAGCACATCGCGGAGGCCCAGGCGCGCAGCGCGACGGCGGTCCGGAACTTCCTGGAGGACGTGCTCGCGGCCGCCGACCCTGGGTCGGGAGGGAGCAAGCCCGCGCGCGAGAGGACGGTCCAGGAGGCGGTGGACGCGGCGGCTGCCCGGATCGGCTCGGCCCTGCCCGATCAGCCGAGAGAGAAGGTCTCCATCCTCATCACCCTCTCGCAGGTGTACGAATCGCTGGACCAGTCGGATCGAAGCCTGGCCCTGCTCGGGCAGGCGCTGGAGGTCGCGCGGAAGCTCGAGCCGGTTCCCGGGCCGGAGCAGGCGATCGTGCTGGCCCGGCTGGCGAACACCGCGATGTTCGCCGGCAAGTTCGAGGAGGCGCAGCGCTGGCTCGAGCAGGCGGAGGTCGCATTCGCGGCGACGGGCGATCAGACGTCGGAGCACTTCGCTCAGGCGCTGAAGATCCGCGGCAACCTCACGCGGCGAGGGAACAATCCCGACCTCAAGGCGGGGGCGGCGCAGCTCGAGCGGGCCGCGGCGCTGTTCCGGGAGCGGTACCCGGACAGCAGCGGCCGGCTGGGAACGCTGTTTTACCTCGCGCAGACGCTGCGCTCGGCCAGCGCGCCGGCGCGGGCCGAGGCCGTGGCGGACGAGGCGGTGGAGATCAGCCTCAAGTACCCGCGCCCGGGTTTCGAGGGTTCGAACGCGTACTCGCTGCGCGCCGTCATCCGCGACAGCAACGGCAAGCTGACCGAGGCCGAGGCGGACTACGCAAAGGCCCATGAGGGCTACCTCCGTGCGCTGGGACCCAACCACTTCCTCACGCTGCAGAACATGGGGCTGCGCGGAGCGACGCGCCTCGAGCTCGGCGGATCGCTGGAGGAGGCGCTGGCGGAGATCGAGACCTCGGCGCAGGGGCTGGGTCGCGTGCGGCGGGACAGCCACACGCATGCGCAGGCGCTGGAGCGGATGGGGACTTCCTACGTCCGCATCGGCCGCTTCGAAGAGGCGATCCGGCCGCTGGAGCAGGCCCGCGCGATCTGGGCGGCGCGGAACGACTCGCTCCTCCGCACCGGGGCGACGCTGGCCCTCGCCGAGGCCCGGGGGGCCCTGGGGCAGGAGGCGCAGGCCCGCGCGCTCCTCGACGAGGCCCTCGCGGTCCGCCAGTCCAGCCCGCGGACCGCGTCGCACCCGGAGGGGGACGTTTACCTGGTGAAGGGGCTCCTCGCGATCGACCGCAGCGAGACCGCCGAGGCCCACACGGCGCTGGGGCAGGCGCTGACCCTGTCCGGATGGGAGAGCCGCGCGGACCTGACCCGGCGCGTGCTCGCCGACGCTGGACGGACAAGGTTGGCCATCGCCGCGGGACAGGTGAGCGAGGCGCTGACCGCGTCGGACCGACTGCTGGAAATCATCCGGCTGGCGCCGCTGGTTCAGGTGCAGCGCGTCCGGGCCGCGGCGCTGGAGGCCCGCGGGGCGGCGCTCTGCCGTGCAGGTCGGGCGTCCGAAGGCGAGCCGATGCTGTCGCAGGCGGTCCAGCTCCTCGACCGGGTCATGCACCCGGACACGGCGCCCGTGGCGCGGGTCGAGCTGGTGCACGCCGGCTGTCTCCTCGACCGCGGCCAGCGCGCCGAGGCTGCGTCGGTGCTGGAGGATGCGCGCCAGGCCATCGCCGCCGCGGGACTCGCCGGCGCCGCGCTCCAGCCCTCGCTGCGGGCGCTGAACGAGAAGCTCGGCGCCCGCTGAAGCGCGAGAGTGGCGACGGCTCCGGCCCCGGTGTAAGGCACGGGGTCGAAGATCCCCGGGGCAGATGGCGAAACTGGTAGACGCGCTGGACTTAGGATCCAGTCCCGAAAAGGGGTCCGAGTTCGACTCTCGGTCTGCCCAACTCGCTGCTCAGCTTGCAGCGCTCTTCGCCTCGTCGACCCGGCGGAGATCCGGACACTCGCTGGGCCAGCACGGGTCGTCCTGCGCGGCGTACGCCTCGACCTCCCAGCGGATCTGCAGGTAGGCGGCGTCGAGGCTCCGGGTTCGCACCAGCCCCCGGACCCAGTCCCAGAGATACGTCGCGTAGAACCGGCCAAGGCCCACCCGCCGCGCCTGCGCGAGGTGCTCGGCCTCGTGGCGCCGGGTGGTCGGGTCGACGTCTTCCGCCGGCTCCCGGTAGAGGATGCAGAGCGGCGCCAGGGTCATCGCCGAGAAGCGGCGGAGGAAGGGCAGGCGGAACGCAGGATGGGCGTAGAGCTCGCGCACCGATGCCTTCTGTGACACGGGCTCGAGCGCAGCGCATCTCCTCTTGCTCCCGAGGACCCCTCCCGGTCCCCGAAGGG
Organism: Myxococcaceae bacterium; assembly: GCA_003818285.1. Classification (GTDB taxonomy): domain Bacteria; phylum Myxococcota; class Myxococcia; order Myxococcales; family Myxococcaceae; genus RPRB01. The sequence continues at coordinate 13,997 of RPRB01000112.1, forward strand.
CATCCTCGAAGTCGCATTGACAGAGGGGGACCGGGGCTCTTAAGGGCCTGTGCTTCCGATGAAGGTCCAGGTCGAAGAGCTGTCCCCGGTCGAGCGCAAGCTCTCCATCGAGGTTCCACCCGAGCAGGTCCAGGCCGAGCTTGGCCGCGCGTACGCCCAGCTGGGACGCCAGGTGCGCCTGCCCGGGTTCCGGCCAGGCAAGGTGCCCCGGCGCATCCTCGAGCAGCGCTTCAAGGGCGAGGTGGAGGACGACGTCGCCCGGCGGCTGGTGGAGCGGGCCTACCTCTCGGCCATCTCCGAGCACCACGTGGACGCGGTCGGCGCTCCCCAGCTCACCCCGGTCCACCTGGACCAGGAAAAGCCGTTCGCCTTCGAGGCCCGGGTGGAGGTCCGCCCCAAGGTGGACCCGAAGGACTACCGTGGGCTGCCGTTCAAGCGCGTGCAGGCCGCGGTCACCGACGCCGAGGTGGACGAGCGCCTGGAGGCCCTGCGGCAGCGAGCCGCACGGCT
>RPRB01000113.1 GCA_003818285.1 Myxococcaceae bacterium
TCGAGCCGGTCGAGGGGCGCACCGTCGCCCAGACCGGTGACCTCGCCATCGTGGACTACGCCGGCACCATCGACGGGCAGCCGTTCCCCGGGAGCCATGCCGAGGACGTGACGGTCGAGGTGGCCGCCGGCGATCTGCTGCGCGGCAACGTGCCCGAGCTCGCCGGCACGGTGGTGGGCCAGAAGAAGGAGCTCGAGCACGCCTTCGCCAAGGACGACCCGGAGCCGGCCCGCGCGGGGAAGACCGCCCACTTCACCTTCAGCCTCAAGGGCCTCAAGCGCCAGCTGGTCCCCACCCTGGACGACGACTTTGCCAAGGAGGTCGGGGGAGGGGAGACCCTCGCGGAGCTGAGAGGCAAGGTCCGGACCGACCTCGAGGTCTCCGCGCGGAACCGCGCGGCCCAGGAAGAGCGCGACCAGCTACTGAAGGCTCTGGTGGAGCGCAACCCGTTCGAGCTGCCGAAGGCGATGATCGAGCGGGGGCTGGATGCGATGCTCGATGGTGCGCTGCGGATGATGGCCCGCCAGGGCCTCGACCCCTCGCGGCTCAACCTCGACTTCGCCTCGCTCCGGGACGAGATGCGTCCGAAGGCGGAGGCGGAGGTGCGCGGAGCCTTGCTCCTGGCAGCGGTCGCGGAGAAGGAGGGATTCTCCGTGAACTCCGACGAGCTCGACGCGCGCATTGCCCAATATGCGACCGAGAGCGGAGCTCCCCTCCACCAGGTGCGCAAGGCGTTCAAGGAGCCCGAGCAGCGGCGCGCCCTCGAGCAGCGGGTCCGCGAGGAAAAGACGGTTGAATTCTTGAAGGCTGCCGCGAAGGATGAAGGCTAGGAGTTCCCACCGATGCCTCTCATCCCCTACGTCATCGAGCAGACCCACCGCGGCGAGCGCTCGTACGACATCTACAGCCGGCTCCTGAAGGACCGGATCATCCTGCTCGGCACCGAGATCCACGACGAGCTGGCCAACGTCATCGTGGCCCAGATGCTCTTCCTGGAGTCCGAGGACCCGGACAAGGACATCAACCTCTACGTCAACTCTCCGGGCGGCTCGGTCACCGCGGGCATGGCGATCTACGACACGATGCAGTACGTGCGGCCGGCGGTCTCCACCATCTGCGTGGGCCAGGCCGCCTCGATGGGCGCGGTGCTGCTGCTCGCCGGTGCCAAGGGGAAGCGGCAGGCCCTCCCCAACGCCCGGATCATGATCCACCAGCCGATGGGCGGTGCGCAGGGGCAGGCCACCGACATCGAGATCCAGGCCAAGGAGATCCTCCGGATGAAGGGCCGGCTCAACGAGATCATCGCCAGGCACACCGGGCAGCCCCTGGAGAGGGTCGAGAAGGACAGCGACCGTGACTACTTCATGGGCGCACAGGAGGCCCGGGCCTACGGCATCGTGGACGAGGTGGTCTCGGTCAACCGGAAGAGCCTCAAACCCGCGGAAGAGCGGCGCGATCGCTGAGCTTCTCCCCCTGTCCGGTGGCGCGCTGCGCCTTCCGGCCACTGGCTGTTAGAAACGCGGAACCAGGACTAGATTCGGGAGTCGAGGGCTTTGATGGCAGGGAAGAACGTGGAGAAGTCCAACCAGACGTTGTGCTGCTCCTTCTGCGGCAAGTCGCAGAAGGAGGTGAAGAAGCTCATCGCTGGGCCCACGGTCTACATCTGTGACGAGTGCATCGGCCTCTGCAACGACATCATCGCCGAGGAGATCGACCGGGAGGAGACCAAGGACACCAAGCTCCGCATCCCCCGCCCCAGCGAGATCAAGTCGATCCTCGACGAGTACGTCATCGGGCAGGAACGGGCGAAGAAGGTCCTCGCGGTCGCGGTCCACAACCACTACAAGCGCATCGAGTCCAAGGTCGCGATGGACGACGTGGAGCTGCAGAAGAGCAACATCCTTCTGCTCGGCCCCACCGGCAGCGGCAAGACGCTGCTCGCCCAGACCCTGGCCCGCATCCTCAACGTCCCGTTCACCATCGCCGATGCCACCTGCCTCACCGAGGCGGGCTACGTGGGCGAGGACGTGGAGAACATCATCGTCAACCTGCTCCAGGCCGCGGATCACGACATCGAGCGCGCGCAGCGGGGCATCGTCTACATCGACGAGATCGACAAGATCGCCCGCAAGTCCGAGAACCCGAGCATCACCCGTGACGTCTCGGGCGAGGGCGTGCAGCAGGCCCTGCTCAAGATCATCGAGGGCACGGTGGCCAACGTCCCGCCCAAGGGCGGACGCAAGCACCCGCAGCAGGAATTCCTGCAGGTGGACACCACCAACATCCTCTTCATCTGCGGTGGCGCCTTCGGCGGGCTGGACCAGATCATCGAGCGGCGGCTTGGCGGGCGCTCCCTGGGCTTCGGGGCGGACATCAGGGAAAAGAAGCAGCGGAACCTCTCCGAGCTGCTCCAGCACGTGGAGCCCGAGGATCTCCTCAAGTTCGGGATGATCCCCGAGTTCATCGGCCGGCTGCCCATCGTCACCGCGCTGGAGGAGCTGGACGAGGGCTCCCTGATGAGCATCCTCAGCCAGCCGAAGAACGCGCTGGTGAAGCAGTACCGGAAGCTCTTCGACCTCGACGGGGTGGCGCTGAAGTTCACCGACGGGGCGCTGAAGGCCATCGCCTCGGAGGCCATCCGCCGCAAGGCCGGGGCCCGCGGCCTTCGATCCATCCTCGAGACGGCGATGCTCGACGTGATGTACGACATCCCGTCCCAGAAGACCGCGCGCGAGGTGGTGATCTCCGAGGAGGTCATCCTCAAGAAGAGCGAGCCGGTCATCCTGCACGCCACCGACAAGGACGAGCTGCAGAAGGAATCGGCCTGACAGCGGAAACCGGCTGGGTTGGTCGGTCCTCGCTTGCCCTCGCGGCCGATCCTCGCGACCAACCCAGCAGGTCTCCGCTGTGACGACTGGCCTCGGCGCTCTTCTCCTCGAGGACCTCGGGCGGTACGTGCCGGCAACGGCGCTCGCGCCTCTTTCCCCGGACGCGCCCCTCACTCCCTCCGCGCTGGCAGACCGGGCCGTCCGTGGGCTGGCGCCCGCCGTCCTCGAGCGGTTGGGGGCGGACGAAGCCGCGCGACGCATCCGGGTACTGGCGGCCCTCACCGGAAGCGACATCGCGCGCGCCACCATGCCTGCCCTGGAGCGCATCGCCCGCGCCACCGGCGCTCCGGCCGATCCGATCCGCGCCGCCTCTCAATGCGCCGGGGCGTTGCTCCGGGTGGAGAGCCGGGGAGGCGAGGAGCCCGGCAGCGTGCAGCTCGTCGCCGCCGTCACGCGGCTGGTGAACGCAGCGGTGCGGGCTGGACTCCCCGCCGCTGACGCTGTCGCGATTCTGGCGCACTGAGCACCTCGGCCGTGCGACGTGTTCGCCGACCGACCCTGCGGCCCGTCCGAGCGCTTCTGCATCTGCTGCGCTGTTCCATGTGCCGGACCGGTCATCCGGCGGCGGGCGAACCTCACCCCTCGTCACGCTCCCCGGACCCGAGAGCGGTCGGCGCCGTCCACGCCGTCACTCCACGGGCGTGCCGGCAGCGCTCGAGGCAGCGCCGGGTCCGGGGAGCGGGACCACCGAGCTCGTCTCGGTGCTCGATGGCGGGGAGCTGGCCGGTGGGGGCGCGGGCGTCCCGCTGCCCGAGCCCGGCGTGGTGGTCGACGGTGAGGGCGGACCGGGGAGCGGCTCCCAGCTGTCCCAGTGGTCCGTGAGCTGTCCGTCCACCACCCGGCTGACGTCGAGGCCCGCGTAGCGGAGGGTCCGTCCGGTCCCGGCCTCGGTGAGGGTGGCCGTGAGGCGGGTCACGATGCGCTCGCCGACCGTGAACTGCTCCACGATGTCGAAGCGAGCCTTCGCCCAGGAACGGTGGAAGGACTGGAAGCGCCGGCGCAGCTCGCCACCGTCCCCGGTGCTGACGTTGGACCGCGCCCGGTACCCTGGGGCGAGAAGCGGCTGGAGACCCGCCCAGTCGCCGCTGCTCCACGCGGCGAGGACCTGTCTGACCAGCGCGGTGCTGGCGGAGCTCTCCGCCTGTGGGCTCGCCGCCGACGAGACCAGTCGCCAGCTCGACCCTGTCCATCGCCAGGTATCGATGTACCGGACCGTGGTGGGGCCTCGGTCCTCGGCTGCCGCGTCCGTCCACCGACCGCTCCCGGTGACCACCACCAGCTCCGGTGAGTCCACGTGCACGTGCTCGGGGGTGCCGAGCACCTCGATCCGGTCCCGGAGATCGCGACGGAGCCGAGCGCCCAGCGCCACCCGGCCGCGCACCTGCGAGCCGTCCGGCGCCTCGAAGACCGTGTCCTCGCTGAACCGGCTCAACGCACGGTCGACGTCGCCCGTGGACACCGCGCGCCACCAGCGACGCTCGGCGTCGAGCACGTCCGTCCGGGCCACCTCGGGGGAGGGGACCGTCGGCGTCGACGCGCAGCCGAGAACGAGACCGAGCACGGCCCCGGTCGAGACGAGTCTCCAGGGTGCTGCCGGACGCCGGGCGCCCACCGTGCTCCTCCAGTGGCTCGGGGCAGTGTCCGGCGCGCTTCACTGACCCGTCAAATCCCCGACCGCGGGACCATCGGGTCCCTTCCGACCCTTCCCTACCTCCAGAACTGCCACCACGGTCTGCGCGAACGCACGGGCGTCCCCGGAGGAGGATTCCCGATGGTGATCACGTGCTCGCGCTCCTGCGTGGGCGTCCACCCGCTCTCGAGCAGGTCGTTCAGGTACTGCATCACCGTCCGCCCGAGGTAGGTGTTGTCTTCCCTCACCGCCGCGGTCATGTCTTCGGCGAAGTAGGAGCGCACGCGGACCCGGTACATCTGCTCTCCGCGCTTCAGGCCGATGGTCCAGTCGACGCCGGGGCGGCTCGGACCGGTGGGCTGCTTGAAGTGCGCCTCGAGCGCACCCTCCACCCGCATCAGCCAGGGCTGGTCGCTCATCGGCCGGTACCTCCGCAGGGGCAGCGGCTAACCACCGGGAGGGCTCAGGGACGGAGCGGGATGGGGCGCGCGTCGGGGAGCGCCGGACGGGCCGCGCCTCCCGTCAGGTCCTTGACCTCGTGCTCCAGGGCGTCGATGCGCGTCCGGAGCGCCTCGAGATCCGCGGGCCGCGCCCCCTCGCCTCTGCTCGCGACCAGGGCGTCGACGAACGGCCTCGCGGAGAAGCGGATCGCCAGCCCCAGGACGGGGATCAGCACCAGCAGTGAGGCCATGATGGCTGCGACCAGCTGGGTCAGATCGATCGGCAGCGTGTCCATGGCGCCACGCTCACCGCCGCAGCCGCAGCGTGCTCCCCGGGTCGAGCGCGGGCGCGCTGGACCCCTGGGCGGCGCGGAGCCGCAGCACCTCCTGCTCCAGCTCCAGCACCCGGCGGCTCAGCACCTCCAGCTCTCTGGCAGGAGCGCCGTTCTCGCGGAGCTTGCCCAGCGCCTCCACGAGGGGCTTCGCGGCGAAGCGCATGGTGAGGCCCACCACGAAGACCAGCGGGATCATGCAGCCGAGCACGACGGCGACCAGCTGGGTCATGTCGACTGGCAGGAAATCGACTCCAAGCACCATCGGACGGTCTCTCCTTCCCCGCCACACGGCGGCGAGCTGCAACGATTGCATACATGTACACCGGGGACGGGGCCGTTCCGACTCCCGTCTCGGGGGCGGGGCGTGGGCTGGCCACGACAGACGCTCTCGCCTGGACGGATGCTCTCTCGGCGAGGGCGTCGAAAGCGGCGGGGTGCGGCCCGAGGGTGTATCCTCTCGCTCACCAAAGGACGGGCCCCGTGCCTCCGGAGCGTCCTCCGGAGCCTCACCCATCGCATCCCCAGTGGGCCCGTTGACACGTCGACACATGCTCTTCGGACGAGACGACAAGCGAGACCCAGGCCGCCCCACCGAGACGGTCCCGCTCCTGCCGCTGCGCGACATCATCGTCTTCCCGCACCAGGTGGTCCCGCTGTTCGTGGGGCGAGAGAAGTCGATCGCCGCGCTGAAGGAGGCCATGGCCCACAAGGGCCCGGACGACAAGGCCTCGATCTTTCTCGCCGCCCAGAAGAAGGCCAAGACCAACGACCCCGGCGTCGACGACATCTACGCCTTCGGCACCCTGGGCCACGTCATCCAGCTCCTCCCGCTCCCGGACGGCACGGTGAAGGTGCTGGTGGAAGGCGTGAAGCGCGCCCGGGTCCGCCGCTTCGTGCGCGGCGACCAGCCGGACCGCGGCGAGCCCGCGCAGCAGTACTTCGTGGTGGAGGTGGAGGAGGTCGAGGAGCAGTCGGAGAAGACCGTCGAGCTCGAGGCGCTGGTGCGCAGCGTGCACTCGGTGTTCGAGGCCTTCGTCAAGCTCAACAAGCGCATCCCGCCGGAGATGCTGATGCAGGTGGCGAGCATCGACGATCCGGCGCGCCTCGCGGACACCATCGCCGTCCAGCTGAGCCTCAAGCTCAATGATCGGCAGGCGCTGCTGGAGACCGAGAACGCCGCCAAGCGTCTGGAGAAGCTCTACGAGCTGATGCAGGGCGAGATCGAGATTCTCCAGGTGGAGAAGAAGATCCGCACCCGGGTCAAGAAGCAGATGGAGAAGACCCAGAAGGAGTACTACCTGAATGAGCAGATGCAGGCCATTCAGAAGGAGCTCGGCGAGCGGGACGAGTTCAAGAACGAGGTCCAGGAGATCGAGGAGAAGCTCCGCACCAAGCGGATGAGCAAGGAGGCCACGCTCAAGGTCAAGAAGGAGCTGAAGAAGCTCCGGATGATGAGCCCGATGAGCGCCGAGGCCACGGTGGTCCGGAACTACATCGACTGGATCCTCTCCCTGCCCTGGTACGAGGAGACCCGCGACCGGCTCGACGTGGCGGAGGCCGAGCGCGTCCTGGACGAGGACCACTACGGGCTGAAGAAGGCCAAGGAGCGAATCCTCGAGTACCTGGCGGTGCAGGCGCTGGTGCAGAAGCTGAAGGGCCCCATCCTCTGCTTCGTCGGACCGCCGGGGGTGGGCAAGACCTCGCTGGCGCGGAGCATCGCCCGGGCCACGGGCCGCAAGTTCGTGCGCCTGTCGCTGGGCGGCGTCCGCGACGAGGCGGAGATCCGCGGCCACCGGCGCACGTACATCGGCGCGATGCCGGGCAAGCTCATCCAGTCGCTGAAGAAGGCGGGCAGCAACAACCCGGTCTTCCTGCTCGACGAGGTCGACAAGATGTCCACCGACTTCCGCGGCGATCCGTCGAGCGCGTTGCTGGAGGTGCTGGACCCCGAGCAGAACAACACCTTCAACGACCACTACCTCGACTGCGACTACGACCTGTCGAAGGTGATGTTCATCTGCACCGCGAACACGATGCACAACATCCCGGGACCGCTCCAGGACCGCATGGAGGTCATCCGGATCGCCGGTTACACCGAGATGGAGAAGCTGAGCATCGCCCGCCGGTACCTCATCCCGAAGGAGAAGGAGGCCAACGGCCTCTCCGACGTGGAGGTCAGCCTCACCCGCGAGGCGATCCGCACCATCATCCACCGGTACACCCGCGAGTCCGGAGTTCGCTCGCTGGAGCGGGAGATCGCCTCGGTGTTCCGCAAGGTCGCCCGTGACGTGCTCAAGAACGGCAAGCGGCCGGTCCGGGTCGACCGGAAGATGGTGATGAAGTACCTGGGCGTCCCCCGGTACCGCTTCGGCGAGGTCGAGCGCGAGGACCAGGTGGGCATCGTCACCGGGCTGGCCTGGACCGAGATGGGCGGCGAGCTGCTCACCACCGAGGCGACGGTGATGCCGGGCAAGGGCAAGCTGATCATCACCGGCAAGCTGGGCGAGGTGATGCAGGAGTCCGCCCAGGCGGCGATGTCCTATGTGCGCAGCCGGGCGGATCGCTTCGGCATCGATCGCCGCTTCGCAGAGACCTGCGACATCCACATCCACCTGCCCGAGGGCGCCATCCCCAAGGACGGCCCGTCCGCCGGGGTGACCATGGCCACCGCGCTGGTCTCGGCGCTGGCGAAGATCCCGGTCCGCCGCGATGTGGCGATGACCGGGGAGATCACCCTCCGCGGCCGGGTGCTCCCGATTGGCGGACTCAAGGAAAAGACGCTGGCCGCCCACCGCGCGGGGATGAAGACCGTCCTCATCCCCAAGGAGAACCGGAAGGACCTCCGGGACATCCCGAAGAAGATCCGCGACCAGCTGCGCATCGTGGCGGTGGAGTACGTGGACGACGTGCTGCGGGAGGCCCTGCTTCTGGAAAAACCGGAGGAGTTCTTCCGCAAGCCCTCGCCCGAGCCCGAGCAGGTGACGTCCGCCCCGCCGGCCACGGCCTGAGGCCAGGTCGGCCCGGGACCCTCGCCCCCCACACCCGGCCAGAGGCGTCGGCCAGTGCCCGGTGCGCGAATGCCCGCGCCCGGCCCTGGCCGCCCGTCTTTCCGCAACGTTCCCGTGCCGGGGTTGAACACTTTCACGTTCACTGGCGGAAGGAGCGCTCCCCGGCCTCTGTCCGGGGCGGGGTGAGGTTCCTACCTTCGGCTGTTCGGAGGAGGGAGTTCCAGGCACGCATGAGTCCTGAGCTCGAGGACGCCCCCGCGGCGGGGGAGGGGGCGGCAGAGGAGAAGGCCCCCGGCAGCCGCCGGCGGGTGGAGAACGTGCGGCGATCGGTCCTGATCGTCGAGGACGACCCGGCGCAGCGCGCCATGCTGGTGGAGCTGATCTCCCTCTGGGGCTACCGCACCGTCGCGGTGGGGAGCGCCGAGGAGGCAGAGATGCTCCTCGAGCAGGCGGGCGCGCTGGACGTCGCCGTCGTGGACGTGTTCCTGCCGGGCGAGAGCGGGGTTCAGCTCATCACGCGGCTGCGTGAGCGCTTCCCCGAGTCGGTCCTCATCGGCATCTCGGCCATGTCCACCGCGGCGACCGCCCGGCGGTGCAAGGGAATCGGCGCGGACCTCTTCATCGGCAAGCCGCTCGAGCCGGCTCGCCTCGCCGAGGCGCTGCAGAGCCAGCACCAGAGCTGGCATTAGTACGCGCTCATCGCCAGCGTCCCAGGTGTCGCCTCTATCCCCCCCGGTGACGAGCCCGCCATTCACCGTCGTCTCTGCCTCAGAGCGCCGCGACCTCCCCGTCGACGGAGGATCTTGACCGGCCGGACGCTCGTCGTCCGCCGCTCACGCGCAGTCGAAGAGGATCTTCCCCACGTTCTTCCGCTCGTGCATCCGCCGGTGCGCGGCAGGTCCCTCCTCCAGCGGGTACACCCGGTCGATGTGCGAGCGCACCTTGCCCTCGCGCCAGAGCGCGAGGAGCGCGTCCAGCGTGGCCCGCATCATCTCCGCCTCGCTCCAGAGGTGACCGACGTTCACGCCCGACACGGTGATGTTCCTCGACATGAGATCCAGCGCGTTCCAGCGCTTCATCGTCGCCAGGCCAGTGGCCACCTTCAGCAGATTTCGCGACTCGCCCGAGGTGGCGTTCGCCCAGCCGAAGCAGATCAGCTGGCCCCCCGGAGCGAGCACCGAGGTGTTCCGCGCCCACTCCGGTCCGCCGAGCGCATCCAGGGCCAGGTCCACGCCTCGGCCGCCGGTGAGCCGCTTCACCTCCGCCACGTAATCCTGCGTGCGGTAGTCGATCGGGTGGTCCACCCCCGCCTCGCGAAGGACGGGGTGCTTGGAGGCCGAGGCCGTCCCGAAGAGGCTCACCCCGCCCACCGCCCGGGCCAGGCCGATGGCCGCGAGACCCACCCCGCCCGCCGCCATGTGCACCAGGAGCGTCATCCCCGGCCGGAGGTTCGCCACCCGGTGCAGCATGTGGTGCGCCGTCAGCCAGTTGACGGGCAGGGCCGCCGCCTGGTCCAGGTCCATGCCGTCGGGAAGCGGCAGCACGTACCGCGCGTCTGCCAGGGCGTGCGTCGCCTGCCCGCCGAATCGGGTCATCGCCAGTACCCGGGTGCCGACCGGTGGGCTGCTCACTCCCTCGCCCAGTGCGGCCACGGTGCCGCTCACCTCGTACCCCATCACCACCGGTGGCTTCGGAGCGTCGGGGTAGAGCCCGACCCGCGCGCTCACGTCAGCGAAGTTCAGCCCTGCCCGGGCAACGCGGATGCACACCTGTCCAGGGCCGGGCACCGGATCCCGAGACTCCCGGATGGCGAGGACCTCCGGCGGACCGTACCGGGTGATGGTCAGCGCACGCATGAGCGGCTCCTACCACACGCGCAGGGGCGGCCCCGGTGTTGGTAAGGTCCGCGCCGTGGAGACGCTCGCTCCGGGATTCCTCATCGCCATGCCCCAGCTCGGAGACCCCAACTTCCAGCGCACGGTGGTTTACGTGTTCCAGCACGGACCCGAGGGAGCGCGTGGGCTGGTCCTGAACCGGCCCGGCCCCTTCACCCTGCGCGAGGTCGCGGACGGGCAGTCGCTGCCGGTGGCCCCGCGCCTCGCGTCCCAGAAGATCTTCGTCGGCGGCCCGGTGGAGCCTCAGCGAGGGTTCGTGCTCCACGACCGCACCGGCGTGGACGAGAAGCAGCCCCTCTCCGACGGCCTGTTCCTCTCCGAGACCGTGGACGCCCTGGAGGCGCTCCTCGCCGACTCCGAGGGCAACCTGCGCTTCTATCTGGGCTACAGCGGCTGGGGGCCCGGCCAGCTGGAGAAGGAGCTCGCCGCGGGTGCGTGGCTGTTCACCGAGGCTGCCCCCTCCGCGGTGCTCGGCGGTTCGCCACAGACGCTGTGGGACGACACGCTGCGCTCGATCGGCGTGGACCCGGCCATGCTCCAGCCCGGAGGAGGGATGAACTGATGCTGGACCCCGCGCTGCTCGAGTCACGGATCAAGTCCGCCCTGCCCGACGCGCAGGTCACCATCCGGGACCTCACCGGGACGGGCGACCACTTCGAGGCCCGGGTGGTCTCCGCGGCGTTCGAGGGCAAGGGCATGGTGGACCAGCACGCCGCGGTGTACGCCCCCCTCCAGGATCTGCTGGACTCGGGCGAGCTGCATGCCCTGGCGTTAAGGACCTATTCCCCCGAGCAGTGGAAGAAGTTCGGGGCCCCCAGGACGTAGGAACTCAATGAATCCCGACCTCAAGGCGCGGTTCGACCGGGAGACCCAGTCGCACCCCGTCGTCATCTACATGAAGGGCAACCCGCTCTTCCCGCGGTGCGGCTTCAGCGCCGCCGCGGTGCAGATCCTCCAGGCGTACGGCCCGGTTCACGGCGTCGACGTGCTGGCCGAGCCGGACGTGCGCGACGGCATCAAGGAATACACCCGCTGGCCCACCATCCCGCAGGTGTTCATCCATGGGAAGTTCGTGGGCGGCTCGGATATCCTCCGCGAGCTCGAGGAGCGCGGAGAGCTGAAGGCGCTCATCGACGCGAAGCCCCCGGCGAGCTGAGCCGTGAGCCCAGACGACAGCCAGCTTCCCGCCTCCGGACCGGGGACGGAGGCCGAGCCCCCCGCACCAGGGGGACGCTCGACGACCGGCGCAGGGGCGCCGGCCGATGAGGCTCAGCGCCGCATCGTCGAGGCACGGATGAAGCTCCGCGCCCGGTTCTTCGACAAGATGAAGGCCACCCCTGCTGCGGCGGACGGCAAGCCGCTGGGAAGCGGCCCGCCGAACCGACACGGGATGCCCGTCGTGCCCATCGGCCAGCACGTCACCTCCGGGTGGCCGGTGCTCGACCTGGGGACCAAGCCCGACGTCCCGCTGGACCGGTGGACCCTCCGGGTGGATGGCGCGGTCGAGGAGCCGCTCACCCTGACCTGGAAGGACTTCCTCGCCCTGCCTCAGGTCACCGACGTCAGCGACTTTCACTGCGTCACCACCTGGTCGAAGCTCGACGTGGAGTGGAAGGGCGTGGCCTTCGCCACCGTCGCTGCGCTGGCGCGCCCGCGCGCGGATGCGACGCACGTGCTGGTGCACGGGTACGACGGGTACACCACCAATCTCCCCCTCGAGGAGGCGCTGAAGGACGACGTGTTCCTCGTGCACACCGCGGAGGGAAAGCCCCTCCCTCGCGAGCACGGCGGACCGGTGCGCATGATCACCCCCCAGCTCTACGCCTGGAAGGGCTCCAAGTGGATCAAGCGGATCGAGTTCCTCACCCATGACCGACCGGGCTTCTGGGAGACCCGCGGTTACAGCAACTCCGCCCACCCCTGGCGGGACGACCGCTACTCCTGAGCTCGCAGTCGTCGGCGCCGAGCTCGCCCCCACGGACTGGTGGGGGCGCTTCCGCGCCTTCCGCGCCCGTCACGCCCGCGAGGAGTCGACCGCCTTCTTCATCGGAGGCTTTCTCTTCGACGCGGTGATGGTGGGCCGCATCGACGAGACGCCGGTCCTGGTGCAGCAGGCGGCGTACCTGGCCGTCACCGGGCTCCTGCTCGGTGCGATGCTGCGCTTCGAGCTGCTGCAGCTCGAGCCCCCGGGCTGGCTCCGCCGCCCCTGGCGCTCCGTCGAGCATGCGATGCACTTCATGCTCGGCACGCTCCTGAACGCCTACATCCTCTTCTACGTGAAGAGCGGCTCCGGCGTGACGGCGGTGCTGTTCCTCGTGCTGATCTCGCTGCTCCTCCTGATCAACGAGCACCCGCGCTTCCACCGCCTCGGGCCCGTGGTGCTGTTCGGCCTCTACTCCTTCTCCCTCACCAGCTACCTCGCCTACCTCCTCCCGGTGCTGCTCGGGCACCTCCGGCCCTGGATGTTCTTCGTGGCCAGCGGGCTGTCGCTCGCGCCGATCGTGCTCCTCGCGCGGCTGATGGCCCGGTGGGGCGCGAACCCGTGGCTCACCTTCCGTCGAGCGCTGGGACCGGCCATTGCGGTCCAGGTGGTGCTCCTGGTGCTCTTCGTGGTCCGTCTCGTGCCGCCGGTGCCGCTCTCGGTGCGCTCGCTGGGCGTCTGGCACGGAGTGGAGCGGGAGGGCGCCGAGTTCAAGCTCAGCCGCCTGCCCCGGACACGGTTGCGTGACCTCTGGCACCCCGACGAGCGGGTGTTCCTCGCCCGCCCCGGCGACCGCGTCTTCGTCTTCACCCGGATCTTCGCCCCGCACAACTTCCGCGATCAGGTGCGGGTCCGCTGGGCGAAGTGGGAGCCGGCGCGCGGGGCGTGGAACGAGAGCGACGCGATTCCCCTCCGCATCGTGGGCGGTCGCGAGGAAGGCTTCGGTGGCTACGCCTACAAGCAGAACTGGTCGCCCGGCGACTGGCGGGTGGCGATCGAGACCGAGGACGGACGGGAGATCGGCCGCACCCGGTTCGAGATCCGTCCCGATCCGGAGACGGGTGAGCGGGTGTTCGACGTCCTCCACTACTGAGTTTGCAGTCGTGTGTCCGACCGAGCAGGCCTGCGAGGGCGGCTCCGCGGCTGCGTGCACCACGAGCAGTGACCTGCGCGGCGGGCCCGCGTGTCGGTCGCCGGCGTCACTCGGACCCGGCGCGGGCGTGCGACGGAAGGTTCGGGTGCCGGAGCAGCAGGATCCTGACCTGGGGCTGGTTCCGCACCACGGCCTGCTTCAGCAGATGCGCGAGCACCGACGGCGGCGTCCCCGCCCACCGGGCCAGGTTCTGCACCAGGAGCAGCGAGGTCACCGTGCGGTGACAGAAGATCGACGCGCTCTTCTGGTCCATCGCCAGCCCCACCAGCTGGGCGAGGATGCGCCCCTCGGTCCGGAAGAGGACGTCCACCTTCTCCTCGGACAGCCCCGAGCTCCAGCGCGCCCGGAACGCCTCGCGGCTCGCGATCTTGTTCTTCTCCGGCATCTCCCGGCCCACGCTGAGCTGGAACAGGTCGATGAGACGCCGCTGGTTGAAGATGCGCTGGAGGAGCATGGGCGGGGTCTGCACGTTCCGGAGCAGCATCCGCTGCACCTCGGGGTCCCGCAGGAAGGCGTCCTTCTTCGTGAGGGCGGAGAGCCCGGTCGGGTGCGGGTGGTGCGCGGCGAGCAGCCGCGCGTGGACCAGGCCGAAGCGCGGATTCTCCACCAGCGCGCGGGCCACGTTCGGCAGCGGGTCGAAGCACAGCGCCTGGAGCTCCGGGTCCCCCAGCTGCCCGGCCAGGCGAGTCCGGGAGTCGGCCGCGAACTGGGACAGCCGTTCCTCGAACAGTCGCCGCAGCGCCAGGCGCTGCGGCTCGGACTTGGGGGCGGGCGACTCGTCGTCGGAGGCCATCGGAATTCGGCCCCGAGTCTCCCCCAGGCCGCCCGCCCTTGCACGGAACCCACCCGCGCCTACACCCCGGGCGCAATCCCGTGGAGCGGAGGGGAGGGCTCGGTGTCCAGGTCCGGGGCGAGCGCCGCCAGCGCCAGTCGCCGCACCTGTCCCAGCCCGGGCCCGTCGGGCAGTCGGGGGACGGAGCCGGGAACCACCGCATCGAGCGTCACCCGGGCCGGGCGGCCGCCGAGCACCACCAGCCGCCCGGCGATGCGCAGCGCCTCCTCCACATCGTGGGTCGCCA
>RPRB01000114.1 GCA_003818285.1 Myxococcaceae bacterium
CGCTGCGCAGCTCACGGTGAGATGCATCGGGGTGTAGATGCCGAGCGTCAGCGCGCCCACCAGCCCGTTGAGGAACGAGTGCTCTGTCTCCACCTTCGACAACCCACTCGTGCACTTGCTCTGCGCCTCGATCGGCTCCGGCCCGACGAGTCCCCAGGCCCAGCCGCTGGCCCAGTCCTTCTCGATCTTGTCGTTTCCGGGCTTCCTCCCGGACTCGATCGAGGCGTGGTAGCAGCCGGCGGACAGCAGAAGGAGTGCGGCGATCGTCGCTCTTGCCATTCGGATCCTCCCTGGGGGTGCGATCCCCCATGCGCAGGACCCTGCCAGGAACCGTCACCCACGCTCGGAGGCGCCGGCGCACGCGGGGTTCCGGTGCCGGCGGCTGAATCCACGCGCCGGTGACCATCGCCGAGGTGGAGGGGTGCGTACCAGGAGCGTGGTTTCATCCAAGCTGGACCGGTCGGGAGCTGCTACGCCGGCAGGCTCGGCGGCCCTGGTGACCCTCGAACCGCCCGCTGCCCCGGAACGCCCGTTCCCCTCCCCTGGGGCACCCGTTCCGGGAGGTGCGCCGGCCGACGAGCGCGCGAGCCTGGCGGGCTCGACCCGGGAGGAGACAGGATGGCGAGGAAGGAGATCGGGATTCTTCTTCTGCTGCTCTCGGGGGCGTCGAGCCGGGCCCAGCCCGAGTTCGACCAGATCCAGATCAGGGCCGAGCGCGTCGCCGGGAACGTCCACGTGCTCTACGGGGGTGGTGGCAACATCGGCGTGTCCGTCGGCCCGGACGGCGTTCTCCTCGTCGACGATCAGTATGCGCCCCTGGCGCCGAAGATCCGGGCGGCCCTCCGGACCATCGCCGGCGACCGACCGGTGAGGTTCGTCCTCAACACCCACTGGCACGGCGATCACACCGGCGGCAACGAGATCTTCGGCGAGACCGCTCCGATCATCGCGCAGGAGAACGTCAGGAAGCGGCTGGTCACCGGAGGCGTGCTCTCCAACGGGAGGAGGTTCGAGCCGGCCCCCGAGGGAGCGCTGCCGATCATCACTTTCGATCGGAAGCTCTCGGTGCACGTCAATGACGAGGAGATCCGGGGCCTCCACCTCGAGCGTGGGCACACCGATGGAGACGTGGTCGTCTACTTCACCCGATCGAACGTGGTGCACATGGGAGACCAGTTCGTCAGCGGCGGCTTCTTGCCCTTCGTGGACTTCAACAGTGGTGGCGACCTCGACGGGCTCATCGCGAACATCGACCAGGTGATCGGAACCGTGCCGGACGACGTTCGAGTCATTCCTGGCCACGGCGCGGTCGCGGGAAAGCCCGACCTGGTCGCCTACTCGAAGATGCTGAAGGACACGCGGGCCGCCCTGCGTCGAGCGAAGAGCAGCAGAGGCTCCCTCGAGGCGCTCCTCGGGGATCCGGTCTTCCGGCAGTACGGGTGGCCGGAGGAGGAGAAGCGGGACTTCCTCGGGCGGCTCTACCGCGGCATCGTCGATCCCCGCTGAGCCGTGGAGCGGCTCCCTCGATACGCACCGGGTGCGGCCTCCCGAGTCAGATCACCTGTGAAGACGAGAGCACCGAGAGGGCCACGCCGATCAGCAGCACGATGGTCGAGCCGAGGAACCAGCGCAGGGTCTTCCTGTACACCGCCGGGTCGTCGTCCTCGATCTGCAAGGATCTCCAGAGGGTGACGACCTGACCCACGATGGAGATCCCCATCACGATCGCCGAGAGGGCGGAGGACACGTCCCAGTCGCCCGGCGCCTCGAAGCCCCAGAAGCGCAGGAAGACGAGCGAGAACCCCAGGACGACGGTGATCGCCGTGATGACGCCCTGGCGGTAGCCGACCGGCAGTGCCACTCGGGAACCTTCAGAGCGCCGCTTCGCCGAGGAACTTTTCCTTCACCCGGGGGTCGCTACGCAGTGCCCGCGTCTGCCCGGACAGCGTGAGGTGTCCCGTCTCCAGCACGAAGCCCCGGTTGGCGAGAGCCAGCGCCTGATTCACGTTCTGCTCGACGAGCAGCACCGTCACTCCCCGGGCGTTGATCTCCTTCAAGGCCGCGAAGACCTGGCGGACCAGCATCGGCGCGAGCCCCAGCGACGGCTCGTCGAGCATCAGGAGCTTCGGGCCCGCCATCAGCCCCCGCCCGATGGCGCACATCTGCTGCTCCCCGCCGCTCAGCGTGCCGGCGTTCTGGTGCGAGCGCTTCTCGAGGATGGGGAACATCTGCAGCACCACCCCGAGCGTCTCGTTCCGCTGCTTGCGCGCTTCCTTGCCGTATGCGCCCAGCTCGAGATTCTCGCGCACGGTCATCTGCGGCCAGAGCTGGCGGGCCTCGGGCACCATCACCAGCCCGCGCTCCACCAGCTTGAACGGCGGCATGCCGGTGACGTCCTCGCCCTGGAAGCGGATGGTCCCCCGCCGCGGTTTGAGCAATCCGGCGATGGTCCGCAGCGCCGTGGTCTTCCCGGCGCCGTTCGCCCCGACCAGGGTGACGATCTCCCCGGGCTCCACGTCGAAGGAGACGTCCCAGACCGCCTGGACGTCCCGATAGAAGACGTCGATCCCGTCGACCTCCAGCGCCTTCACGCCCGTGCCTCCTCCTTGGTCTCGTCCCCGAGGTAGGCGGCCACCACGGCCGGATCGCGGAGCGCCTCCCCCGGACGTCCCTCGGCGATCTTCTTCCCGAAGTTCAGCACCACCAGCCGGTCCGAGAGCCCGGCCACCGCGTGCACGTGGTGTTCGATCATGAGGATGGTCAGACCGCTGTCGCGGAGCGCGCGCACCAGCACCATCGCCTGCTGGATCTCCGCGGGGTTCAGGCCGCCCATCACCTCGTCGAGGCACAGCACGTCGGGGCCGGTGGCCAGCGCCCGGGCAATCTCCAGCCGCTTCAGCTCGCCGATGCTGAGGACGCCCGCCTTGACCTGTGCCCGGTGGCCCAGCTGCGTGCGGGAGAGCATCTCGTCGACCCGCTCGCGGGCCTTCGCGCCCCGCAGCCGCAGCCGGCCGTAGAGCACGCCCACCCGGATGTTGTCCGCCACCGTCATGTCGCGGAACGGCTTGACGATCTGGTGCGTGCGGACCAGCCCGCGGGCGACGACCTGGTCGTTGCGCAGTCCCTTCAGCTCCTCCCCCCGGAAGCGCACGCTCCCGGACGTCGGTGGGTACGTGCCCACCAGGCAGGAGAAGAGCGTGGTCTTTCCCGCACCGTTGGGACCGATCACGGAGAAGATCTCCCCGCGCTGCACCTCGAAGGACACCGAGTCCAGCGCGAGGAGCCCGCCGAAGCGCTTGCTCACCGAGGACACGGCGAGGATCTTCCCGTTCTCAGCTGGCACGGCGCGCCTCCCCCACCGGTGGCTGCGCCCGCCGCCGTGGCCGCAGACCGATCAGCCGCTCCCAGAGCCCCACGATCCCCTTCGGCTCGAACAGCATCACCACGATGAGCAGCCCCCCGTAGATGAAGAGGTACGAGTCGCGGAGCGTCGGGCTGGCCAGCAGCTTGATCTGCAAGTAGCTGAAGAGGAGCGCGCCAAGCACCGGACCGGTGATCGTCGCCATCCCGCCCACGATCGGCATGAGCACGATGGTGAGCGACAGCCGGAAGTCGAACACGCTCCCCGGGCTGATGTACTGGAAGTTGGTCGCGAACAGGCCCCCCCCGATGGCCACCAGCGCCGCGGAGATCGCGTGGGCCGTCAGCTTGGCCTGGGTGGAGTGGACGCCCAGCGCCTCGGCGGCGTCGATGTCCTGGCGAATCGCCTCCAGCGCGAGCCCGAAGGCGTGCTTCTGCAGCCAGGCCACCAGCGCCAGGGTCAGCAGGGCCAGCCCCACCATCGCGTAGTAGTTGGCGTTGAAGTCGAACGTCCCTTGAGGCATCCGTAGCCCGCTCGAGCCGCCGGTGAACTCGAGCCCCGAGGCGATGACCCGCACCGCCTCGCCCACCCCGATGGTGGCGATGGTGAAGTACGGCCCACGGAGCCGGAAGGTCGGGAGGCCCACTGCCACGCTGAAGGCCACCGCCAGCGCCGCGCCCACCGGGAGCGTCAGCCACGGGGACCAGCCGGCGTTCGCCAGCAGCACCGTGGTGTACGCGCCGATGCCCACGAACGCCGAGTACCCGAGTGACACCTGCCCGGCGAATCCCCCGAGGAGGTTCCAGGCCGAGGCCAGCACCACGAAGAACGCCATGTTCCACAGGTCGTTCAGCATGCCGCGCTGGGCGAACACCGGCGCCAGCAGGAGGAACGCGGCGAAGAGCACCCCCGGCACCAGCGCCGGATGGCGGCGGAGCAGGGCGGTCATCGCGCCACCACCCGGCGGTCGAGCATCCGCCACAGCCCCGGCAGCCCGCCCGGCGCCGCCACCAGCACCACCACCAGGAGGGTGAAGCTGATCGCGTCCTGGTAGGAGACCGGGATGGAGGTGTAGGCCGAGGCGAAGTTCTCGATGAAGGCGAGGACCAGCGCGCCCAGCGCCACTCCGGTGAAGCTCTCCATCCCCCCGAGCACGATGATGCAGAACGCCTTCAGGAGAAAGCTTCGTCCGAAGTCGGGGGTGAACGCGTACAGCGTGCTGAGCATGCTCCCGGCCATCGCGGCGAACGCGGTGCCGATGCCGAAGGCGACCGCGGCGATCTGCCCGGCGTTCACCCCCGAGAGCATCGCGGCGTCCCGGTTCTGGGTGACCGCGCGGATCGCCTTGCCCAGGTACGTCCGGCGCAACACGAGGTTGAGCCCCACCAGGGAGAGGATGCTCACCACGAAGACCAGGATCTGCGGAACCCCCAGGCGGCCGCCGAGGAACGGGACCGACTCCATGGTGTAGGGGGTGAGGATCGACTGGGTGTCGCCGCCCCAGATGGCATAGGCCAGGTTCTGCAAGACCAGCCACACGCCGAACAACAACAGGAGCGACTGCATCGAAGGCCCCGCGGCCGAGCGCGGGAGCCAGCGGATGAGCGTGGCGTAGAGAGCCATCCCGAGGACGAAGAACGCCGGGGCCACGATGATCATCGACAGGAAGGGGTCGAGCCCGAACCGGTCGTTCAGCGCCCAGGTCGCGTACGCTGCCAGCATCATCAGCCCGGCGTGCGCCAGGTTGATGATCCGCATCACGCCGTAGATGACCGCCAGCCCGTACGACATGGTGGCGTACAGGCCGGCGGCCAGGAGCGAGTTCAGGGCGACAATGACGAACTTCTGCACCGCGGCGACTCCCGCCCCGGGCCGGGGCTCACTTCGCGGGGATGGGTGCGACCGGCTCGCCGGTCTTGGCGTCCTTGGGCCAGACCAGGTCCACCTTCCCGCCGGGCTTGTTCTGGGTGACCACGAAGGGAAGGTCCGCCTGTCCGGTCTTGGTGAAGGTCAGCACCTGGCCGGGGACGATGCTCTTCTCCATCTTCAGCCCGACCAGCGCGGCGCGGATCTTCTCCGGCTCGAGCGAGCCGGCCTTGGAGATGGCGGCGAGCAGCGCCCGCACCGTCTCGTAGCCCATCGCGTTGTACCACTGCGGGTCGGTGCCGGTGGCCGCCTTGTACCGGTCCTTGAACTCCTTCACCTGGGGGTACGGCAGCAGGTCGGACCACCACCCGCTGGCGAACACGTAGTCGGTGGCGGGACCGAGCGCCTTGCGTGCCGCGGCGTCGGAGCCCCGGGCCCCGTGGGTCAGCATCTGATGCTTCAGACCCATCTGGGTGTAGGTCCGGTGCATGGCGATGAAGTCCTCGAGGTGCGAGTCGGCGAGGAACAGGTCCGCCTTGGCCTCGGCCACCCGCTGGAGCAGCGGACGGTAGTCGGTGGTGTTGAGCTCGAACTTCTCCTGGACCACCACCTTGTAGCCGGGGTGGCTCTTGATGAAGTCGTTCACCCCCTTGGCGTAGTCGTTGCCGTGCTCGGTGTTCTCGGTGAGCAGGGCGATGGTGAGCGGCGTCTTGAGCTTGCCCTGCTTCACCAGGTCGTCGAGGAAGTTCATCTGGGTCTCGGCGAGGTGCTCCACCGGCGAGAGCGTCCCGAACACCCACTTGCTCCGCCCGAAGATGGCCGTGGCCCCGGCGCCGCCGGAGAGGAACGGCACGCCGTAGCGGTCCGGCACCACCGACTGGGCCTGCACCAGGTGTGACCCGTAGCCGCCGATGATCGCGTGCGCCTTGTTCTGGGTGATGAGCTGCTCGACCAGCTGCGCGCTCTTCGCCGTGTCCGACGTGTCGTCGAGCAGCGCAAGGTTCACCTTCATCTTCTTGGCGCCGACCTGCACGCCGCCCGCGTCGTTGGCCTCCTTCACCGCGAGCTCGGTGGCCTGCTTGTAGGCGCCGCCGATCTTGGATTCCTTGCCGGTGATCGGCAGCACCGCGCCGATCCGGATCTCGTCCTGCGCGCGCACCGGAAGTCCGAGCAGCATGACTGCGAGCGCGCCCAACCAGGTGATTCGCACCATGTCACCCTCCGACGAACGGTTGTTTCAGGCGCCGTCCACGTAGCACGTCCGCCGGGGCTCCCCGCACCCGGAAAGCATGCGACGCAGCGCAGCACGTCGTTGCGCGGTCAAAGTTAGCGATGCCTCCGGCGCCCGACGAGCACCACCAGGCCCTCGAGCGGCCGCTCTGCTCCGAAGCTCTCGCGTTCCTCGGCCTCCACCCCGTGCGCGCGAAGGATGTCTCGCGCGTCTCCGGCCTCGAAGGTCACGTTGCGGTGGTGCTCGTCGGTCCGTCGCCAATCGTTTCCGTACCGGCGGAACACCGTGATGTCCCGGGCGAGCACGAGTGGCGCCGGACGGCTATCCCGCGTCACCACGACCCATGCGTCATCGACCCGGACGTGCGGGCCGCAGCCCTCGTGGCGCCGGGCGAAGCGCTCGGTCATGAGGTCGATGGCGAGGAGCCCTCCCCGACGGACCGCAGCGGCGAGCTCGCCCAGGGCGGAGGCGATCGCCTCGGGCGACGCGAGGTAGTTGAGGACGTGCCCCGTCGAGACCACGGCATCGGCGACCGGGAGTCCACCCGAGGCGTCCGCCGGCCTGCCCGTGGGCAGCGCGAGGACCTCGAAGGTTCCGCCGGGGGCGTGCTCCCGGGCCAGCGCGATCATCGCCGGCGAGGCGTCCACCCCGACGACCTCGAAGCCGGCGTCGGCGAGCCTGCGGGCCAGCCGCCCGCTTCCGCAGCCCACGTCGAGAACGCGCGCACCAGCCCCGAGCCCGGCCGCTCGCAACAGCGCGAGCAGTCCCGCCGCCGCGCGCTCGGCGAGGCCCCCGTGGCCCACGTGGTGGACCCAGGCGAGATCCGGCCGGTACGGAACGTTGGTCATCGCGCGACGCTCGCCGACGCTCTAAACGGGTTGCGGAACCGCGAGTTGACGCGTAAATCGAACCCGGCGCCTGTCGCGTTGCGTCAAGCGCGACCCGGGCCGGAGCTCAGGAGAGTCGACGCGTGAAGATCCTCGTGACCGCCAAGCGGGTGGAAGACCCCGAGTCGAAGATCAAGGTGAAGGCCGATGGCTCGGGCATCGTGCAGGAGGGGCTGAAGTACAAGATCAACCCCTTCGACGAGATCGCCGTCGAGGAGGGCCTTCGGCTGGCCGCCAAACACGGCGGCGAGGTGGTGGTGGTGAGCATCGGACCCAAGGAGGTTCAGGAGCAGCTCCGCCACGCCCTCGCCATGGGCGCCACCAAGGCGGTGTGGGTGAACCACGGGGGAGCCCTGGACCCGATGTCCGCCGCCGGCCTGCTCAAGGCGGTCCTCGAGCGCGAGAAGCCGGACCTGGCCATCCTCGGCAAGCAGAGCATCGACGACGACCAGAACCAGACCGGCCAGTACCTCGCCGAGTGGCTCGGCTGGAGCCAGGCAACGTTCGCCTCCAAGGTCGAGTCGCTGGAGAGCGACGCCGAGAAGGCCAAGACGCCGGCGATCCACATCGCCGCGGACGGGAAGTCCGCCCAGGTGGTCCGTGAGGTCGACAACGGGCTGACCACATTGAGCGTGAAGCTGCCGGCCATCGTCACCAGCGACCTGCGCCTGAACCTTCCGCGCTACGCCTCGCTCCCGGGGATCATGAAGGCCAAGAACAAGCCCATCGAGGAGCTCACCCCGGCCGCGCTGGGCGTCGACGCCAGCCCCCAGATCCAGGTCGTGAAGCTGTCCGCGCCTCCGCCGCGCAAGGCCGGAGTCAAGGTCGGCGACGTGCAGGAGCTGTTCACCAAGCTGAAGAACGAAGCCAAGGTCATCTGAGGGAATCCACCAGCCATGTCCATCGTCCTGATCGTCGCCGAGTCCCAGCCCGACGGGCACCTGCGCAAGGCCACCCTCCACGCCATCGCCGCCGGGAAGGAGCTGGCGCAGAAGACCGGCGCGCCGCTCCACCTCGCCGTCCTCGCCGAGAACCCGTCGGCGCTCGCCGAGCAGCTGAAGCCGTACGGTGCGGTCGTCATCCACACCGTCGCGTCCCCGGCCTTCGCCCACTACGTCGCGGAGTCGTACGCCCCGGCGGTCGCCGCGCTGGCCAGCTCCATCGGCGCGGACTTCGTCGGCGCCGCCGCAACCGCGCAGGGGCGAGATCTCCTGCCCCGGGTCGCCGCCCGGCTGAAGGCCGCGATGGCTTCGGACGTGCTCGCCTTCTCCGGCTCGGGGACCGACGTGACCTTCACCCGGCCGATGTGGGCCGGCAGCGTCATCGCCGACGTGAAGCTCAAGACCTCGGTGAAGGCGCTCACCATCCGGGCCACCGAGTTCTCCGCGGCCGAGCCGGGTGGCGGGCCCGCCGAGGTGAAGGCCTTCCCGGCGCCGGCGGACGTGGCCAGCTCGCCCACGCAGTTCGTCTCCTTCAACGAGGTCAAGAGCGCCCGGCCGGAGCTGACCGAGGCCAGCATCGTGGTTTCCGGCGGCCGAGGCACCAAGGGTGACTTCAAGGAGATCGAGGCGCTCGCCGACGAGCTCGGGGCCGCGGTGGGCGCGTCCCGCGCGGTCTGCGATGCGGGCTGGGTGCCCAACGACTACCAGGTTGGCCAGACCGGCAAGGTGGTCGCGCCGAAGCTGTACATCGCCGCGGGCATCTCCGGGGCCATCCAGCACCTGGCCGGGATGAAGGGCAGCAAGGTCATCGTGGCCATCAACAAGGATCCCGAGGCGCCCATCTTCCAGGTGGCCGACTACGGAATTGTCGCCGACCTGTTCAAGGTGCTCCCCGAGCTCCGGGCGGCGATCCACGCCTCTAAGTCGTCGTGAGCCAACCACTCGAGGGCGGCGACGCGGTCCTGCGAGCCCTCGGTATCCACCGGCTCGTGATGCCGGTGCCGTTTCCCGACGCGGGTGGACCGGTGAACGCCTACGCCGTCGAGGACGGCAAGGGCGGCGTCCTCTTCTTCGACAGCGGCATCGGGACGCCGGAAGGCGTGACCGCGCTCCACGCCGGAGCGGCCGCCGCGCGTCTCGACCTCCGCCGCTCCAGGCAGGTGGTGGTGAGCCACGGGCACGTCGACCACTTCGGCAATGCGCAGATGCTCTCGGAGCTGAGCGGCGCGACGGTGCGGCTCCATCCCGGAGACATGGAGAAGGTCGTCGGCGAGGACGTCTGGGAGATCCGGGCACCCCTGTACGCGACCTTCCTCCGCCGGCAGGGTGTGCCGGAGGAGCAGCTGCCGCGCCTCCTCTCCATCGGGCGGCACAGCGGGAAATACAGCCGCCGCGTCGACCCTGACCGGGTGCAGCCGCTGACCGAGGGGGAGCACTTCCGGGTGGGAAAGGTGCGGCTCGACGTCCTGCACCTGCCGGGTCACACCCCGGGGCTGGTGTGCCTGTGGGACGCCGAGCACCGGCTGCTCTTCGCCGATGATCACCTCCTGGCCCGCACCTCGCCCAATCCGTTCCTCGAGCTGGTGGACGAGCGCACCACCCGGCGCGCGCTCATCCAGTACCTGCACAGCATCGGGCGGGTCCGCGCGCTCGACGTGGAGTGGGTGCTGCCCGGCCACGGCCCTCCGTTCCAGGGACACCGCGCGGCCATCGACTCGCTCCTCCGGTTCTACGAGCGCCGGCAGGAGAAGCTGCTCGGAGCCCTCGCCGCCGATCCCCGCACTCCGGTGGAGCTCTCGGTCGTGCTCTTCGGGGCCCAGGAAGGCCCGCGGCTGTACCTCACGCTCTCCGAGGTGGTGGGGAATCTCGAGGTGCTCGAGGACGCCGGGCGCGTTCGCCGCGTGCCCGGGGACGGCCTGGACCGCTGGGTGGCGGCCTGATCGTCCGTTCCGCGCGGGTCACTTGGCGGCCGGAGTCGCGAGCGCCTGGAAGCGCGGGCCGCCGCTCAGCCTTCGCCGTGCACCTGGCGGGTCATCTCGTCGGGGCTGGCGTAGCGTGGGACCGTGTGGTCCTCGGTACCGGGGGGCAAGCGCTTCGCACCCGAGCGGGCGGCGACGTCCCGCACCCAGCACAGATAGGCCTCCTTGGGAGGAACTCCGGGATAGAACCGGTCGAGCGCCACGTCAGCGAGATGCAGGCGGAGGACGGTGGAGCCCATCTCTCCCTCGGGCCAGGAGAGGACCAAGTCGGTGATCACCGTGTTCCGTCCGTCCGCGGCGGGCACGATCCCCAGCGCGAGGGCCAGGATCCGCCGGAATGGCAGAGGGTTGGTGCCGTTCACGCTGGTCACCCGAAGTCCCGCGTCGTCCATGGCCTCGAGCCGCACCGGCACGATCCGGGGTGGCGGACGGAAGAGCCCGGTCGCGGCCCCGGTCTCGCCCTGCGGCGACGGGCGGAGCTCGAGCTCCAGATGCGTGTCCTCGGGCGGCATCTCGACGAACCGCCGTTCCCCGGGCGCGAGCTTCCGGAGCAGGGCGGCCACCCGCTTCTGCAGCTCGGGCTCCTGCCTGGTCAGGTCATCGGCCGCGGAGAGCGCCGGGAGCGTCGGCTCCGGATCCAGCTCCAGCGAGCGGACACGGGCCTTGAGGCCCATCAGCCCCTCCGCCCGCGATGCCACCTCGTAGTAGGAGCGGGCGCCGCCTCCGTCGGGGTCGGCGTCGAGGCGCTGGGCCACGCGCCAGGCAAGTGAGGGGCGGAGGGCGCGCGCCTCGGCCGCGGGACCGAGCTCCTCGAGCGTCACGCGGAGAAGCTCGGTCGTTCCGCCGAGCGCGCGGGTGAGCACCTCGTCGACCTGGGCGAGCGCTCCCGGGTCACCGAGCAGGTACGTCGCCAGCGCCAGGCCCGCCTTCGCGTCCAGCTGTTCGGGGCGCTCGGCCAGCACGCGCAGGAACGCCTCGCGCGCTCCCGCCGCGTCGTCCTTGGCGAGGGCCTCCTTGCCCACGAAGTAGTCCGGATGCTGGACCCAGTCGCCCGGACGTTCCCGGGCAGGAGGGGTGATCGCCTTCAGGAAGTTCCGCAGCACGGGTTTTCAGGACGCGGAGAGGACGGACCGCGGCCCGACTCGGGCGTTCTATGTTGAAGACGGATCGCGTGGAACTCGGTCTCTGCGGACTCCGGGGAGGGTGCCGCCCGACCCCGGGAGCATCACCTGGTGGTGGATGGTGCTGTCGCACCTTCACACTTCCGGCGTACTGCGGGCAGCAGCACCCATCGGATGAGGACGATCCCGGGACGTGCCCGTCGCCAGTAGCGCCGGAACCGGCGTCGCGCGTCCTCGTCGGTCCCCGCCGCGCGGGTCTCGGTGCGGAGGATCGTCTCGCCGGGCCGGCGCGGGTCGGGCTCCGCCTCCAGCGTCCAGGCGATCTTCACCAGCCCCGGCTCGGCGAAGGCGGCGAACGCCTCCGGCGGTACGGGCCGAAACCGGACGTCGCCCTCCCACGGCCGGGTGACGGCGCCGAACACCCGCTGCCGCCCGGGCTCGTGGGCCAGAGTTCCCCATCCCAGCGTGGTGAGCTGGTCCGCGAGCCCCCGCGGGACGTGCGGCGGGAGCGGCCGGGCATGGAGCAGCCAGCCCCGGATGCGGAACAGCGCGCGGATGGCGCCGAGCGACTCGAGGTCGAATTCCTGGGCCACCTGGAGGACGCGCTCCGGCGTGGCTCGGATCTGGATCGCGTGCACCGTCCGGACGTCCGGCGCGGGCAAGAACCGATCGATGAGCGTGTCCACCACCACGTCCTCGCCGGGCTCGAGCGTTCCTCGCCTAGCGCTTCTGCCGCAGCTCGACGCGGCGGATCTTCCCGCTCACCGTCTTCGGGAGCTCGGTGACGAAGGAGATCTCCCGCGGGTACTTGTACGGCGCGGTGGTGCGCTTGACGTGCTCCTGAAGCTCCGTCGCCAGCGCCTCGGAGCTGGCCACGCTCGGCTTGAGGACGACGAAGGCCTTGATGCGCTGCCCGAGCTTCTCGTCCGGCACTCCGACCACCGCGGACTCGGCCACCGCCGGATGCTCGAGGAGCGCCGACTCGACCTCGAACGGCCCCACCCGGTAGCCGGAGGTCTTGATCACGTCGTCGGCCCGTCCCACGAACCAGAGATAGCCGTCCTCGTCGCGCACCGCGCGGTCCCCGGTGACGTAGAAGTCGCCCCGGAACGCGGCGGCGTTGGTGGTCTCGTCGCCGAGGTAGCCGGCGAACATCCCCACCGGCCGCTCGGGCTTCACCCGCACCGCGATGTCCCCCTCCTCCCCGGCCCGAACCTCGCGACCCTCCTGGTCGATGACCCGCACGTCGAAGCCGGGAGAGGGCTTCCCCATCGAGCCCGGCTTGAAGGGCAGGCACTGGAACATGCCCACGATGGCCACCGTCTCGGTCTGTCCGTAGCCCTCGCGGATGGTGAGGCCGGTGACGCGCTTCCAGGCCTCGATGACCTCCGGGTTGAGCGGCTCGCCGGCACTGATGACGTGCCGGCGCGCGGGGAAGGACCACGACTTCAGATCTTCGAGCACGATGGCTCGCCATGCGGTGGGCGGCGCGCAGAAGGTGGAGACCTTCTCCCGCGCGAGCAGGCCGAGGAGGGCCTTGCCCTCGAAGCGGCCGCGGAAGTCGTAGACCACCGAGCACGCCCCCTGGCTCCAGGGGCCGAAGACCTTCCCCCAGGCGCACTTGGCCCAGCCGGTGTCCGAGAGGGTGAAGTGCACGTCGTCCGGCCCGAGATCGAGCCAGTACTTGCCGGTGACGCCGTGGCCGATGCCGTAGCTGGCGTGGGTCTGCGGCACCATCTTGGGCATCCCGGTGGTGCCGCTGGTGAAGTACACGAGCATCCGGTCGTCGGCGGCGGTGTCGGGGAACTCCGCGGCGCGCGCGCCGTCCACCGTCCGGCTCCGGAACTGAACCCAGGGCCTGGGCGCCTCGTCGGTGCAGACCCAGGCGATGACGTCGGCGTGGGCGCCCACCTCGAACTTGGACAGGTGCTCGGCGGTGGTGACCACGGCGCGCGCCCGGCCCAGCTCGAGGCGGTACCGCACGTCCTTGCCGGTGAGCATCGTCGTCCCCGGCATGAGGACGAGGTTGGAGCGCATGCAGCCCAGCGCGAGGATCCACCACTCGGCGATCCGGGGGAGCATGGTGAAGACGCCGTCCCCCGAGCGGAGCCCCAGGTCGCGCAGGAAGAGCGCGGCGTGGACCGAGCGCTCCGCGAGCTCGCGCCAGCTGTAGACCTTGCGATTGCCGCGATCGTCGCAGTGGAGCATCGCCGGCGCGTCGGGCCGTTCGCTGGCCCATCGGTCCACCACGTCGATGGTGAAGTTGAAACGCTCGGGCCGGTCCCAGCGAAAGGCGGCGACCTCGGCCTCGTAGTTGGTCATGTTCCGCGGCGAACGCTCGGCCATCGCACCACCTCCGGTCGCACCTCCGCTTTACCAGCTTGATCCACGGAAGGGGACCGGCGAGAAGCACCCCTCCCGTCCGTGACTGCCACCACCGCACGTCCTCGCCTGAGCGGCGCGGACAAGATCTTCCTGGGCCTGCTGGCGTTCGTGCCGGCGACCGTCGTGGCTGCCTGGCTGCACGCCGGGACGTGGGTGTTCGTGCTCGCCGCCCTGGCACTGGTTCCCCTGGCCCGGTGGATCGGCACGGCGACCGAGGCCGTGGCCTGTCACCTCGGCCCCGGGCTGGGGGGGCTCCTGAACGCCACCTTCGGCAACGCCGCCGAGCTCATCGTGGCCATCGCCGCGCTGAAGGCCGGGCAGACCGCCGTGGTGAAG
>RPRB01000115.1 GCA_003818285.1 Myxococcaceae bacterium
ATCTGCCCACCGTGGTCCTGGACGATGCCCTGAACCACCGCCAGACCCAGCCCGGTCCCCTCCCCCAGGGGTCGGGTGGTGAAGAAGGGCTCGAAGATCCGCTCCAGCACCTCGGGCGTCATCCCCACCCCGTCGTCGGTCACCCGCAGCCGCACCGCCCCGGGCGTGTCGCCGTCGCCGCCAGGGAGGTTCCCCAGGTAGACGCCGACGGTGCCGGTGCGGCCCTGGAGCGCCGCCGCGGCGTTGGCGACCAGGTTGATCACCACCTGGTGCATCTGCCCCTGGTCGGCCAGGACCATCGCCGTTCCCGAGTCGATGGCCGCCTCGAGCTGGACCGCGGCCGGGAGGGACGCCCGCAAGAGCTGGAGCGCCTCGCCGATGACCTGTGGGAGGCGAACCGGGCGATGTTCCTGGCCGGTGCTCCGGGCGAAGGTGAGCAGCTGGCGGACCACATCGCGGGCCCGCCCTCCGGCCTGGAGGATCTCCGCGGCCCGGTCCTGGGTCGGCCCCTCACCCTCGTCGCGGAGCAGCTGCGCGTGGCCCATGATCGCGGTGAGCACGTTGTTGAAGTCGTGGGCGATGCCGCTCGCCAGCGTGCCGATCGCCTCGCGCTTCTGGGACTGCCGCAGCTGCACCTCCAGCTGCGCACGGCGGGCCTCGGCCTCCTTGCGCTCGCTCACGTCGCGGCCGATGCCCAGGAGGTCGGCCGAGGCATCCGGGGACATGGCCAGCACCACCTCCAGAACCCGCTCGCCGGATGCGGAGCGGACCGGTACCTCCAGCGCCGGCCCCTGCGTCTGCCGCAGCGCCGCCCAGATCGCCTCCGCGCGCTCGCCGGCGATGAGCTCGACGAAAGGCCGCCCCACCCAGTCCGCCGCCGGCAGCCCGGTGACCGCCTCGAAGGCCGGATTCAGCGTGGTGATCCGCCCGTCCGGGCTCACGGTGAAGATGACGTCGCGGGCGCGGCCCACCAGCGAGCGGTAGCGGCTCTCCGACACCCGGAGGTTGCGAGCGGCCAGCAGCTGAAAGGCGACGACCAGCCCGGTGTACACGGCGAAGTCCGCCCAGACGGCCATCGGCGAGTTCCGGATCGCCGGTGGTGGCAGGACGCCGAACGTTCCGGCCACCGCGAGCCCCAGGCCCGTCACCAGGGCCGCGGCCGCGGTGAGCACCGTGGCCCGGGTCCCGAGCAGGAGACCCGCCGCGACGACCAGCACCAGGTACCCCAGCGTCGCCGAGCCGCCGAGCCCGCCGGCGGTCCACGCCGACACGGTGAGGAGGAGCCAGCCACAGGCCAGGTAACCGACCGAGGCCAGCACCACCCATCCCCGGCGGGTGGCCCAGGCCAGGATGACGATGACCGTCCAGCCGAAGGCGGTCTGCGTCCCGTAGCGGAGGAACGCCGAGGGCGCCACCGCGATCGAGACCACCAGGTAAACGAGGAATCCCGCGGCCTGGATCCACAGGAAGGCGAGCAACAGGCGCGCACCGCGCGTTCGGAGCTCCGCAGGGTCCGATGCGGACCCGCGGCGCGGCTCGATGAACAGGCTCTCCTGCGCCTCCCCGGGCGGCGCCGGAACGCGCCAGCGAAGTCTCACCAGTCCGCCCTATCAGAAACGCCGGGGGACGCTCGCCTGGGTCCGCCACGGCCCTGTCTCTCGACGACAGGTGCGAGCGGTGACCACCTGTCTCAGCGCCGAGATAAGGTCCGCCCGCGATGCGCTTCGCCGCCCTGCTGCTTGTCGTCGTCTCGACGTCCGCCGCCGCCGCTCCGCCGCGGACCTTCCGGATCGACTACTTCCACACCGGCAGCGGAGGGAAGGAGATCTTCAGCCTCGACCGGCTGGTGATCGAGCCGCTCCCCTGGCCGGGGAACCCGGCACGTCCCATCGACGACACCGACTCCGGCAAGTACCGCTTCCTGGTGCGGGACGCGACCAGCAAGTCGCTCCTCTACTCGCGCGGGTTCAGCTCCATCTTCGGCGAGTGGGAGGACACCCAGGACGCGAAGGAGCGAGCCCGCACCTTCGAGGAGTCGTTCCGCTTCCCGCTCCCCGCCGGCCCGGTGGAGGTGACCCTCGAGAAGCGCGACCGCGCCAACGCCTTCATCCCGCTGTGGAACTTCAAGGTCGACCCCAAGGACCAGACGGTGAGCGACGCGGCGCCGGACAACCCCGGGCCCCTGATTCCCCTGCTGAAGTCCGGTCGGCCGGAGTCGAAGCTGGACCTCCTCATCCTCGGAGACGGCTACACCCGGGCCCAGCGCGGCAAGTTCGAGAAGGACGCGCGCCGGCTGGTCTCGATCCTCTTCTCCACCTCACCGTTCAAGGAGCGGAAGCAGGACTTCAACGTGTGGGGCCTCTGCCCCGAGTCGCGCGAGCCGGGCATCTCCCGCCCCTCCACCGGCATCCACCGCCGCAGCCGCATCGGCGCGACCTACGACGCGTTCGGCAGCGAGCGCTACGTCCTCACCTTCGACAACCGCTCCTTCCGGGACGTGGCGTCGTTCGCGCCGTATGAGTTCGTGGAGATCCTGGTCAACGGCAACACCTACGGCGGCGGAGGCATCTTCGGGCTCTACAGCACCGTGGCCGCCGACTCGCTCTGGTCGCCGTACGTCTTCGTCCACGAGTTCGGACATCACTTCGCCGGGCTCGCCGACGAGTACTTCACCTCCGAGAGCGCCTATCTCCCCCCGACCGAGCGGATCGAGCCCTGGGAGCCCAACGTGACCGCGCTCAAGGACCCGGCCCAGCTGAAGTGGAAGGCGCTGGTCTCGCCGGGGACGCCCGTTCCCACGCCGTGGCGGAAGGAGGAGTTCGAGACCTTCAGCCGCGCCATCCAGGTCGAGCGGACGAAGATCCGCGCCGACCGCCGGCCCGAGTCGGAGATGGAC
The DNA here is from genome assembly GCA_003818285.1 of Myxococcaceae bacterium. GTDB lineage: Bacteria > Myxococcota > Myxococcia > Myxococcales > Myxococcaceae > RPRB01. The sequence goes on from RPRB01000115.1 coordinate 2,897, forward strand.
GCGCTCTTCACCCGGGAGAAGATGGAGGTGACCCGCAAGCTCGCGAACGACCAGTACTCGGGGAAGGTGGGTGCCTTCGAGGGAGCGATGTACGAGTCCCGCGGTTACTTCCGCCCGGAGGAGGACTGCATCATGTTCACCCGCGACGAGGTGCCCTTCTGTCGCGTCTGCCAGGCGGCGCTCTCCCGGATCATCGACCTCTACGCGAAGGGCCCCGCACAGTGACCCGGGTCGCCCTGGTGGCGCTGGGCGGAGCGATCGGATCGGTCGCCCGCTACGGGGTGCAGGCGCTCGCCGCGCAGCTTCTGGGCCCGGCCTTCCCCTGGGGCACGCTCCTGGTCAACCTGACCGGATCGTTCCTCATCGCCCTCGTGATGCACGTGGCCCTCACCGGCACCGCCGTCTCGCTCGAGCTGCGCATCTTCCTCACCACCGGCATCATGGGCGGGTTCACCACCTACTCGTCCTTCAACTACGAGACGCTGGCGCTCGTGCACCAGCGGGCGTACGGCCTCGCCGGCCTCAACGTCGCGGCGACGGTCCTGGGGTGTGTCGCCGCCGGCGTGCTGGGCCTGGCCGCCGGGCGCGCGCTCGCCGGCGGATAGGAGGAGCGACGTCATGGGTCACCGCGTGCTCGAGGGCGATCAGACCCTCCTGAGAATCTTCCTCGGCGAGTCGGACCGGTGGCACGGGCGGCCGCTGCACCTCGCGCTCCTCGAGCGTCTGCGGAAGGAGGGCGCGGCAGGGGTCACCGTCCTCCGGGGCATCGCCGGCTTCGGCGCGCGCAGCGTGGTGCACACCACGAGCATCCTCCGGCTCAGCGAGGACCTGCCCATCGTCCTCGAGCTGGTGGACACTCCCGAGCACGTGGAGCGGCTGCTCCCCATCCTCGACGAGATGGTGAGCGAGGGGCTGGTGACGATGGAGAAGGTCCGGGTGGTGAAGTACGCACCCGGAACCCGGACCCCCGCCGCCCGCTAGCGGAACAGCGCCATCGCCTCGAGCAGCGTGTCGAGCACGCCCCACGTCCCGCGGGCCCGGGTGCCTGGAACGTCGCCGTCCGGGCGCCCTCCCGGGAACTGTGCTGGCGCCCTCCCCTCGGGCTCCGGTAAGGGGGGCGCCGGAGGACGCCACGTGGCTCTCGACCTGAACGACACCCTGGGGCACCCCCGCGACCCGGACACCGTCAGCGGCATGGCCCGGGGCCTCATGGGCAGCGAGATCCTCAAGGTCGCCGCCGAGATCCGCGCGCTGGTGGCCAAGGGCCAGAAGGTCTGCAACCTCACCGTGGGTGATTTCAGCTCGCGCGAGTTCCCCATTCCCGCCGAGCTGCGTGAGCTCATCGGCGAGGCGCTCCGCGCGGGCGAGACCAACTACCCGCCGGCCGACGGCATGCCCGAGCTGCGGCAGGCCGTCCAGCGCCTCTACGCCAGGAGCCTGGGACTCTCCTATCCGCTGGAGAGCATCGTCATCGCCAGCGGCGCCCGGCCGATCGTCTACGGGACGTTCCGCTGCGTGGTGGACCCCGGCGACGTGGTCGTCTACCCGGTGCCCAGCTGGAACAACAACTATTACGTCTACATGACCGGGGCGAAGGGCGAGGTGATCCCCACCAGCCCCGAGCAGGGCTTCATGCCCACGGTGGAGCAGATCCGGCCGTATCTCTCGCGAGCACGCCTCCTCTGCCTCGGCAGCCCGCTCAACCCCACCGGGACGATGTTCGCCGCCGAGCAGCTGAAGGCGGTGTGCGAGGCGATCGTCGAGGAGAACGCCGAGCGCAAGCACGCTGCCCGCCCGCCGATCATCGTGATGTACGACCAGATCTACTGGGTGCTGACCTACGGCGCGGCGAAGCACGTCACGCCCGTGGGCCTGGTTCCGGAGATGGCGCCCTACACGGTGTTCGTCGACGGCATCTCCAAGGCGTTCGCTGCCACCGGGGTGCGCGTGGGCTGGGGCGTGGGACCGCCCTCGATCATCTCGCGGATGAAGGACCTCATCGGTCACACCGGCGCGTGGGCTCCTCGCGCCGAGCAGGTGGCCTCGGCGCGCTTCCTCGAGAACGTCCCGGCGGTGGAGCGCTACCTTGCCGAGATGCGGCGCGGGGTCGAGTCACGGCTGCAGGCCCTGCATCAGGGGCTGATGGAGCTCCGGGCCCGCGGGCTTCCGGTGAGCGCGATCGCGCCCCAGGGAGCGATCTACCTCTCGGTGCGCTTCGACCTCATCGGCCGCAAGGGTATCCGGAGCAACGAGGACATCCGGAAGCTCCTCCTCGAGCGCGCCGGCTTCGCCATGGTGCACTTCCAGGCCTTCGGGCTGCAGGACGAGACCGGCTGGTTCCGCTGCAGCGTGGGCGCCGTGTCCGAGGCGGAGGTCCGCGAGGTGCTGCCCCGCGTGGAAGCCGCGCTGCGCTCGGTGGTGAACGCCGCGGCCTGAGCCTCAGGCCTGGGAACACTCCAGCGCCACGTCCCCGGTGCGCTCGAGGGTTTCCGACACCGCGCTGCAGGCGAGCGAGCAGTAGACCCGTGCGCCGGCTCGAGCCACCGCGCGGAGCCATCGCCCGAGATCCTCCGTACACACCAGCGGTCGCGCGCAGCAGCTGCAGTTGATCACTCGACTCGGCTGCATCGAAGTTCTCCTCCGGCCCTCGGCTGCAGAGGACGCCCCGTCGGCCGGGCGCATTCACCTGGAACACGCGCAGCACGGGTGGAGCTGCACCCGCCAGCTCGAGGTGGATGTGGGCGAGGCTGCGCGACGACGGTCTCAGGCCAGCAGGCTCTCCCGCGCGCGGCGCTCGAAGACTTCGAGCTCGGTCCGCACCCACGCCTCGTCACGCCCGAGCTCGCGGGCGATGACCCGGGCCACCACCGGGGCGCACTCCAGCGCCGCGCGAGCGTCGAGCACCAGGGCCCGCGTCCGGCGGGAGAGCACGTCGTCGAGCGAGCGCGCCATCTCCCGCCGCACCGCCCACGCAACCTCGCACAGCAGATACGGCAGCCGGGGATGCATCGGGACCGCGAGCTCGGGGTCCCGCTCGGCGAGGTCACGCACCAGGTCGGCGTCCGTTCCGTAGGCGGCGAGCATCTCGCTCGGCGTTCCCATCGTGGAGTGCTCGACGCGGTCCTCCAGCGGCGCTCCGTGCAGCTTGAGTCCGGCGGTCACCGACGGACGCTGCGGCAGGCCGGCGATCCGCGCGGCGTGGTCCACGACGTCCTCACCCATGCGGCGGTAGGTGGTCCACTTCCCGCCGACGATGCTGACCAGACCGCTCTCGCTCTCGAAGATGCTGTGGTCGCGGCTCAGCGAAGCGGTCCGGGCCGCCCCCTCGGCCCGGACGAGCGGCCGGAGCCCCACGTACACGCTCAGCACGTCCTCGGGCCGCGGGTCCCGGGTCAGGTATCGCGCGGCGTGGTCGAGCAGGAAGGCGACCTCTTCCTCCAGCGGCCGCGGTTCGACGCTCACCTCCGGGACTGGCGTGTCCGTGGTTCCGACCAGCGCCCGCTTGTGCCAGGGGACGACGAACAGCACCCGGCCGTCGTCGGTTCGCGGAATCATCAGGGCGTGCGCCGAGGGCAGGAACGCATCCGACAGGACCAGATGCACGCCCTGCGAGGGCGCGACCAGTGCCGCGGCGCCCGGATCGTCCATCCGGCGCACGGCATCGGCAAAGACGCCGGTGGCGTTGATCACCACGCCGGCCTGGACCTCGTGCTCGCGGCCCGACTCCTCCTCGCGCACCCGGACCCCGCGCACCCTTCCGCCGCTCTTCAGCAGCCCGACCACGCCGGCGTGGTTCACCAGCACCGCGCCGAGGTCGTCCGCGGTGAGCGCCAGCGTGACCGCCAGCCGCGCGTCGTCGAACTGCCCGTCGAAGTAGCGCACCCCGCCCTTGAGCTGGTCCGGCTCGAGCGTGGGGATGCGCTCCAGCACCTGGGCACGCGAGAGGAGCTGGCTCTTTCCCAGGCGGTGCCTGCCGGCGAGCACGTCGTACAGCTTGAGGCCCACCCCGTAGTACGGGCCGGACCACCACGCGTACGCGGGCACCACGAACTCGAGGTCGCCCACCAGGTGCGGCGCGTTTCGCCGGAGCCGGCCCCGCTCCAGGAGCGCCTCGCGGACCAGCCCCACGTTGCCCTGCGCGAGGTACCGCACCCCGCCGTGCACGAGCTTGGTCGATCGGCTGGACGTGCCCTGGGCGAAGTCCCGCGCCTCGAGCAGCACCGTCCGGTAGCCGCGCGACGCCGCCTCCACCGCGGCGCCCAGGCCGGTCGCGCCGCCCCCGATGATGGCGACGTCGAAAGGCTCCGAGAGCTGGTCGAGGTTGAGGGCGCGGTCCATCGGTGCGTGCCCGGAACGCTAGCAGCGGCGCGGCGGAAGGCGATGCCCCCTTCCCTCCAGCACCGTCCCGGGGCAAGGTGGGGCCCGTGAGCAACACGCCCTTCTACCCGTTCGTTCCCCGGAAGCAGCGCTCCCACGTGACGAGGGAGCCTGACGTCGCCGGACACTGGACGCCCCTCTTCCCGGACATGATCGGCTACGGCCAGCAGGGCGCCGGAGCGGTTCCCGCCGACTTTCACTGGCCGAGCAACCCGAAGCAGTGGCAGGAGGAGCTCACCGACGCCGAGCTCCGCCGGGAGGCCGAGGTGCACCACGCGCTGCGCGGCGCGGAGCTGCCCCAGGCCCTGCCCGAGGCGGTGCTGCCTCCCGCCCTTCCGTCCGGAGAGCCCTGAGCCGCTCGCCGACGGTTCCGTCCCAGCTCGCTGCCTGGTTCAAGACGCCGCCCTGCGGAGGGAGGTAGGTCCCCGGGACCATGGACTCTCGAGCGTCACGGACCTGCGTCGCCGCTGCCCTCGTCCTGGAACTGGCGTGCGCGCACGGGGGCGTTCGACGTCCGGAGGTCGAGACCCGGGCGTTGCGCGAGGTGCACGAGGCTTACCGCCGTGCCTGGCTGGCGAGCGACACCGAGGGAGTGATGCGGCTCTTCGCACCCGACGCAGTGCTGATGCCTCACCACGGCCTGGCGCCGGTCGTCGGGGCCGAGGCCATTCGGGCGTTCTGGTTCGCGCCCGGGCCGGCCACGGTCATCACCCGCCTGGATCTCGAGCTGGACGAGCTCTCGGTTCAGGACGCGACCGGGCTGGTGCGCGGCCGCTCGCATGTCGAGTGGACCGTGGAGAAGGGATCGACGCTGGAGCGCTGGGCGAACGCCGGCACCTTCCTCACCGTGCTGCGCCGCGGGCCCGACGGTGCCTGGCGCATCACCCATCACATGTGGGACGACCCGCCGAACCGTCGCCTCTGAGCTCCCGGCGCCCTCGTCACATCACGAGCATGTAAACGCCGATGCCGAGCCCGATGACGATGATCACCCAGCGCACCATCGCCTGCCCGATGCGCTGCGCGACCCAGGCCCCCGAATAGCCCCCGAGCACCCCGCCCACCGCCATCAGGGCGGCGAGGGGCCAGTGAACGTGATTGCCCAGCGCGAAGTACAGCGCGGCGATCCCGTTGATGCACACCGAGGCGAAGTTCTTGAGCCCGTTCATCTGGTGGATGTTGGTCAGACCCACCAGCCCGAGCTCGGCCAGCATCAGGATTCCCATCGCCACGCCGAAGAACCCGCCGTACACCGCGACCACGAACTGGGCCGCCGCCAGCACCCAGAGGTTGAGGTCGTCGAGCGCTCGCGCGGCGCGCTCGGCGCTCCGCCGCTCGCGCCAGAGGCGAAGCGGCTCCTGGAGGATGAACAGCGCGATGGCGCTGAAGATGAGCCAGGGCACCATCGCCCTGAACAGCGCGTCGCCGGCGACGACCACCAGCCAGGCACCCACCAGCCCGCCGGCCAGGCTGGAGATCACCAGCGTGATCAGCACCCGGCGGCTCTCGAGTCCCAGCTCTCTCCGGAACGCCCATCCGGCGCTGAACGAGCCGGGGACGAGGGCCACCGAGTTGGTGGCGTTCGCCGCGACGGGGCTCACTCCGGCGGCGAGCAGCGCGGGGAAGGTCAGGATCGTCCCCCCGCCCGCGACGGCATTCATCGCCCCCGCGACGATCGAGGTCAGGAAGAGGAAGTATCCGGGGTGCGTCAGACCGGGTTTCGCTGGGCCATCGCGTTGTAGGTCGCGTACTTGTAGAGCTCGGAGAGCGTCGGGTAGTTGTAGCAGGTGTCGATGAACAGCTGGGCCCCCGCTCCGCAGAGCAGCGCGGTGAGGCCGGTGTGGACCAGCTCCGACGCCTGCTCGCCGATCACGTGCACCCCGAGGAGCTTCATGTCCACACGCCGGAAGATGAGCTTCAGGAAGCCTCCTCCGTCCCCGATGATCTGCCCGCGGGCGTTGGTCGCGTAGGCCGCCCGCCCCACCACGTACTCGATCCCGGCCTGCTTGCAGGATTCCTCGGTCTCCCCGGCCATCGACAGCTCGGGGATGGTGTACAGGCCGTAGGGCAGGACCGGCGCGATCCGATCCTTGGGGTAGAGATTGAACGCGTGGGCCATGGCCACCCGGGCCTGCTCCATCGAGGTGGAGGCCAGCGCGGGGAAGCCCACGCAGTCGCCCGCCGCGTAGATGTTGGGAACGCTCGTCTGGTAGTGCTCGTCGACCAGGACCCGCCCGCGCTCGCCGAGCTTCACCCCGGCCTCCTCGAGCCCCATGCCCGCGGTGTTGGCGCTCCGCCCGGAGGCCACGAGCAGCGCGGCCGCGGCGATGCTGTCGCCGCCCTCGAGCCCCACCGTGACCCGGCCCTCCTCGACGTCCACCGACTCGACCGTCGCCGGCATCCGGAACTGAACTCCGAGGCCCTCCATCCGGGCCTTCAGCCGCGTCGACATTTCGAGATCGAGGAAGGAAAGCAGCGGGGTCCGCGCCTCGACCAGGGTGACCGGGATGCCGAGCGCGGCGAAGGTGCAGGCGTACTCGCAGCCGATGACCCCGCCGCCCAGGACCACCAGCGAGTGCGGAACCTCGGACATGAGGAGGATGCTGTCCGAGTCGTAGATCCCGGGTGCCGAGAAGTTGAACAGCGGCGGGTGGAAGGGGGTGCTTCCGGTGGCGATGAGGATGATCTCCGCCGTGAGCCGCTCCTCGGCGCCTGGCCTGCGGACCAGGACCGTGTGCGGATCCAGCAGACGTCCCTTGCCCTGGTACACGTCCGCTCCGTGGGAGCGGAGGTTCTGGGCAACCCGGACCTGCTCCTCCTGCGCCACCGCGCGCTCGCGGAACAGGAGCTCGCGCACGCCCGTCCGCGCCTGGAGGCTCATGTCCACCCCGTAGAGGCCACGCTGGCGGAACCCGGAGAGGTACAGCGACGTCTCCCGGAGCGTCTTCGAGGGAAGCGTCCCGGTGTTCGCACCCGCGCCGCCGAGGTTGGACAGCCGCTCGACGACCGCGACCTTCTTGTGGAAGTACCCCGCCTGGGCCGCCCCTTTCTCGCCGGCGGGCCCCGAGCCGATCACCACCAGGTCGTACTCAGGCATCAGCAAAGTTTACAGCACGGACCATGGGCTGGGGGCTCGTGACGTTCGTGGGGCGCCACCCGCACTCGGGGTGGCGGGCAGCTCGGCTCGCCTCTAAAGGACTCCGTGGAGGATGGACCATGCCCAAGCTCTACGCGACCAAGAACGACCTTTCAGAAGCGATCCGGACTCAGGTGATCACGCTGTGCAATGCGCGACTCGCGGACTCCGTGGATCTCCAGACGCAGGTCAAGCAGGCCCACTGGAACGTCAAGGGCCCCGAGTTCATCGCCCTGCACAAGCTATTCGATGACATCAACGAGGACGTCGAGGAGTACGTCGACCTGACGGCCGAGCGGGTCGTGCAGCTCGGCGGCGTCGCCGAGGGCACCGCGCGTCTCGCGGTGAAGGCGAGCAAGCTGTCCGAGTACCCGGCGAACATCGCCGAGGGGCACCAGCACGTGGACGCGCTGTCCAGCGCGCTGGCCACTTACGGCAAGCTCGCCCGCGCCGCCATCGACGAGGCGGACAAGCTGGGCGACAAGGACACCGCAGACATCTTCACCGAGATCTCCCGCGGGGTGGACAAGTGGCTGTGGTTCCTGGAGGCCCACCTCCAGTCGAACCGCTGACCTGGTGGTGGTATGGGGGCGGCCATGGCGCTGCCCCCGCTGACCGAGGCCCTGCAGCCCCTGCTGGAATCGCTCGACGAGGCGCTTCACCAGCGCGATCGCGAGCGATGCGCCGGTCCTGCCGGACGGCGGCCGGTGCAGGTCCTCTATGGCGGCGCGCATCTCTTCAAGCCCGGAGCGGCGGCCCGGCTGGGGGCGCTGGCCCGCGCCGCGCTCGACACCTACGCTCCCGACGGACCGACCTACGCGCACGCGCTCGGCCTCTCCCTGAGCCCGACGCAGGCGACCGACCTCCGCAAGCGCGTCATCGCCAAGCTGGACCGCGAGCCGGTGGAGGACCTCCGCATCGACTTCGAGGACGGGTACGGCATCCGCCCCGACGAGGAGGAGGACGCGCACGCGGAAGCGGCGGGCATCGCCCTCGAGCAGGGGCGGCGCGAGGGAACGCTGCCTCCGTTCATCGGCCTCCGCCTGAAGCCCTTCTCCGGGCGCATGGCACGCCGGGCGCTCCGCACGCTCGAGCGGGTGGGGGCACAGCTGAGCGGCGAGCCCATCCCGGGCTTCGCGCTCACCGCCCCGAAGGTGGTGCTTCCCATCCAGGTGGAGCTGCTCCGCCGCTCGGCTGAGGCGCTGGAGCACCGGCTCGGCTGGCCCCCGGGAGCCGTCGCCCTCGAGCTGATGGTGGAGACGCCGTCGGCGCTGATCTCCCTGGACGGGAAGCTGGGGATCCTCGCGCTGGTGGAAGCTGCCGGCGGCCGCTGCCGCTCGGTACACGTCGGGCCCTACGACATGACCTCCGCGCTGGGCATCAGCGCCGCGCACCAGTGGCTCGGCCATCCCTCGGTGGAGCTGGTGCGGCGGCTGCTGCAGCTCGCGCTCTCCGGGACGGGAGTCACCGTGGCCGACGGTCCGACGACCCTCCTGCCGGTGGGCCCGCACAAGGAGCCGCGCAACGACTCCGAGCGAGCGGCGAACCGGGAGGCAGTGTTCCGGGCGTGGTCGCGGACCGCAGACGACGTCCGGCGCGCCTACCGGGACGGCATCATCCAGGGCTGGGACCTGCACCCGGCGCAGCTGCCCGCGCGCTACGGCGCCCTGTTCGCCACGCTCCGCGAGGAGATCGCCCCGGCGGCGGCACGGCTCCGGAAGTTCCTCGACCAGGCGGCGCAGGCCACCCGGCTCGGCGCCGAGTTCGACGACGCGGCCACGGCTCGCGGGCTCCTGAACGGCCTCCGCCGCGCGGTGGAGTGCGGGGCCGCAACCACTGCGGAGATCGAGACCGCGCTCGGGCACTCGCTCGAGCACGCCCGGGAGCGCCTCGGAGGCGCATAGCTCCGTGCCCCGTTCCTGGCTCACGACGGCCCTGGTCCTGGCGACGCTCGGGGCCGCCCTCCACCGATGACAGCAAGAAACTCCAAGTGTCGTTGCCCTGCTCGGGCCATTCAGGTGGGGTGAACCCAGCGGACGATGAGGACGCGCGGGAGACCGCTGCCTCCACCGTGCTTGACCGGCGGGAGCTCCTCCGTGCCGGAGCCGGCCTCGCCTCCGGTGCGCTCCTGGGCTGCGCCTCGGAGTCGAGGGCGCGAGCCGACGCTCCTTCCGGTCGCGAGAGTGCCGCCGGCTGGCACGCCGATCGCCGCTTCGCACAGATCCGCGCCGGTCGCATCGCCTACGTCGAGCGCGGCTCGGGCGCGCCCGCGCTCTTCCTCCACGGCTTCCCGCTCAACGGCTTCCAGTGGCGCGGCATCATCGGGCGCCTGGAGTCGTCCCGCCGGTGCCTCGCGCCCGACCTGCTCGGGCTCGGGTTCACCGAGGTCACTCCTGGCCACCCCGTCGCTCCCGCCGACCAGGTGCAGATGCTGCTGGAGCTCCTGGACCAGCGTTCGATGCCGGGGGTCGACGTCGTCGCCAACGACAGCGGGGGTGCGGTCGCCCAGCTGCTGCTCGCGCACCATCCGGAACGGGTCCGGTCGCTCCTGCTCACCAACTGCGACGTGGAGACCGAGTGTCCCCCCGCTGCCGTCCTCCCGGTCATCGAGATGGCGAAGGCCAGGACCTACGTCGAGCGCTGGCTCGCGCCGTGGCTGGCCGACGGGACCCTGGCGCGGTCGAAGGATGGGCTCGGCGGGATGACCTTCAGCTCCCCGAGCAATCCCACCGACGAGGCGCTGGAGATGTACCTCGGTCCGCTGGTGCGCAGCGCACGAGGGCAGGCGCAGGTGAACGCTTACGCCATCGCGCTCGAGGCGAACGCGCTCGCCGGCGTCGAGGCGCTCCTCCGCCGCTCGCGCGTCCCGGCCCGCATCGTCTGGGGAACGGCGGACACGATCTTCTCCCTCGAGAACCCGGTCTACCTCGACCGGGTGCTGCCTGGCTCCCGCGGGGTGAGGAACGTGCCCGGCGCGCGGCTCTTCTTCCCCGAGGAGTTCCCCGACCTCATCGCCGAGGAAGCCCGGGCGCTCTGGGACGCAGCCTGACAGCGCCTTCCGAGGTCACCCAGGCGACGCGCCGGCGACACCGTCACCGCCCTCGCCTTCTCTCCCGGAGCGCCTCCAGCACCAGCGCGGTCCACCCGGTCTGGTGGTTCGCCCCGAGGCCGCGACCGGTGTCGCCGTGGAAGTACTCGTAGAAGAGCACCAGGTCGCGGAACGCAGGATCGGTCGCGTACCGCGCCTCGTCCCCGTGGGCCGGCCGGCGCCCGCGAGCATCGGGCAGGAAGAGCGCCAGGAGGCGGGAGCAGAGGACCTGGGCCACCTCGGCCAGCGTGAGGTAGCGATTCGAGCCGGTGGGGCACTCGACCTTCAGCGCGTCGCCGTAGAAGTGGTGGTACCGCTCCAGCGCCTCGATGAGGAGGTAGTTGGTCGGGAACCACACCGGCCCGCGCCAGTTCGAGTTGCCGCCGAAGATCCCGGAGGTCGAGTCCCCGGGGTCGTACCGCACCGTCCAGTCCGAGTGCCCGGCGAGCACGTACGGGTGCGCCTCGTGCACGCGGCTGAGGCTCCGGATGCCATGCGGCGAGAGGAACTCGTTCTCGTCGAGCA
>RPRB01000116.1 GCA_003818285.1 Myxococcaceae bacterium
CGCTCGGGCGCGGCGAGGAAGAGGTTCTGGTAGGCGATCGCCGGGTGGGTCACCACGCGCGGATCGAGCCCGCGCGCGGCGAGGGTCTTGAGGAGCTCGGCCAGCTCCTCGCGCCGCACCAGCCCGACGGTGAGGTCGGTGGCGCTGGCCCGGCGCCGGGTCACCTGGTGGTCGAAGACGACCTGAGACAGCTCGAAGGGCAGCTCGCCCTCGACCTCGAAGGGGAGCGTCGCGGCGATGCGCTTGGCGTCGGTGAAGGGGAGGGTGAAGGCGTGCGTGGCGAGGGACGGTCCGGGCAGCGCCACCACCACCTGGTCCGGCGCCCAGGGGTGCTCGGCCAGGAACACCGCCAGCGCCTCGTCGAGCGGCGCCTCCTCGGCCCGCCGCGTCTCGGCCCAGCGGAGCACGGACGTGCCCCGGCCGGTCGATTCCAGGAGAACGCCCTTGAGCGAGTAGCTCCCGAGGTCCAGCCCCAGCACCTGCGGCATCAGTCCGCCCTCCAGTACAGGACCCGCCCCAGGCCGTCCCGCGTCGGGTCGGACAGCCGGATGACGGCGGTGACCCGCCGCTCGACGTCTCCGGCGTTCCCGGTGGCCACGATGCGGAAGGTGTCGCTCTTGTCGCCCAGGAAGGTGTTGGCGGTCGTTCCGGTGGTCCCTTGCCGCTGGACGACCTGGGGGTTCACCGCGATGCCCGCGGCCTGCACCACCATGGTGAAGTCCTGCACCGAGAAGCCCATGGGCATCATCGCCTTGGCGGCGCGGATCTTCTGGACGATGCCGTCCAGGAACACGGGGTCGTTGAGGCGCGGGTCCGGCCGGGACGGGTCGGCGATGCTGCGGATGGCGAGCGCGATGAGGAGCGGGTCGTCGCTGTTCACGTTCAGGGGAGCGTTGGGGTCGGGGTACACGGTGAGACGGTCGCCGAAGGCGGCCATGAACCGGTCGGTGACCCCGTTGACCAGGTACAGCTCGCCCAGGGAGTCGAACCAGGCGTTCTTCGGGCGGTAGCGCGGGGTGTAGCGCGAGTAGAGCGCCGACTCGTCGGAGAAGCCCGGCTGGAGAGCCACCTGACCCAGCGCCGTGACGTTGATCGCGGACTGCGTCTCGTCGTCGTCCACCCAGTCCTTGAGGCCGATGAGGACGTCGTTGGGGTTGGTCCGGATGCGATTGGCGTCCTCGCGGTCGAAGACGAAGTCGAAGCGCTTGTCGGAGACCAGGTTATAGAGCCGCTGGACCGCGCCCTGGGCGGTGCCGGTCTGCAGGCCCGCCAGCGCGTTCACGTTCAGCTTCTCCTGCTCGTCTTCGATGCGGGCGTCGAAGCAGCCGGCGAAGCCGCCGTACTGGACGCGTCCTTGCTCGTCGAGCCCTCCGGCGCCGGTGGTCGAGAACTTCCCCCGTCGTCCCTCGCCGGACTGGGGCACCACGCTCTGGAGGAGGTGACAGTCGAGCTTGGCCATGCGCCAGAGCTGGAGGTTGATGCCCTGCGCGGCGCCAGGAAGAGCGCCGGTGGTCCGGTCGAGCTGCTTCTGGAACAGCAGCAGCATCCGGGCGAGGCCGATGCTGCTCTTGGCCAGGTATTCGGCGCGGAGCCCGTCGCGCTGGTGGGTGGCGAGCTCGAGGTCAACCCGGGTCTGGAAGGCGAACTCGACCGCCACCGCGGTGAGGATGGCGATGGAGACCGTGACCATCAGGAGGGTGACCCCTCGCTCGTGTCGTCCGGGCCTGCGCATCAGAACCTCGGGATCTCCGTGTTGAGCACGACGCGGGCCTGGGTCACGTACCGCGCCTCGCGCCCGGTCTCGTCCACGGCGAAGATGGAGATCCGCACCCGGACCGGAAGAATGGACTTCTTCTCGAGGCGGCGGGTGTCCCACTCGTCCACCCAGTCCTTCTTGTCCGAGTCCCAGTAGGCGAAGTCGATCCGCTTCACGTTCTCCACCAGGAGGTCCTCGGTGCCGCCCCGGTCCATCCGATCATCGAGGAGCGAGTCCTCGCGGCGCATCAGGTTCATCTGCGACTGCCCGCCGGGACCCGGCGTGGTCTTGGTGTAGTACTCGACCACCATCTGATCGGACTCCTTGGCGTCGGCGTACAGCCGCTGGTGGGCCATGGTGCTGAACAGCAGCCGGTCACGGGTGCCGATGAAGTTGGTGGGCCGATCGTTCTGGTCGCGGTAGCGGCGGTTGTCGTAGTGGTCGCTGACGAAGGCCGAGGAGATCTCCCGCACCATCCGCTCGGTCCCGGTCCGCAGGGCGCGGTAGCGGTCCGCCTCGCTCTCCACCAGCTCCTTGGCCCGGTAGCCGCTCTGGAAGGCGGCGCTGATCAGCACGCCCATCATCGCGGTGATGGCCACCGCGATGACCACCTCGAGCAGCGTGAATCCTCGTGCGGGTCTCATTGGCGGATGGGGCGACCCTGGGAGTCGAGCGGAGTGCCGGGGGGAGTGTTGCCGCGGATGGGGTTGCCGAAGACGGGTTGCCCGCCGGGGTTGAGGGGGCTCTGGCCGGGGACACCCTGGGCTCCCGGAGCGCCCGGCGCGCCGGCGGGGCCGCTGGTGGACAGTGTGGCCCCGGGCGTCCCGTTCCGGTCCGAGCCCTGGCGGAGTGAGAACACGTCGGTCACCACGTCGATGCTCTCGGTGCGCCGGCCCTCCTTCCAGCTGACGGTGAGGTGCACCTCGCGCACGCTCTTCTGGATCTGCTGGATCAGCTGCTGCATCTGGGTCTGGGCGAGGGCGGCGAAGGGCCCGAGCGCCTGGAGCCCGGAGGCACCCGTGGCTCCGGGCGGAAGAGCGGTGGACCCCTGGTACTGCTGCTGGAGCCCGGAAAGGGCGCCCGAGCCGGCGAGTCCCGAGAGCGCACTCGCGACCCCACCGTCGCGACCGCCCCCGAGCAGCGCCGCCAGTCCGGAGGTGCCGTCCGCCCCCGGAGGGATGTTGAACAGGGCCTCGAGGAGCTTGTCGGGGGAGATCTCGGTGGTGCGCGGGGCGAGGATCTGCGCCTTCCAGGTGTAGGCCTCCCAGCCCTCGGCGCGGAAGTCGCCGGAGATCTCCCGGTCGTCGTTGTCGAAGCCCTTGTCGTAGAGCTCCTGCTCGATGTCGGTCATCTTCGAGCGGGCGAGCATGGTGGCGATGGTGAGCCGCTTGGCGTAGGCGTGGCTGGCCACCGCGCCGGCGTTGAGATCGAAGATCGCCACGAGCGCAAGCCCGAGGATCGCCAGGGCCACCACCACCTCGAGGAGGGTGAAGCCCCGCCTCATGACTTCGGGACCTCCGGCTCGCCGTCGACGATGGAGGTCTTCCCGGTGAGCGGCGAGACCAGCAGGGTCCAGACGTTCTTGCCCTGCCGGACGGTGACCTGGGCCCGCTCGGTGTAGCCCTGGGGGAAGAAGTAGAGGTAGGCGAGCCCGGTGTCGATCTTCGCCCGCTGGTGCGAGGTCCAGACCGAGACCCGGACGCCGCTCATCTTCCGCGGCTGGATCTCGGGGGTGGTGAAGGCGGAGTACGCCGCGGCCTTCTCCACCCGGGCCTTCTCCGCGTCGAGGACGTCGAGGAGAGACGAGCCGGAAGAACCATAGGAGCCGTAAGACCCGGATCCGCTCGCCGCCGACCTCGGGTCCGTCGCGGGCTCTGTCGCCCGGGCGCCGCCTCGGCTCTTCCGCCCGTAGGCCTCGATCGCGGCCTTGGTCGCGTCGCGGATCTCCTGGTCACGGTCCATCGCCGAGGTCACGGGGCCGCTGGCGCACTCGGCGCGGTAAGCGAACTCGGCCGAGTCATCGCGCGGGAGGAGCAGCACCAGCCGGCAGGTGTTCCCGGTGAGCGCCGCGGTGTCGTAGAGCGAGCGCGCCGCCGCCCCGAGCTCACCCATGGCCTTCCGAGCGCGGGCGCCGGTGAGCGCGCCGAGCCCGAGAACGAGCGCAGCGAAGAGCGAAGCCGCGATCGCGAGCGCGACCATCAGCTCGATCAGCGTGAAGCCTCTGTGGGTTGGCCGGAACATCAGCGAGACGAGACCTCGACGGCCGGGCGGCTGGTGATGTCCGCGGCGTCCCCGTCGCCTCCGCGGCGAGCGTCCGACCCGAAGGAGGTGATTCCCCACCCGTCCCGAGGCTCCTTGTCGACGATTCCGAGGTCGATCAGCGCGGCGAACCCGGTCGTCACGTCGGGGTAGCGGCCGGTCGAACCGATCTCGAGCCGCGTGCGGTCGGCTCGCGCGTGTCGGTGCACGACCGCGGCTGTGACCGCGTCACGAGCGATCGTGCGGGCTCTGGACTCCTTGGTCACGGTTTTGCGGCGGTCACGGGGCGATTGGTGATGTCCGCGTCCGACCCCTCGCCGCCCGGTACGCCATCGGCGCCGTACGAGGTCACGACCGGCCGGCCGCTCTCGAGCGTGTAGACGTAGTCGTTGCCCCAGGCGTCCTTCGGCATCTTGTCGAGAATCTCCATGTCCACCAGCGCCTTGAGGCCGGTCGCCGTGTCGGGGAACTTGCCCTTCCGCGCGTTGTAGAGCTTCAGCCCCGAGTCGATGTTCCCGATGTCCAGGGTGGTCCGATCCACCCGGGCCTTCTGGAGCTGCGGGAACACGGCGATCACCACTGCCGAGGCGATGAGGCCGAGGATGACCAGCACCACCATGATCTCGATCAGCGTCATGCCGCGGGGGGCGCGGCGGCCCTTGAACTGCCGTTTCATGGAGTGACTCCCTCCGCGACAGGGCGGATCTGAGAGTGGAGGGCCCGCGCCTGTGCGCCGGGCCCGTAGAGGGCGATGCCCAGCCCGAGCAGCGCCACCACCACGGCGAGCACCGTCGCCGCGGTCAGCCCGGTGATCCACTTCTCGAAGCTGGAGCTCGGCGGGTTCATCGGATCGAGGTGTTGAGCTGGAGGATGGGCATCAGGATGCTGAAGGCGACGAAGGCCACCGCCACTCCCATCGCAACGATGATCAACGGTTCCATCAGTGCGGTCAGGGCGCCGATCCGCACGCTGACCTGGTTCTCGTAGCTGTCGGCCACGTTGAGCAGCATCTCTTCCAGCTGCCCGGAGCGCTCGCCGATGGCGATCATGTGGTGCACCAGCGGCGGAAACTCGCCCGAGCGCTTCAGCGGACCGGCGATGCTCTCGCCCTCGCGGATCGCGTCGCGGGCGTTCTCCACGACCGAAGACAGGACGCCGTTGCTGATCACATTCTTGGTGATGTCCATCGCCGTGAGCAGGGGAACACCGCTCCGGAGCAGGGTGGCCAGCGTCCGGCTGAACCGGGCAATCGCCAGCATCCGCACCAGGCTCCCGAACACCGGGGCTCGCAGCGTGAAGCGGTCCCACACCGGCCGCCCCTTGGGGCTCGCCTTCCAGCGGAGGAAACCGACCACGCCGCCGATCACCGCCGGGAAGATGATCCACCAGAAGTCGGCGAAGAGGTTGCTGGTGAAGATGAGCAGCCGGGTGGTCCAGGGGAGCGTCACCTTCATGCTCTCGAAGATCTTGGTGACCTTCGGGACCACCACGGTCATCAGCAGTGCGAGGATGCCGGTGCCGATGATGGTCATGATCACCGGGTAGATGAGCGTGGCCAGGACCTTCTGCCGCAGCTTCGCCTGCCCCTCGGTGAAGTCGGCCAGCCGCGCCAGCACGGCATCGAGGGCGCCCGAGGCCTCACCCGCGCGCACCATGTTCACGTAGAGCGAGCCGAAGATCTTCCCGTGCTGACCCAGCGCGTCCGCCAGCGAGCTGCCCTCGTTGACGCGCGTCTTCACGTCGGACACCACCCGCTTCAGCCGCTCCTTCTCCGTCTGGTCCACCAGGGCAGTGAGGGCATCCACCAGCGTGACTCCGGCGTGCAGCAGGGTCGAGAGCTGGCGCGTGAGGATCGCCACGTCATCCGAGCTGACCCGGCCGCGGACCAGCTTTCCCAGCTGCACCTCTCGGCTTCCCAGCGACGGCTTGGCCTGGGCGACGGCGGTCCCGTTCTGCTTCCCCCGGGCGGGGACCGACTCGCGCTCGGCCAGCACGTCGGTCAGGAACACGCCGGAACGCTTCAGCTGGACCCGCAGCGCGCGGCTGCTGTCCGCCTCCAGCAGACCCTTGACCTGCTTGCCCGCAGGGGTGAGCCCTCTGTACTCGAAGACCGGCATCGGAGGTCAGATGTCTTCCTGGGTGACGCTCAGGACCTCGGCGAGCGTGGTCTCGCCGGCCAGAACCTTGCGCGCCCCGTCGTCGAGAAGGGTGCGCATGCCCTTGGCCACCCCTGCCTTCTTCATCGAGCCGCTGTCCACGTTCTTCAGCGCCAGCTGGCGGATGTCGTCGTCGACCATCAGCATCTCGTAGATGCCGGTGCGTCCCCGGTAGCCGTTGCCGCCGCAGGCATCGCAGCCCTTGGCCCGGTAGATGGTCGGGTTGCCCGCTCGGGCCACCGCCTCGGGAGTGAGGCCGACCTCCTTCAGCTCCTCCGTGGTGGGGTGATACGCCTCGCGGCATTCAGGGCACAGCCGGCGCACCAGTCGCTGGGCCATCACCGCGGTCAGCGAGGAGGCCACCAGGAAGGGCTCCACCCCCATGTCCACCAGCCGGGTCACCGCGCTGGCGGCGTCGTTGGTGTGCACGGTGGAGAAGACCAGGTGGCCGGTGAGCGACGCCTGGATGGCGATCTCCGCCGTCTCCCGGTCGCGGATCTCGCCCACCAGGATCACGTCGGGGTCCTGGCGGAGGAAGCTTCGCAGCCCGGCGGCGAAGGTCAGGCCGATTTTTGGATTGATCGCCATCTGCCCGATGCCGCGGATCTGGTACTCCACCGGATCCTCGACGGTGAGGATGTTCAGGTCCGGGGTGTTGATCCGGCTCAGCGCCGCGTAGAGGGTCGTGGTCTTCCCCGAGCCGGTGGGGCCGGTGACCAGGACGATGCCGTGCGAGCGGCGGATCACCTGGTCCATCAGCGCCATGTCGGCCGGCGCCATCCCGATCTCCGGGAGGTCGAGGATTGTGGTGGCCTTATCCAGAAGGCGCATCACGATCCGCTCGCCGAACGTACAGGGGATGGTGGAGAGGCGGATGTCGATGTCCCGGCCGGCCAGCTTGATCCGGATCCGTCCGTCCTGCGGCAGCCGCTTCTCGGCGATGTTGAGCTGCCCCATCACCTTCACCCGGCTGACGATGCTGTTCTGGTAGCGCTTGGGCGGCTTGATGACCTCTTGGAGCACGCCGTCGATGCGGAAACGCACCAGCAGCTCTCGCTCCATCGGCTCGATGTGGATGTCGCTGGCCCGCTCCTTGGCGGCGCGGAAGAGCAGCGAGTTGACCAGCCGGATGATCGGGGCTTCGTCGTCGGTGTCGAGGAGGTCCTGCGGCTCCTCCAGCTCGTGGGCCAGGCTCTGGAGGTCCTGGGCCTCCATTTCGCCCACCAGCTGCTCGGCCTCGTTCAGCGCTCGGTCGTATACGCCGTTGATCGCGTCGACGATCACCGCCCCGGTCGCCACGTGGGGCGAGACGTTGCGCTGGAGCAGCATCCGCGCGTGGTCCAGCATCGTGGTGTCCAGCGGGTCGGCCACCAGCAGCGCGACCGACTCGCCTTCCAGCCCCAGGGGAAGGATCAGCGCCTGCTTGGCGAAGTTGATCGGGACCTGGCGCACGAGCTCGGCGTCCACCGCGTCCAGCGCGACCTGGGCGTGGTAGGAAAGGTCGAGCTGGAGCGCGAGCGCCTTCGCCACGTCGTCCGCCGAGACCGCCTTCCGGGCCACCAGCACCTCGCCGATGCGGCCGCCCTCGTCGGCCTGCGCGCGGAGCGCCTCCTCCAGCGCGGCCTCGCTCAGGCCGGCCACGGCGCGGAGGATCTCCCCCAGCGGGCGGCCGACCATCGAGGCCTGCGCCGAGGAAGCGGAAGAACGGAGCTCGACGGGGTCACGCATGACGATTCCCTAACGGGGCTGCACCTGAAGCCGCTCGTCCGGGGATGGCGGAGGGGTGGTCTGGGCCGGCGCAGGCGGGGTCTGCTCCGGGGGTGGAGCCTGCTGGACGTTGCCCGGCGGCGGAGCGGCCGGAGCCGCCGTGCCCGGAGCCGGAGAGCCGGAGGGAGGCGCGCCGGGAGCCGCTGGGGGCGCGGGCGTCCCGGTCCCCCCGGGGCCCGGCGGTCCGGCGGGCGCGGGGGTGGGCTGCCCCTGCTGCAGCAGGTCCCGCCCGATGTCTGCGGGCGCGCTGGGAGCCTCCCCCGACCTCTGGCGCGGGGCGCCGGGGCCGAGCTGGCCGGGGCGGTAGATCTGCTCGCCCGGCAGACCGGGGCCGCCGTTCTCCACCTTCATCTCCTCCCGCATGACGATCTGATTCATCTTTGCCAGCGGTCCCGGCTTCCGGCCGAAGTCGATGGGGACGTCATAGCCCGGCACCTGCCCGTAGAACTCCTCCACGAAGCGCTGCCGCTCGGCCATCTTCTTCTCGAAGATCCGGCGGAAGTCCGAGGCGTCACGGATGATGTACGGGGTCAGGAAGAGGAGAAGGTTCACCTTCACCTTGCGGCGGGTGGTCTCCCGGAAGAGGTAGCCGAGGAGGGGGATGTCGCCGAGGATCGGCACCTTGCCGATCGACTCGATGCTCCGCTCCTGCATGATGCCGCCGATCACCACCGTCTCCTGGTCCTTGGCGACCACGGTGGTCTTGGCGGTGCGCTTAGCAGTGGTGGGCCCGAGTGTCGGATCTTGAGAGACGATCTCCTCGGTGCTCTCGTTGATCACCATGCGGATGTAGTCGCTGGCGTTGATTTGCGGCTTGATGTTCAGCTTCAGCTCGACGTTCTGGCGGTTGATGGGCGCGTAGTACGAGCCGATGCCGCCCAGCAGCGAGCCGGCGGACGCCAGCGAGCCGGAGGGCAGCGTCGTGCCGGTGCCGGTGGGCAGCTGAGGTGCGAAGCCGGCCTGGAAGGGCACGTTCTGGCCCACGGTGATCTCCGCCTCCTCGTTGTCGCTGGTGAGGAGGTGCGGGGTGCTCAGGACGTTCACGTCCGAGCTCTGCTGCAGCGCGTGCAGCACGATGCCGAAGGAGGGAATGTTGAGCCCCAGCTGGTTGAAGGCGGGGATGGTCGGCCCCTGCAACCCGGCGAGGAAACCACCGTAGGAGGCGAGGTTGGCGAGGGAGAACGAGGGCGGGATGCCGCCGGTCGTGTACTTCGTCCCCACGATGCCGGCCGCCGTGCCCTGGTTGGTGTTCACCGTGTAGCCCTGGTGGAGGCTGATGCCGAAGTTCGTGTTCCGGTCGAGGTTGACCTCCATGATCACCGCCTCGACGAACACCTGTCGCCGCGCGAGGTCGAGCTTCTCGATGACCCGGACCAGGCTCCGGAAGTCGGCCTGGCTGGCCACGACCACCAGCGAGTTGGTGGCCTTGTCCGGGGAGATCTTCACCTCGCCCTGGAAGAGCTCGGCGGCAGTGACGCCCGGCACCGCGCCGGGGCGGGCGGGGGGCGGCGGCTGCCCGGGGATGTTCGGCGGGCCTCCCGGGCCTCCCGGGCCTCGCGGACGGTTGGCGCTGCCTTGCGCCAGCGACTGGAGGGTGGCGGCGATGTCCTCGGCGTTCGCGTTCTGGAGCGCGTAGACGTTGATCCGTCCCTCGCCGCTGATCGGGACGTCGATCTCCTTCAGCAGCGAGTCGATGCGCTCGTTCGCCGCCGGCGTGGCCACCACCACCAGCTTGTTGGTGCGCTCGTCGGCGATGAGCGTCGTCACGGTGGCCGGACCAGTCGAACCCGCCGGCGTGGCCGCGCCGGGCCCGCCCGGAGGACCGCCCGGCGGCTGGGGAACGCCCGGGCCTGGAGTGGGAGTGACCGTCAGCCCCGGTCGTGCCCCGGGGCGGTTGGCCTTGGCGTCGAAGAGCTTCTGGATGGTCGTGGCCAGGTCGTTGGCGTTCGCGTACTTGACCTGGATGACCCGCATCTGGTCGGAGCTGGAGCGGCTGTCCAGCTGCTCGATGATCCGCTCGAGCCGGTGCATGTTCGAGCCGATGTCGTTGACGATCAGCGTGTCCGGCTGGAAGGGGATGGTGTCCCCGTTCTGGCTGACCAGCTGCTGAACCACGCCCCGCAGCGGCTCGAGGTCCGCGTAGCGGATCTTGAACATGCGGGTGAGCATCTGCTCGTTGGTGGTGAACGGCTCGTCCGGGCCCACCACCGGAATGCTGTTCTGCTTGGCCTTGGCCTTCTCCACGATCTTGGAGAAGCGCCCCTGGGGAACCACCGCGAGCTGGTTGGCGTCGAGCGCGGAGAGGAAGGCGGCGTAGAACTCGTCCGCGCTCACGTCGACCTTCCCGTTGTCCGGGCCGATGATGGAGATCTTCCCCCGCACGTTGTCGCCGAGGATGAAGGTCCGGCACGTCGCGTCGGATACCGTCTGGACCAGCTTCTCGATGTCGACCTTCTCGAAGTAGATGTTGAACCGGGCCTTCTTCCGCACCTCGGAGCAGGAGGGAGTGGTGGCCGCGGTGGTCCCCTCGCCGGCGGGCGGAAGTGAGGGCGTCGCCTGTCGCCCCGGAGCCGGAGCTGAGCCAGGCGGGGGCGTGGCCTGCGTGGGCGTGGGCGGGGGCTGCGCGGCGGGAGGAGCGGATCCGCCGTTCGGGGCCGGAGCCGGCGTCGGGGGCCGCATCGGACGGGGGGTGACTCCCGGAGAGAGCTGTGGCGGCTGCGGCGGACCGGCCTGAGTCAGCACGGCGAGCGCGAGGCAGGGCAGGAGAGCGGTCATGGGTCAGCGGACGTTGTAGGTCTTGCGGAGCGATTGGCCGTTGCGGTCGAGCTCGATGTCGATGCGGTTGGCGTCCTTGAGCTTGGTGTAGACCTCGAGCGCCTTCTCGGGGCTGTTCATCTCGAAGCCGTTGATGCGCTTGATGACGTCGCCGTTGACGATTCCGATCTTCGAGTAGAGCGAGTCCGGGCGGATGGAGAAGAGCTTGAACCCCTCGGCCTGGCCGTCCTTGAAGGCCGGAACGATGCGGGCCTGCATCGCCAGGTCGTTGAGGTTCGCCAGGGCCCGGTCCACCTCGTTGCGGGGGACGTCGTAGTTGCTTTCGTCGAGCGCCTTGATGCCGGCGCCGTAGGGCTGGTTGCCGCCTCCCGGCTCGGTCACCGGCCGGGTCGTGGCGACCGGCGGCGGGGGAGGCGCGCCATCGCCGGGCTCGGCCCCGATGTACTCGCGCCGGCCGTTGTTGGCGATGATGACCCGATCGCGCTGGATGGTCAGCACCTCGGCGTTCTGGACCCGGTCGCCCACCATCACCGTGGAGGACTTCTGGTTGTTGAGGTCGAGGATGGAGCCGATGGACCAGCCTGGCGCGGTGCTCACCAGCGTGCCGAGGAGCCTGAGCCGGAGCGAGGTGCGAACCGGCTCGGCACTCATGTCCGGCTCCTGCGCTTCCTCGTCGGTCTCCGGGGTGGGAAGGGGCAGGTTGGTCAGCTGCGCCAGCTTGGGAAGGTCCAGCACCGCCGGCCCCTCGGCCTGCGCGACCCGGGTGGTGCCGCGGCCCGTGGGAGCCGAGAGGGCTGGAGCGATGGCTGCCTCGAAGAAGAGGTTGACGGTCTTCGCCGCGAGGAGCGCCACCAGCGCCACGAAGCAGAGGTTGACCGCCCAGAAGTACTTCCGAATGACCAGTTCCATTGGGTGCCCGGACCGGGGCCAGAAGGGCTACAGCAAGCCCGGTGCCAGCGGGGAAGGGCCCCAGGACAGCGGGGTTGCCCGGAAGATTCCCTACCCACGCGGCAGCCGGCGCGAGGCACGCGGCGGCTGCGACAAAATGTCACTCCCGCCGCCCCGGCAGTGGGGCGGAACGTCACCGCCCCTCGAGCCCTCGACGCCGGAGCGCCGTCCAGGCGAACGCCGGGACGACGTGGGTTCGGTCAACCCTCAGGGGTGTCGTCGTCGTCGCGGCGAGTCACGTCACGCTCGAGCTTCCGGTAGATGGTGCGGGTGGCGATGCCGAGGAGGCGGGCGGCCATGCTCTTGTCGCCCCCGGTGTGGCGGAGCGTCTCGTGGAGCACCCTCCGCTCCACCTCCTCGAGTGGTGTTCCGATGGGGATGACCACGTGCCCGGCCGCGCCTCGCGGACCCTTGCGCACCGTGTCCGGCAGGTCTCCCACGTCGAGCACCTCGCCGCGGGCGAGAACGACCGCGCGCTCCACCGCGTGCTCGAGCTCGCGCACGTTGCCCGGCCAGGCGTAGTCCTCGAGCGCGGCGAGCGCCTCGGAGCTGAAGCCACGCACCGACTTGGCGTTCTTCGCCGCGAACCGGCGGAGGAAGTGATCGGCGAGGAGCGGGATGTCCTCCCGCCGCCAGGACAGCGGGGGCAACCGGATCTCCACCACGTTCAGCCGGTAGTAGAGGTCCTCGCGGAAACGACCCTCGGCCACCTCCCGTCCGAGGTCCTTGGAGGTGGCGGCCACCAGGCGAACGTCCACCTTCAGGGTCTGCGTCCCGCCCAGCCGCTCGATCTCCCCCTCCTGCAGCGCGCGCAGGAGCTTCACCTGGGCGCCCACCGGCATCTCCCCGACCTCGTCGAGGAACAGCGTGCCGCCGGTGGCCCGCTCGAAGCGCCCCGCCCGCCGGGTGGTCGCGCCGGTGAATGCGCCCTTCTCCACCCCGAACAGCTCGGCCTCGAGGAGGGTCTCGGGGAAGGCGCCGCAGTTGACCGCGACGAAGGGGCCGCCGCCGCGTCCGGACAGCTCGTGGAGGGCCCGCGCCGCCAGCTCCTTCCCGGTGCCCGACTCGCCGAGGAGGAGCACGGTGGCGGTGGAGGGCGCGGCCTGCTTCAGCGTGTCGAGGAAGGAGCGGAACGCGGGGGACTGCCCCACCAGGCTGCGCTGCGCACCCAGATCGGCGAGGCGTGCCTTGAGCTCCTGGTTCTCCGCCTTGAGCGCGTGACGCTCGAGCGCCTTCTCCACCGTCTTCACCAGGACGTGACGCTTCAGAGGCTTGGTGAGGAAGTCGTAGGCCCCGTCCTTCATCGCGCTGACCGCCGCCTCCACCGTGCCGTAGGCGGTCATCAGCACCACCTCGACGTCGGGGCGCAGCGCCCGCGCGGTGGCCAGCAGCTCCTGGCCGTCCATGCCCGGCATCATGAGGT
This sequence comes from Myxococcaceae bacterium, assembly GCA_003818285.1. GTDB lineage: Bacteria > Myxococcota > Myxococcia > Myxococcales > Myxococcaceae > RPRB01. The sequence continues at coordinate 13,085 of RPRB01000116.1, forward strand.
CGGTGAGGAGGACCGCCACCTCCGGGCGGCGGAGCATCTCCAGCGCCGCGGTTCCATCGGACGCGGAGAGAGGACTCCAGCCCTCGTGCTGGAGGATGCGCGCGACCGAGTCGAGGTTGGCGCGGTCGTCATCGACGACGAGGACGGTGGCGGCGGACATCTGGAGATCCGGGAGTGTACCGCAGAGTGAGCGGCGGACCCGACGGCGGCTCGCTCGCAGGGCGACTTTGCGGCGCGAGGTCGGCAACCGGTGCCGCCCGGCCATATTCCCACGGCCTTGCCGCGAGGCTTTTCTTTCCGGAGCCCGGCGAGCCCTGCGAGAGTGCACCCGGTCACGTCCTCACCGGAGCACCGATCGATGTCGCGCCTCTTCCTCGCCCCGTTCGTCCTCGTCTTCGTGCTGGCGCTCGCTTGCGACTCGAGTCAGCCCCCGCCTCCCAGCATCCGATTCGCCAACCTGGTCCCCGATTCGCAGGCGGTCGACGTCTGCCTCAAGCCCGGCGACGTGGCGGCCTTCGGTACGCCCTTCGTCGGTGGGGCGGGGCTGTCCTACCCCGCGCTCTCGTCGCGGGCCACCGTCGACGCGGGCACCTACTCGGTTCGCATCGTGGCCGGAGGCGCCACGAACTGCTCCACCTCTCTCAACGGGCTCGGCGACATCTCCGGCGTCCAGCTTGGCGAAGGGGCGATCCAGACCCTCGCCGTCCTCGGCCGGCTCACCGGGGCGGGAAGCCCTTCGATTGCACTGGGCAAGTACGACGACCACATCGCGCCCACTCCCAGCGGCGGGGTCTCGATGCGCGCGGTGAACGCCGCCCCGGGGTCGAACCCGGAGGACGTGGGCGTGGTCTCCGGCTCCTTCCTGAGCCCCTCCGCCACCGCGGTGAGCTACGGAAACGTCTCCCAGTACCAGACCCTCCCCTTCACCCCGGGCGC
>RPRB01000117.1 GCA_003818285.1 Myxococcaceae bacterium
GTGGGTGACGCGGCAGGAGCGGCGCGGGGGGAGCGGCACGCCCCGCGGGCGCGCACCTCTCTCCCGTCCGACTTGCCGGACGTGGGCTCGGTCTCCCCGAGAGATTTCACCAGCCCCTCGCGGACCAGGAGCACCCGCTTCGGCACGTGCCGCGACGCCGGCCACACGACGTGTAGCGGCGCGGAGGGGCCGGTGTAGGGAGCGAGGAGACGGACCAGCCGGCCCTGCGCCACGTCCTGCTCGCACTGGACCGCCGGCAGGAGCCCGATGCCCGCCCCCGCCAGCACCGCCTCGTGGAGGAAGGTGAAGTCGTCCCCGGCCACCGGCCCGTGCACCGCGAGCTTCGTCTTGCCGCCGGGGCCCAGCAGCGTCCACTCGACCTCCCCGCGGCGGGGCCGGAAGAGCACGCAGTCGTGGGCGGGCAGATCTTGAAGCGAGGTGGGGGTTCCTCGCGCGTCGAGGTAGGCCGGGCTGGCGAAGAGCCACGCGTCGAGCCCGCTCACCCGCCGGGAGATGAGGGAGCTGTCGCGCATGGGGCCCGCCCGCACCGCCAGATCCACCCCCTCCTCGACCAGGTTCACCAGGCGGCCGGTGAGCAGAAACTCGAGGGTGATGCCCGGAGTGCGGCGCACGAACCGGGCCGCGAGCGGCGCCAGCACCTGTGCCCCGAGGTCCGAGGGGGCGGTGATGCGCACCGCGCCCTGCGGCCGGGCATCGAGCTGGGAGAGCGTCTCGTGCGCCTGCTCCAGCTCGGACAGCGCCCGTGAGGCCTGCTCGAAGTAGAGCCGGCCGGCCTCGGTGAGCTGGATCGCCCGGGTGGTGCGCTGCAGCAGCTGCACCCCGAGCGACTCCTCCAGCCGGGCCACGCTCCGGCTCACGCTCGACTTGGGCAGCCCCAGCACCTGGGCGGCGGCGGTGAAGCTCTGCAGCTCCACGACCCGGAGGAAGACCGCGACCCGGTTGAGGTCCACGTCGCTGGCGGGTGTCTTGCTCACGAAGCAGCAGCCCGCAGACAGCTTGTTCCCGGGTGGCGAGCTCGCGCAAGGTTCATCGCACGCCATGGCCCGCACCTTCCTTCCCGAGCCCCTGGAGAAGTACCTGTTCGACGTCCTCTCCCCTCGCACCGACGTGCAGGAGCGACTGCGGAGAGAGACGCAGGCGCACCCGCGCGCCTCGATGCAGATCGGCCCGGATCAGGGCCTCTTCCTCGGGCTGCTGGTCCGGATGCTCGACGCGCGTCGCGTGGTGGAGGTGGGCACGTTCACCGGCTACAGCGCGATGGCGATGGCGATGGCGCTGCCGCCCGGCGGGCGCGTCGTCTGCTGCGACATCAGCGAGGAGTACACCTCCGTCGCCCGGCGCTACTGGAAGGAGGCCGGGGTGGCGGACCGCATCGACCTGCGCCTCGGGCCGGCCACCGAGACCCTCGCGCGCCTGCTGGCGACCGAGGGGCCGGGGAGCCAGGATCTGGCGTTCATCGATGCCGACAAGACCGGCTACGACGCCTACTACGAGGCGTGCCTGCAGCTCGTGCGCCCCGGAGGCATCATCGGAATCGACAACGTTCTCTGGTCGGGAAGGGTGGCGGATCCGGCGGTGACCGACGCGGACACCGCCGCGCTCCGGGCCCTGAACCTCAAGATCCGGAACGATGCGCGGGTGGACGCGGTGGTGCTCACCGTGGGGGACGGGCTGACCCTCGCCCGCCGGAAGGGCTGACCCCGTCATGGGTTCCGTCGAACGCCCGCTGAGTGGTCGCGTCGCGGTGGTGACCGGCGCGAGCCGCGGCGCCGGGAAGGGAATCGCGGTCGAGCTCGGAGCGGCCGGGGCGACGGTCTACGTCACCGGGCGCAGCACCCGGGCGCAGCCCGCGACGTCCTACGCACGGATCCTCGAGCTCTCGAAGCTCTCGCGCATGCCGGGCACGATCGAGGACACCGCCGAGGAGGTCACCCGCGAGGGCGGCCGCGCCGTCGCGGTGCGCTGCGATCACACCGACGCCGCGGACGTGGAGCGGCTCTTCGCCCGCGTGGAGAAGGAGGAGGGGCCGCTGGACCTCCTGGTCAACAACGCCTGGGGGGGGCACGAGGCGTTTACCGGGGTGTTCGACGCGCCGTTCTGGGAGCAGCCCCTCGATCAATGGGAGGCGATGCTCGACCGGGGCGTGCGCAACCATCTGCTCGCCAGCCGCGCCGCGGTTCCCTCGATGCTCCCCCGCCGGGGGGGACTCGTCGTCACCACCACCTTCTGGGACCGCGGTCGCTACCTCCGGGGAAACCTGCTCTACGACCTCGCCAAGTCGGCCATGAACCGGCTCGCGTTCGGGATGGCGGAGGAGCTGCGCCCGCATGGCATCGCCTCGGTCGCGGTCTCCCCCGGATGGATGCGGACCGAGCTGATCCTGGCCGGGCACCGGACCGACGAGACGCACTGGCGCGAGCGCCCGGCGCTGGCGAGGACCGAATCACCGCGCTACCTCGGTCGCGCGGTCGTGGCGCTGGCCGCGGACCCACGAGTCCTCGAGCGGACGGGACAGGTGCTCCGGGTGGCCGATCTCGCACGCGAGTACGGCTTCACCGACGTGGATGGTCGACAGGTGCAGGCGTTCGAGGTCTAGCTGGTCAGGCTCGCTTCACCCATCGGTGCACCAGCTTCTCCAGCAGCTCGGCACGGCTGAGCCCGGACCGGCGCAGCTTGCGGTCCATGGCCGTGATGAGCGGCGCGGGAAGGCGGACTGCGAGGACCGGCTTCTCACCGTTGCCGCGAGGACGGATGGGGCGCGTGGGCGCTCGTCCGCGGAGCAGCTGACGGTAGTGGCTGGCGCAGTAGCCGCGGCTGTGGACCGGACGCCCGCACTGGGGAACCTGACACTTCCTTCGCTGTCCTGGACTGGCCATCTCGCAGACCCCTGTTTGCAGATGTCACGCCAGACAGAGGAACCACCAGAATCCAGGTGTTTCGTCCCGATCAGGATGGGTCGCCCACGACCTTCGCCTCGTCTCGCGTACGTCGCGACCCACTCACTCGGGCGCACAGCCGTCAACGATTGTCACAGCAGGAACGCAAACGATTGTCACAGCAGGAACGAAAAACGAAGCCCCACGTCGATCCAGGTGTGAATGGTCTTGCTCTGGATGTCGCCGCTGCCGGTCGCCTCACCGCCCTGCGGATTGATGACTCCCAGGCTTCCGGTGTCGTACTGCCCGATGCGGCTCCGGACGAACGGTCCCAGCCGGAAGCTCCGGCCGAGCAGGAAATCGATGCCCAATTGGAGATTTGCCCACTCGAAACCCCGAACGGTGCCGGTGATCGTTCCATCAGGGGTGGTGACGCTCAGGTTGAGCCACTCGTACCCCACGCCCAGCCCGAGCCATGGATCCACCGGGCGATCCGGGCCGAGATGCCACAGGACCTCGAAGCCGAAGCGCACGTTGTTCGCGGAGCGTCCGGTTCCGGTGTCGAGCGCGCTGCCCGCCTTCCCGAAGGCGTAGGACACGTACCCGCCGACGAACGCCGGTCCGATGCGCGCCCCGAGCTCCAGCTCGAACGGGACAGTCCAGGAGACGAGGTCGGCGAGGTGGGTTCCGGAGGGCGTGCGGGAGGTCTCACCCGTCGCGTTCCCGATCGGGATGCCGACCCCCCCGCGCACCGCAGCCTCGAAGCGGGTGGGGAGCTCCTCGGCGGCACCCGGCGAGGCGACGAGGCACAGCGCGAGCAGCGGCGCCCCGGGAAGGCCCATCCTCATCGAAGCGTGCGTCCCCTCTGGCCGGTGGGGTGAGAGCCGGACCTTCTCTCCCCTGTTCCCGGCCTGGCAGGCACTCTAGCCGGAGTCGGAGCTCCGGGGAGACGTCCTCAGCTGCTCTTCCCGTACTTGACAGTGCAGCCGTACGGGTCGCTGGTGGTGGGGGAGACGGCCTTCCCGGTGTCGAGCGCGTTCACCGCCTTCTCCACGTAATTGGTTGGGGTGGTGCTGCGTCCACGCGGGTCGTCGTCGATCGCGCCGGCGTACCGGAGGACGCCCTTCTCATCGATGACGAACATGTGCGGGGTGGTCTTCGCTCCGTAGGCGTGGCCCGCCTCGCCGCTCGGGTCCTGGAGCACGGGGTAGGGGAATCCCTGCTCCGCCTTCCAGGCTTTCGACTTCGCCGGTGTGTTGTGGCTGGTGGAGTCCACCGCCAGCCAGACCACCTTCTTCCGGTCGAACGTGGCCAGCGTCCGCTGCATCGTCTTGCCGCCATAGTGGCGCTGGACGAACGGGCACTCGGGGTTGGTCCACTCGAGGATGACGATCTTGCCCCGGTACTGGTCCAGGGCGTGCGAGGCGCCCACCTCGTCCTTGAGGTTGAAGGCCGGAGCGGGTTGGCCCACGTCGGCCGCGAGCGCCGGGGCGGCGAGGAGCAGTGTGGCACAGAGAACGGCGGAGCGAAGGAGCGGCATGGCGGTGTTCACCTCGGAGGGGAGGAGAGGCCCAGTGCGCCGGGAGCGGGAGCCGCCCGCTCCAGCGCCGAGACCACGGTGTCCAGCGTGAGAAGCTCGGGCAAGACCTCGGGCTGGTCCGGGCGTGCGGGGGAATACACCAGGTACATCGGAACGCCGGCCCGGCCGTGGGCTGCGAGCCGGCGGGCGATCGCCGGGTCGCGGCGGGTCCAGTCCGCGACCAGGAGCTGAGTGCGGGTGCGGACCAGCGCCGACTGCACCTGCTCGGAGGCGAGCACCGTTCGCTCGTTGAACTTGCAGCTCAGGCACCAGTCGGCGGTGAAGTCCACCAGCACCGGGCGGCCCTGGGCGAGGCTCCGGGCCACCGCCTCGTCGCTCCATGCCTCACGCCCGGCCATCGGCGCGGGTGCCGTCCCGAAGCGCAGCGCCCCCCACCCGGTGGCCAGCACCAGCACGAGCCCGCCCGCCAGCACCACGCCCCGGCGCCAGGCGCCCCAGGACCAGGCGGCGAGGGCCACCACCACCAGGAACGCGAGCAGCCGCACCACGCCGTCCACCCCCGCGAGCGAGCCAAGGATGCCGACGAGCCACACCCCGGTGCCGAGCAGGGCGAAGCCGAGGAGCTGCTTCCCGCGCTCCATCCACGCTCCGGGGCGCGGCAGGCGGGAACGCAGGCCGGGCACGAGCACCAGGGCGCAGAAGGGCGCGGCCAGCCCGAGCCCCACCGCGGAGAAGACGGCGAGGACCACCGGAGCGCTGGCGGCGAAGGCGAACCCCACCGCCGTGCCCAGCAGCGGTGCCGAGCAAGGGGTGGCGAGCACCACCGCCAGGACGCCCTCGGCGACGCTGCGCAGCGGGCCATGGGTATGGTCGACCGCGGCGACCAGCGATTCGGTGCCGTGGGTGGGCGGAGTGACCTCGAAGACGCCGAGCAGGTTCAAGGCGAAGAGGAGCACCACGCCGCAGAGGACGGCGACGAAGACCGGCTCCTGGAACTGGAAGCCCCAGCCCACCGCGTGGCCCGCGGCCCGGAGCGCGAGCACGGCCCCGGCGAGCGCGAGGAGCGAGGCGAGGATGCCGCCGGTGTAGGCCAGGGCGTGCGTCCGGACGGAGCCGTGGTCGGCGTGGACGGTGCGCGCGAACCCGTAGGCCTTGAGGGCGAGGACCGGGAAGACGCACGGCATCGCGTTGAGGAGCACGCCTCCGAGGAAGGCGAGCAGCAGCATCCAGGGCAGTCCCGGCATCCGCGCAGGAAGGGGCGGATGCGCGGCGGCCGGGTGCGGTGTCAGCCCGGGCGGGAGCTCGAACGGCGCGCTCGCCTCCACCGCACCGCCGCTCGCCAGCGCCACGACACCCGCGATGCGCGGCGGAGCCGGCGACGAGTCGGGCGCGGCCTTCCCCCAGAGCCGGAGCCGTCCGGTCCCGTCGGGAGTGGCCTGGACCGTGAGGATGCCTGGCAGGCGCTCGGGGACGAAGGCATCGGCCCGGGCGAGTGGCTCGGGGCTCCCGTCGGTGCGCTCCACTGTCAGCTCACCTTCGAAGGGCTGGCCGGGCACGAAGGACGTGGTGCGCCGGACCGTCACCCGGAGCCCGGCCGCGGCCGGTGCGCGGGGCACGCGGGCCGTGGATGCGTCGAGGGCGGCCGACCCTGCAGCATCCGCCTGGCGGGGACCGACGCCCAGCACCCGGGTGAGCTCGAGCCGGGCCGGGATGCACTGCACCTCGCAGACGAGCACCTCCGCCGTGGCCACCACGGTGAGCGGCGGCTGCACGTCTGGTTGCGCGCGGGCGCTGGCGAAGAGGACCACCTCGCCGCCATAGCCGTAGCTGGTGATGGAGCCGTCGGGGCTCCGGTGCACCTCGGGAGCAGGCCAGGTCAGCGGGCCCACCGCGACGCGCGGCACGTCCCACACGACCTCGCTGGCCAGTCCGGCCTCGCCCGGATTCTTCCAGTACACGTACCACCCGCGGGCCATCTGCAGCTGGACGCCGAGCCGGAACGTGCCGCCCGGCTCCACCTGGGTCACATCCGAGACGAGGGTCGCGCGCACCCTGGGCCTGCCCTCGTGGAGCGCTCCACTGGCAGTGGACGTCGGCGCCGGAGCGGCGGCCACGACGAGCGAAAGGACCCAGCCGGCAAGCACGGTTGGCACCCCTAACAGGTCAGGGCGGGGGCTGCTTCCCCGGAGCCGCCGACGGCCCGGATCCTCCCTTGCAACGGCAGAGCGGTGCCATGTCGGCCTACCTGGACCCTGACGAGCTGATGCTGTTCAGCGTGGGGATGGTGCTGGACGCGGACACGCTCGACTACATGGTCGACGTGGTCCTGGACCGGCGGCTGACGCGAGCGGACCACCACAAGCTGTCGCTCGCCCTGCAGCGCAAGGGCGGGAAGCTGCCGGTGCGGGTGGACGAGGTGGTGCACCTGGTGTCCCAGCCGGCTGCGGCCCGGCCCAACTAGCCCCCCCGGGCGGCTGCAACGACCGGTTCCTCCCCCCACACGCTAGCGGTCGGCACGCGGTACCGCTACACAGCGGCGTGGCCCGGCAGGCCGTTGCCGGGGAGACCGCCCAGGAGGCCCACCCGTCGTGAACGCGAGCATCGAGTTCCTGCAGGGGTACGGACCGATCCTGGTCTTCGCCAGCGTTCTGCTGGAGCAGGCCGGAGTGCCCATCCCCTGCACGCCCTGGCTGATCGCCGCGGGTGCGCTGGCGCGGCTGGGGCACGGCACGGTCGCGCTGCCGATCGCGCTGGCCACGGTGGCCGCGTCCCTGGGTCACTCCGCATGGTTCTTCGCCGGCCGGCACTGGGGGAGTCGCGTGCTCCGGCTGATCTGCCGCGTCTCCCTGGAGCCGGAGATCTGCGTGCAGCGCACCGAGAATGCATTCACCCGCTACGGCCCACGGGCGCTGGTCGTCGCTCCGTTCATCCCCGGACTGACCACGCTCGCCCCTCCGCTGGCCGGCGAGTCCGGAATGCGCTTTCGGCGCTTCCTCCTGCTGGATGGAACCGGCGACCTTCTCTGGGCCACGACCTTCGTCGGCCTGGGCTGGCTGGCCGGAGAGCCCTTCTTCCGCGTGCTCGCGGTTGTCATGGCCTACGCCGGATCGGCCGCGGGCTTCTTCGCTGCGGCGCTGGGGCTGTACCTCGGCTTCAAGCTCCTGCAGCGGCTTCGATTCCACACCGAGCTGCGCGTCGCAAGCCTGTCGGCGCGTGAGCTAAAGCGCCGGCTGGACGCCGGTGACGACCTGGTGGTGGTGGACCTTCGCCACCGCCGGGAGGTCGAGGAGTCGGGCACCACGCTCCCCGGCGCCCTCTGCATCTCGCCAGACGAGCTCGATCGCCGGCACCGGGAGATCAGCCGGGGCCGGGAGATCGTGCTCTTCTGTAGTTGACCCAACGAGTGGACGAGCGCCCGGGTGGCGCTCAGGCTGAAGCGACGAGGCATCGACCGGGTCCGGCCGCTCGAAGGCGGCTATGCCGGATGGGTGAGCGAGGGGTATCCGCTGCAGCGGTGGGTTCCCGCGGAGACCACCAGCACCTCGGTGCCGGTCGGCGCCTGAGCGAACGTCACCGCCGCGACCGGCCGCGGTGATCGCCGCCCTCGGGCCGCCATCGCGGGGCCCGGCCCGACCCCGTCTGACGCGCGCTTCTCGCGTCCCCGGTCACCGAGGTGAGCGCCCAGCTCGGCGCGCCCCCTCCTGGGCTCAACGGAGCGGCGGCGCGTGGTCCGTCTGGGCCGGGATCTGTTCCCGGGGCTCGTCTTCCTGAAGCTGGTTGAACATCTGCTCCATCTGCTCGCCCAGCGTCTCCAGCTCCTCGCGGGCGAAGTTCTGCCCCACCAGCGGGAAGAGCTCTCCTTCCTCCTCCTCGACGTGGTGCTCGATGAGCTCCTTCAGCACCTTCATCTTCGGGTCGAACTGCTCGTCGGAGGGCTCCATCTCCAGCAGATCGGCAACGACCCGCTTGGCGGCGAGGTGCTCCTCGACCGCCTCCTGGAGCTTCTCCTTGAGCTCACCGACGTAGACCGCCGGGTAGAAGATCTTCTCCTCGATCTCGCCGTGGGCGGCGAAGTCGTCGGCAATCTGCTCGAAGAGCTCCTCCTTCTCGGACTCGTCCTCCGCCGCCTCGAACCGCTGGAAGAGCTCCTTCACCTCGTCATGCTGCTTCGACAACAGCTTCGTCGCTTCCACTGGGAACACTCCTCTCCGGGGCACCGCCCGGGACCCCGAGGACGGGCGGTCAGGTTGGGAAGCGAACCTGGGTACGCGGGTCCAGGCCGTCCACCCCCGGGCCCGGGCCCGGCCGACTGGCTGCCCGGTGCAGGGATCTGCTGCAATGGCGCCCATGACGGGCCGTCAGGACCTGTGGGTGCGCGCGCTGACCGACAACTTCCGCCTGGCCTTCTCCACGTTCTGGGGGCACCGGCTCCGCTCGCTGCTGACGCTGCTGGGCATCGTGATCGGCGCGGCCACCGTGGTGGCGATGATGGCCCTCCTGGAAGGGCTCCGGAACAAGGTGGACGAGGACCTGACGGGCCTGGGCTCCAACGGGTTCCAGATCCAAAAATTCCCCAACGGTTTCGGCAACTTCGACCTCGACCGGCTCTCCAAGCGCCCGAACCTCACCATCGAGGACCGGGACGACATCGAGCGGCGGCTGCCCGACGTCATCGCCACCACGGGCGAGGCCTGGGACTTCGGCGTGAAGATCTCCACCGACCGCTACGAGACCCGGCCGAACATCCAGGTAGCCGGGGGCACCGCGGACTTCTTCCTCACCAACGCGATGGACATCGCCTTCGGGCGGGCGTTCAACGTCCAGGAGGTGGCGGACGGCGAGCGGCTGGCAGTGCTGGGCTCCAACGTAGCCGACGTCCTCTTCCCCGGGGTGGACGCGATCGGGCAGGAGGTGCGCATCCGCACCCGGCCGTTCCGGGTGATCGGGATCATGAAGCGCAAGGGCGCCTTCGTCGGCGGGTTCCAGCAGGACGACGTGGTGGTCATCCCCATCAACGCCTTCTTCCCGCTGTGGGGGAAGAAGCGCTCGCTGAACATCAGCATGCAGGCCGCCTCGACCGAGCTCCTGCCGCGCGCGATGGAGGAGGTGCGCCAGCTCATGCGCCGGCGGCACAATCTCAAGCCGGAGCAGGAGGACGACTTCTTCATCTTCTCCAACGAGTCCGCCACCCAGGCCTTCAACCAGATCTCCTCGGTGGTGACCGCGGCGAGCTTCGGGGTGTGCCTGCTCTCCCTCATCGTCGGAGGGATCGGCATCCTGAACATCATGCTGGTCTCGGTGACGGAGCGGACCCAGGAGATCGGCGTGCGGAAGGCGCTGGGGGCGAAGCGGCACCGCATCCTCGGTCAGTTCGCCACCGAGGCGATCATGCTCTCGCTCTTCGGAGGTGTGCTCGGCGTGCTGGTGGGCGCGGCAGTGGCCTTCCTCGCCCGCTGGGCCTTCAACTTCCCCACCTCGGTCCCGACCTGGGCCGTGGCCTTGTCCCTGGCGATGAGCTCGGGCGTGGGACTCCTGTTCGGCATCTACCCCGCTGCGCGCGCCGCCCGGCTCGATCCGGTCGAGGCGATGCGCACCGAGTGATCTCCTCGCAGTGCTAGCGGGGCGCCGCGCGCCCCATCCTCCCCAGCTGCTGCAGCGAGAGGATGTGCAGGAGGATCGTGAGCGGGACGATGAACGCCGGCAGGTAGATGAAGGGGAACACCATCGGGACCAGGTTGGGCGGGGTCTCGAAGATGCGCTGCTGCGGTCCCGGCGCGGCGAGCAGGCCCCGCACCAGGGTGTGGGCCAGGTCCGCCAGCCCGAAGACGTTCCAGGCCAGCGCCGCCGTGCGTGACCAGGCGAGCCCCGTTCCGAGCAGTGCCGCGACCGCCGCCGCGCCAAGCCCCACCAGGATGTCTCCCGTCCCTGCGGTGGCGACCCAGCCCCAGGGAGCGAACCCCGAGGCCCAGGCGGCGAAGAGCGTCAACCCGCCCCCGATACGCAGGGTCTGCAGCCAGGGGATCGCCGACGGAGAGAGCGCCTGCACCGCGGCCTGCAGCCACCCCGCGCGCCAGAGCACCAGCGACAGCGCGAGCGCCGGGACGAGGTACCCGAGGGCGCGGGGAGCCCCGGGATCCAGCCAGGCTCCCGCCACCGCCGCGGCGGTCACCGCGAGGAACCACGTCCCGAGCAGAGCCCCGATGCGCACCAGCAGGCTCCGGCGGATGGGCGCCGCGCAGCCCGACCGGCGAAGCCCGGTGTCCAGCCCCCGCAACGTCACCCACACCACGAGCAGCACGTAGGCGCAGACCGCGACGGTGATCCGCAGCGGGGCCTCGGGGACCGGGTTCATGGGCTCGTGGCGAGGGCGAGTGGCGCGGCTGCGGACGCCGGGGGGCGGGCGGCGCGCTGGGGCGAGGCGGTCTTCCGGGGCGCGCGGACCAGCACCTTGCGCGAGAAGGCCTGGTCCACTCCAGCGACGAAGGCGCGGAAGGCCGGGTACTCGTTCGCCGAGATGCGGTCCCGGGCGAAGACCAGCTCGCCGCGGCAGACCAGCACGCCCTGCTCGACGGCGTAGGAGAGACGGAGCTTCCCGAATCCACTCTCGGTGGTCACGTCGGGCGGGAGCGCGTCCACGCTCCATCCCGGAGGGAGCCGATAGCGGAAGGTGAAGCGGCTCACGCTCGGTCCGTCGAGCACCAGGTCTCCGCGGCGTTCGACCAGCCCGGCGTAGGTCTCGACGTAGCCCCGGCGGCTGCCGAAGGGAAGGAACCGCAGGGTGTCTCCGCCCACCTCGGCGTAGCGAGGGATGCTCAGCTGGTAGTCGAGGGCCACGTCCTGGTCCAGCCGGGAGGGATCGCTGATCGACACCTTGTCCACGCTCAGCCCGGGGAAGGTCCGCGCCCATCCCTGCTCGAAGGTGGTGCGGCGGGTGGCGGCGGACTGGTAGCTCCGCCGGTACTCGGGCGCAGCGCTCCCGCTGACGCGGCTCTCGCCCTTCACCTCGGCCGCGCCACCCGGCCCGAGCGCGAGCTCCAGCTGCACGTCGGTGACGTTGTCCTCGGGGCGTGCCTCGGGCGTGACGGTGAACCGGCTCTTTCCGTCCGGCTCGACGACCAGGATGCTCGCCCGGCGATCAGGGATGGGCAGCTCTGTCGCGCCGTGGAACTCGGCGGTGCCGTCCAGGTACCAGTCGAGCGCCGGGACCCAGATGATGGCGTGGTTGAAGACCGCCAGTGACGCCGGCTCCGCCGGCACGGCGCCCAGCTGCCGCATCCGGAGCAGCACGATGCGGCTCTCCACGCCGGAGGCCTGGAGCAGCGCGTGCAGCAGCGACGCCTTGTCCTTGCAGTCGCCGAATCGGCGGGCCAGCACCCGGTCCACGCGGTAGGGCTTGTACCCGTGGATGCCGAACTCGAGCGCCACGTAGCGGGTGTTCTTCACCACGTACTCGTAGAGAGCCCGGACCACCGCGCGGGTGTCCTTCCGGTCCACGCCGACCAGCGCTCCCTCCGCCGCCCGACGGATGCTGTCGTCCGGCACCAGCTGGTCGCGGATGAGGCTCCAGTAGTACCGGCCCACGTCCTCCCAGGTGCGGTACGTCGAGACGTGCAGGGTGGCCGCCACCTCGGACCAGCCGGGCATCCCCGGCTCCGGCGTGATCCGCGAGACGTGCCGGGCCCCGAAGCGGTAGAGCACGCGGCCGTCGGAGGTGGGCTCGCGTCGCGCGCTCACTCCCGCTCCGAGCGTTTTCTCGTTCCAGTAGAGCGTGCGGCCGGCAGGCATGTCGACGACGTACTCCCAGCGGAGCTTGGGAGTGACGCCCTGGACGTAGGAGAGGTCGCCCCAGTAATCGGATAAGAGATTATCGCTCGCCGTGTCCTCCACCCGGTACTGCAGCTCGAGCACGTCGCCTGGCGCGAGCCCGGGGAAGCTGAGCACCTTGGCCTGGGCGTCGTAGTACATGCCGGCCCACGGCTCGTTGAGGCTGCGGTTGGTGTCGCCGAAGCTCTCGACCAGCGAGCCATCGGCCTTGGTGATCCGGGCGCGAAGGATCCGGACCTCCTCCCGGCTCGGGCTGTAGGTGATGGGGAAGCTGCGGAACGCGTCCACCCCCCGCCGGGTGTAGACCTTCACCGCCAGCTGGTGGAAGCGGCTGGAGAGGCCGCTCTTCTGCACGCGGACGCGGGTGACGTCGGCCAGCGTGACCGCGTCCTCGGCGTAGCTGTCGGCCTCGGCGACGAGTGGACGGATGTCGATGCCGTCGGCCGTGGCGGCGGTTGTCTCGGTGCCGCGGAGGGCCCGGACTGCGTCGCGGAGGGCGGGGTTCTGAGGTCGGAGCACCAGCGAGCGGTCCAGCGCGGCGAGCGCCGGCTCCTTGCGTCCGGCGTAGAGAAGGGCACGGCCCTTCCGCTCGAAGACCTCGGGGTCGTCCGGGCAGAGCGCCTCGGCCTCGGAAAAGAGGGTGAGCCCTTCCTCGAGCCGCCCGTTGGAGGCGAGGACCTCGGCCAGCCGGAGGCGGACGTCGTTGCTGGTGGGTGAGAGGCGGAGCGCGGTGCGCAGCGCGTCCCCGGCGCCGGCGGCGTCTCCCCGGTCGGCCAGCATCTCGGCGAGGAGCGAGAGGCTGCTGCCGTCGCCGGGTCTTGCCTGAAGAACGCTTCGCAGGCGATCCAGCGCCTCGTCACCCCGGTCCAGACGCCGCGCGCTGCGCACCCGCTCGCGCCCGGCCTCGGGAATGCGCCAGCTGGAGGGGGGCAGCTCCTCGATGCGCCGGGTCGCCGACACCGGGTCCCCGAGCTCGTCCTCGGCGCGTGCCAGCAGCACCTGGGCGGGGACGAACGCCTTCCACCGCTGGACCAGCGGCTGGAGCAGGGGGAGGACCCGCTCCGGGTGTCCCTGGGACAGCTCGGCGCGAGCGAGGAGCACGCGGGCCTCGAGCAGGTCCGGGGCCGCGGCAAGTGCAGCCTCGAGATGCCGGCGGCGGACGTTCTCGTCCTGCTGCAGCCGTGCCGCGAGCAGCTCGAGGCGCGCGTCGGATCGGCCCTTGCGGGAGGCGTCGGCGGCGGCCCGGTCGGCGTTCACCGCGTCGCTGTGGTCGCGGGAGTCGAAGGCCTGCGTCGCCTCGAGCACCTGGGCGAGGTCCGCCCGCAACCGCGCGTCGTCCGGACGGCGGGCCACGTCATCTTGAAGACTGCCGGACAGCGTGGGGAGCAGCCTCGCCGCCGGAGGGGGACCTGCGCGGAGCCCGGGAAGCCGGTCGGGTGTTACCGGGCGAGCCCGCGCCGACTCGTCGCGGAGGTAAGCCCCGAGCACGCCGGAGTCTTCGTGGCACACCTTGAGGAGCACCCGGTTCACGCCGGCGCGGAGCTGCACCGAGATGCGCTCCTGGTCGGGCCGGGCGGGGTGGTACGCGTCGCCGCTGGCCACCTTCTCCCCGTTCACCCAGAGGCGGAAGCCACCGGAGGTTCCGAGGGCGAGGACGGTGCGCCGCGGTGCCGGCTCGTCGAGGAGCGCGAGCACGTATGCCGCCACGCCGCGGGCCGGCCGGAGCATCGCGCCGAGGTCGATGCCCCCGTCGA
>RPRB01000118.1 GCA_003818285.1 Myxococcaceae bacterium
GAGCTGAACGCGCCACGGACGGATCAGTGCCCGCCGCCCTCGGCGCGGGACGACGAGTGCCTGTTCTACCTCGAGCAGTTCCGCACCCTCACTTACGCCGCCTGGGAGCTGCGGCCGGAGGACGGACCGGTGCGGTGGGCCCGGGTGACGGCGAGCTGGCAGAACCAGCACGAGCTCCGCAGCGGAAACCGGCCCGCCTCGTACGTGGTGAACACCGGCGAGGACGACGTGGACACGCTCGGGCTGACTGCCGCCACGCGCTTCCAGTGGAGCCTCGACGAGTCGACGCTCGCGCTCACCACCGGGATCGACGGCTACCTGGACCTCGTCCGCTCGGCGAGCGCCATTCGCTTCACCGACATCGACGTCACCGTTCCGCGGAGCCGCGGTCAGTACCTCGGCGGCTCGCGCTACTTCACCGGAGGCGTCTTCGCCGATCTCGCCCTCCGGCCGGCGCCGGAATGGGTGCTGCGCGGGGGCGCCCGACTTGGCTGGGTCGAGGCCCATGCGCCGGGCGACCCGGACTCGGGCTCACGGCCGGTGGACACGCGATGGCATCCTACCGCCGGCCACCTCGGTGCGGAGTGGCAGCCCCATCCGGCGTGGACGCTGCTCGCCGACGTGGACCTGTCCTTCCGGGCGCCGAACCTGGACGACCTCACCTCGCGCCAGCAGACCGGCCCCGGGTTCCAGTTCGAGAACCCGGACCTGCGGCCGGAGCGCGCGCTCGGTGCCGAGCTGGGCACGCGGCTGCGCACCGGGCCGGTGAGCGCGGAGCTCTGGGTGTTCCAGACGTGGATCGACTCGGCGATCGGCAAGGTGACCGTGCCCGCAACCGAGTGCCCGCCCGAGACGCCCCAGTGCCTCGCGTCGTGGAACCGCGTCCAGCTGGTGAACGCGCCCGACGTCTCCGTGCTCCGCGGGCTGGAGGCGATGATCCGGGTGCGTCCGGTCTCCTGGTGGTGGCTCCGCGCCACGACCACCTGGACCTGGGGCGAGGGCCCGAACCTCGCAGACCCACCGATCGACCCCACGGTGCCCTACGCCGAGCGCGTGCCGCTGTCCCGCGTCCCGCCCCTGAACGGCACCGTGGAGACCGAGTGGAGCCTGCCGCTGGGGCTCCGCGTCGGCGCCGCGCTCCGCTGGGCGGCGGCCCAGACCCGGCTCGCGGTGGCTGACCAGTCCGACGCGCGCATCCCGCTGGGGGGAACCCCCGGCTACGCGGTGGTCGACCTACGCGCGGGGTGGGTGTTCGGCCAGGTCGGCTCGCTGGCGCTGGTCCTCGAGAACCTGCTCGACATGCCGTACCGCGCGCACGGCTCGAGCGTGAACGGCGCCGCGCGCGGACTCATCGCCTCGCTCACCCTTCATCCCTTCTGAGGAGAGACCCGAACTGCATGCACTCCCGTCACCTCGTCGTGTCCCTCGCCGTTCTCCTCGCCAGCTGCTCGACCAGCGACCCTGGCCCGATCGAGCCAGGTCCCGACCAGCGCTACGTCGACGCCCAGGACTGCCCCTCCGGTGGCCTTGCCTACGTGGAGGACCTCTCCGGGTGCTCCGCCGACCCGCTCGACTACCTCCCCCGGCTGAATGGCAGCGCCACCGACCAGTGGTCTGCCTGCATCACCGACGCGAGCCCGGACGACTACCCGCGGATCGACCCCAACGTCTCCACGATCGCCCGCACCGCTGCCTTCGAGGAGATCGCGACCAAGCTCTGGGAGGACCGGGTGGTTCCGGGCAAGCAGGACTTCATCGATGCCCGGGTAGCGTACGCCGTCGATCAGGGCATCGATTCGCGCGTCCAGCGCCGCGAGGACTACCACTATCCGGCGGCCAGCGCGGCCTGCAGCACCGCCGGAGTCCCCGAGACGGCGCCCGACCGCTGCGTGGGTCCGGCGAAGCTCCTTCCCATCCTCAACGACGCCTTCGCGAAGGGGGCGCTCGGGGAGCGGAACCGCATCCAGGCCGCGCGCATCGAGGCGGCGCTGGTGTGGTTCTTCTACGTCTCGACCTACTCGGAGGTGAACAGCTGCATCAACACCCCGAACAACTGCGACAGCGCCTGGGCCTACTACACCGGTGGAACGTCGCGCGGCGCTCCGCTCGGCATCGCCCGCCGCATCCAGGCCATCGGCCCCGGGACGCATGACCGGGGCTTCGACGCGGCGCTCGCCGCCCGCTGCTGGCGAGACCTCGATCAGGCCGTCCCGGCCGCGCAGCTCGACCTCCAGGGGCGGGCCAGGGCGCAGTACGACCGCGCGCTGCTCCGCGGGATGGCGCTGGTCGCGCGGAAGAAGTTCGCCGAGCTGAGCTGCGCCACCGCCGGCGGAAAGGAGGCCCGGCTGACCTTCCTCCAGACCTTCCTTCCGCTCCTGGACCGGGCCGCCCGGGCGATCGACTCGGCGAAGGCCGACGTGCTGAAGGCTCAGGCGCAGGCGACCACGGTCTCGGCGCTCGACCCCGCGGCCGCCATCGCCGCGCTGGACGCGCTGTTCCCCTGTCCCTGAGCTCGGGGGCGAAACGCGTCGCCGGGTAACGACTGTGAGGCACCACTCGCGGTGGCTGCGTAGGTTCCGACCTACCGGCCCTCGGTCGACTGGGGGCTGGTCACGTACGGCGGCATCGGGGGCGGCGGCGGCATCGGGGGCGACGGCGGGGGCGGGGGCGGCGGGATGCCACCGTCCACGACCATGACCCCCCCGTCCGCGATCTGCCCTCCGGACACGTCGTCGCCGCAGCGAGCGGCGGCAACGAGAGACACGCCACCGATGGCGAGGGCGACAAGCAACCTCTTGATGCGCATGACGACACTCCTCGGTTCTCGAGGGGAGGGACACGAGCTCCGAAGTGGGTTCCGGCCCGAGCGGCGGCGGCGTCGGCCTCGTTGTGGGCAGGCGACAGGACAACTGCCCTCGGCGCCGATGCGCCCCGCTCACCGGCCAACAACTCGGGCGTGAGACCCCGGCTGGCGCCGGTCACGAGTGTCCGGTAACGAGACGCGGTCACGGGGTGCAGGTGCGGTCACGGGGTGCCTGCCTGGCACCCGTGGATGCAGGCCCGTAACGAGGTGTCTGGCACCTCTGAGAGGGCACCTCTGAGAGGGCGCGCCTCGGGAGAGACGCCTCTGAGACCCCGGCCCGGTGTTCTCGGGATACGGCTGCAATCGACCGGGGCTTGACTCGTCTACAGGAGTAGTATTACACGTGTCGACGAAGCCGAGGAGCTCCCATGCCCGACGCCACCCAGCTGACCGACCTCCAGATCGCGCTCCTGCGCGTGCTCTGGGACAAGCGGGAGGCCACCGTCGCCGAGATTGCCGAGGCGCTCCGCCCGGCCCGGGACCTGGCCCCCACCACCATCGCCACCCTCCTGAGTCGGCTGGAAAAACGGGGGGTTGTGAATCATACCTCCCAGGGCAGGCAATACGTCTATCGGGCGCGCGTCTCGGAGGGCGAGGTCCGTCGCTCGATGGTGAGCGGGCTCACGGACCTGCTCTTCGGGGGTGACGTGGCGGCGCTGATGAGTCACCTGCTCGATGCGGGCAGCGTCCGGCCGGGCGACCTCGAGAAGGTGCGCGCGCTGATTGGCGAGGCCGAGGGCCGCAGCGGAAAGCGAGGCGGCCGATGAGCGCCGGCATCGTCGGGACTCTCCTGTCGCTCCTGGCCACGCTCGGCGTGGCCTGGCTCCTGACCTACGCCGTCCACAGCACGGCGCTCATCGGCGGCGTGTGGCTCGCCGAGCGAGCGGGGCTCCTCCGGTCGCTCCGGCTGCGGGACCTCGCCTGGCGCACCGCGCTCGTCGGAGGGCTGGTCACGGCGACGCTCCAGCTCGCCGCGGGGCTCACCCCGTTCGGAGGCGCCGCCGAGCTCCGTGCCCCGGCGCTCCCGGAGCTGACCGCCGCCCCCGCGAGCGCCGAGATGCCGCGGGTCGCCATCGTCCGGAAGCACCACTCACCTCCCCCGTCGGCGCTGCGCGTCCACCCGGCGCCCGAGGAAAACACCAGCGTGGTGCCCGCGGTTCCCGCCGTTCCGCCCGTGCCGGCGGTTCCTCCCGTCGCCGCGCTCCCCGTGGCCGCGA
This sequence comes from Myxococcaceae bacterium, assembly GCA_003818285.1. Lineage (GTDB taxonomy): Bacteria > Myxococcota > Myxococcia > Myxococcales > Myxococcaceae > RPRB01. The sequence goes on from RPRB01000118.1 coordinate 4,081, forward strand.
GCGAGAGTCCGGCGCTTCCCGAGCCTCACACCCTCGCCGTCCCTCGCCTGTCGCCCGCGGGGCTGGCCTTCCTCGGCTGGGCCGTCGTGGCCAGCGCCTTCCTGCTCCGGCTGGCGGTGCTCCGGGCACGGCTGCTCACCGCCCTCGGCGAGCGAGCGCCGGTGATGGACCCGCTGGTCCGCGCCCGCCTGGAGGGGCTCTGCCGGGATGTCGGTCACGTCCGCCCGGTCCGCCTCACCACCGCCGAGGGGCTGAAGAGCCCGGTCGCGCTCGGGTGGTCGGAGATCTGCCTCCCCGCCGAGGCGCTCCTGGAGCTCGATGCCGGCCAGCAGCGCAGTGTGCTCGCGCATGAGCTGGCCCACCTCCGCCGGCTCGACCCGGTGTGGCTGGTCATGGGCTCGGTGCTCGAGCAGCTCTTCTTCTTCCAGCCCCTGAACCGCCTGGCCCGGGCGCGGATGCAGGAGGTGGCGGAGTACCTCTGCGATGACTGGGCGGCGGCGCGCAACGGCTCGGGGCTCGACGTGGCGCGGGGACTGGCCTCGGTCGCGGCCTGGCTCGACGGCCGCCCCACCACGCTGCCCCTCGCCTGGATGGCGGAGCACCCGAGCCAGCTCCTCGCCCGGGTCACGAGGCTCCTCGAGCGGGGCGCCGATGAGGTGGAGCGGCTCCGGCCGTGGCACGTCGGCGGGATGGCGCTGCTGCTGCTCCTGACCGTCTTCGTCGCCCCCGGCGTGCGCGCCGCGCCCGAGCGGGCCGCGCTCGGCGGTCGATCGACGCTCACCGGTCCGGCCGCGGACACCGGCGCGCTCCGGAACCAATCCCGCGCGGTGATCGCCGTCCAGTCGCTCGATCGGGAGGTGCTCGAGGGTGACCTTCAGGACTCGGCCGGAGGTGGGAGCGGCGAGACGGAGGCCGACTCCAGCGTGACCCCGCTTGCGCCGGAGCCGAAGCGCACCGCGCCGCCCCCTGCGCCCGACGCGGCGCCGCCGTCCTCGAAACGAAACTCCAAGCCCGCTCCCCGGCCGCCTGCCACCGAGCAGCCCGGCCCGCGCGCGGACCTCCTCGGTCCCGCCACGTCGGGGACGCCGCTACTGGCGCTCGCCAACCGCGTGCCAGCGGAGGCCGCCACGCCGCCCACCCTGGCCGTGCCCACTGTGGCGGCCACGCCCGTCGTGGCGACCACGCCGCGGACCTGGACCACCGCGCCGGTCGCGTTCGCCGGGCCCGTCCCTCCCGCTCCCCGCGCGCCTGCACCTCCGAAGCCTCCCAGCCCGCCGTCCCCCCCGGACGCGGACCGCATGCATCGCGACGCCCAGCGCATCGCCCGCGACGCCCAGCGCCAGGCCCGCGACGCCATTCGCCGGGCGCACGCCCGGAGCGGCCGCCACGGGGGGAGCCGCACCGCGGCCGATCCCAAGACCGTCGACGCGCTCATCGGAGCGCTCAAGGACGGCGACCCCGGCGTGCGCCAGGCCGCCGCGGAGTCGCTGGGCCGGCTCGGGGATTCGCGGGCGCTCGAGCCGCTGTCCGCTCTCCTCGGCGACGCGAACGTCGAGGTTCGCAAGTCGGCGGTGGAGGCGCTGGGGTGTCTCGAGGACCCGAAGGCCATTCCAGCCCTGACCCGGGCCGCAGCCGATGCGAACCCGGCCGTGCGCCGCGAGGCCGCCGAGGCGCTCCTCTCCTTCGACGAGCCGGCGGCCGGCGAGCCGCTGATCAAGCTGCTCGGAGATTCCGACCTCCGCGTCAGGCTCACCGCGATGGAAGGGCTCTCGCAGCGGGGTGACCGGCGCGCGCTCGCCCCGCTGGCCAAGCTGGTGAAGGACCCGAGCGCCGACGTCCGCATCCGGGCGGTACACGCTCTGGCTCGCTACCAGGAACCGGCGGCGCAGGACGGCCTCATCACCGCGCTGAAGGACGAGAACGCGGACGTCCGTGCCGCCGCCGCGGCAGGGCTCGGTCACCTGGAGCTCAAGAACGCTCCCCAGGGCCTGCTCGACGCCACGCGCGACCCGAGCCCGGAGGTCCGGCAGCAGGCGGCCGAGTCCCTGGGGGAGATCCACGACCCCAAGGCGGTGCCCCAGCTCAAGGCGCTGATCGACGACGCCGACCCGGACGTGCGCGGCGCGGCCGTGGAGGCGCTCTCCGACATCCGCGACGGCGCGGCGCTCCAGGCGCTCATCGCCGCGATGCAGAGCAAGGACGTCACCGTCCGGCGCGCCGCCGCCCAGGCGCTCGGTCAGAGGGACTGATGCGCCGCTGGATGGCGATGCTGATGCTGGCCGCGGTGGCCGGCGCGGGACCGGCGCGCGCTCGCTCCCACGATCACCACCCGCGCCGTGGGTTCCACGCTCTCTCTCACCCCGGTCCCACCGAGGCCGAGATGCGCGCCGCGCTCGAGGCGCTCCGCAGCGGCGATGCCCGGCTCTGCACCCTGGCCGCGGACCGGCTCCACCAGGGCGGGTGGAGCTGGTCGCGCCAGCGGCTCGCCGGGGAGGAGGCGCTTCCCGAGCTGGGGTGGGGTCCGGTGAAGGCGCCGGCAGTCATCGGCGTCCTGGGCGACGCGCTCGCCGACCCCCGCCCCTGTGTCCGGCGCGCGGCGACGACGTGGCTCGGTGACAGCCCTGCGCCCGAGGCCCTGAGCAAGCTCGTGGCCGGCCTGCGCTCCGCCGCCGCGCCCACCCGCGAGGCCGCGGCGTACGGGCTGGGAGTGCATGGAGACGGCGCGGGACGCGACGGGCTGCTGGCCGCCCTGCGCGACGGGACGCCGGCGGTGGCCATCGCCGCGGCGTGGGCGCTGGGCCGCTCGGAAGACCCCCGGAACACCCCGGCCCTCAAGGCGGCCCTCGGACACCCGGAGCCCGGGGTGCGGCGGGCCGCAGCCGAGGCGCTCGGGGAGTCGGAGGACGGCGCCGCGGTCGATGCGCTCCTCGCACGGCGCCAGGACCCGGATGCCTCCGTCCGCGAGGCGGTGGCCTCGGCCCTCGGGGCCATCGAGGACCGCCGGGCCGTCCCGGCGCTCCTCGGGCTCGCCACGGACCGCAGCTCCGAGGTGCGTGAGGCGGCGCTCCAGGCTCTGGCCCGCATGGAGGACGCCGCGGCGCTCGAGGTCGCGAGGAAGGCGCTGGGAGATCCCGTTCCCGAGGTGCGGCTGGCGGCGCTGCACACGCTCGCCTCGATGGAGGACGCCCGCACCCTGCCTGCCCTCTCCTCGGCGCTCGCCGATGCCGTTCCGGAGATCCGGGCCGATGCGGCGCGGGCGCTGGGTCGGCTCGAGGACCCGCGCGCGGCCCCCGCGCTCTCCCGGGCGGCGAAGGACACCGTTCCCGAGGTCCGGGTGGTCGTGGTCGAGGCTCTCGGTGAGCTGGAGGGCCTCGGGACGGCGCCGGCCGCGCTGCTGGACGCCTCCCGCGACGCCGTGGCCGATGTCCGGATCGCGGCCGCCGAGGCGCTCCGCGGGTTCTCCCGGGACGAGGCGGCGGCGAAGCGCCTCACCGTGCTGGTCCGTGACGAGGACCGCGATGTCCGGAGGGCCGCCGCCGAGTCGCTGGTCCACCTCGAGTCGGCCGAGGCGCGCGCAGCCCTGCGTGCCGCGCTCAGCGACGCCGACATCCAGGTTCGTCGAGCCGCCGCGCGAGGGCTGGGGCGGGACTGACGGAGCCTGGGTCAATGACCAAGGTCGTCAACGCCCCGGGGGGTCGAGTCTCCGGGAGCGCGGTGACTCGCTTGTCGGGCGCGCCGGATCCCTCCATCGTTCTCTCCAGCGGAGCGGGGAGATGGAGTCGCACGTGCTGGCGAAGTGGATTCGCTCTCGAGCCGAGAAGCGGGAAGAGGCGGCCGGGCAGCACTGCACCGGCTGCCGCTCGACCATCGCCGGCACCACGGACGACCAGCTCCGCGCCTCGGGCGGCACCTTCCTCGCCGGAGCGGGCTGGTTCTGTGGCCCGCGCTGCGAACGGCAGTACCGCCTCCGCTTCCGCATCCAGCCAGCGGCGACCCCGAGCGCGGGGAGCGATGCCGCCGCGCCCACGCCCCGCACCCCGACGCCGCGACCGGCGCCCCTGGTGAGCGACCCGCCGGAGACCCCCACGCCCGCGCGGCGCTCGGCCGCCGACGAGCTGGCGGAGGCGCTCCGCGCCCGGCGACGGTCCGGCAGCGGCGGTTGAGCCCCGGAAGGACCCGGAAAAGAAGCAGCCCGGCAATCCGCGACGGACGCCGGGCCACAGGCCTTCTACGACGAGCTCGCTCTTTCTCGTCTGAAGCGGTGGGGGGGAACCTCTTCAGAGAGCCAAGCGAACCCGGCAGCGCAAATAACGGATCCCCCCTCCTTTGACAACGGGGTGACGCGCCCTCGTGCTACTGGTGGACGGAAATTTCCATCGACGCTGGCAACCGGATGTTGGCCCCCGAAACCCCCGATGAGCGGCGCTCACGAGCCGGTCGTCGCGCCGCCGGCCATGCTGAAGAGGGTCCCGTACAGTGCAACCAGGAACACTCCGCCCGCCAGCACGGTCAGTATGAAGGCGAGCACGAGGAGCAGCCGCCGTCGGGCGACTGGCTGCCGGACCGCCAGGGCATAAACGACGACGGCGAGCGGGGCCAGACCCAGCACGAGCGGAAACCAGCCCTGAAGCACCCTGCCGAGCCCGCCCGGAGCGCCGGCGCCGATCGACTCCGATAGCCGCCGGAACATGGGCGCGACGGCCAGCGGCAGGCCAGGGACACGAGGCCAGACACGGTCACCAGGGCCGCGCCGATCCAGTCGAGGACCGAGAGGCGAGCGAGAGAGGTGTCGTCCGGGCCGGCGGTGGTCAGCGGCGCCCTCCTGCCCCGGGGAGTCTAGTCGAGCGTCTGGCGGTAGCCGCGAATCGCCAGGGTGCCCACCACCACCGAGAACAGCATCAGGGGGAGGAGGTGCGGCAGCACGTCGAGAGCGCCGTTGCCCTTGAGGAGGATGCCGCGGATGAGCCGGAGCGCGTGGGTGAGCGGGAGCATCTCGCCGAGGACCCGCGCCCAGCCGGGCATGCCGGCGAAGGGGAACATGAACCCGGAGAGCAGGATGGAGGGGAGGATGAAGAACACCGCCATCTGCATCGCCTGCAGCTGGTTCCGGGCCAGGGTGGAGAAGGTGAAGCCCACCGCGAGATTCGCGGCGATGAACAGCCCGAGGCCCACGAGGAGCAGGAGCACCGAGCCGCGCAGCGGCACCTGAAACACCAGCACCGCCGCACCGAGGATGAGCGCCACCTGCACGTAGCCGAGGAAGATGTAGGGGACGATCTTCCCCAGCATCACCTCCAGGGGGCGCACCGGCATCGCGAGGAGGTTCTCCATCGTGCCCCGCTCGCGCTCGCGGGTGACCGCGAGGGCGGTGATGACCACGAGGGTGAAGGTCAGGAGCGTGCCGATGAGCCCGGGCACGATGTTGTAGGCGGTGATGCCCTCGGGGTTGTAGCGGCGGTGGACGCGCCAGTCGAAGGGCCTTGCGGGGGGAGCCGCGCCGGGAAGATCGCGCGCCAGGAGCCCCTGGCCCACGCCGGAGGCCGCGGCGAAGGCGCTGCTCACCGCCGTGGGGTCGGTGGCATCGGCGGCGAGGAGGACCGCCGGACGTTCCTGCCGCTCCATCAGCCGGGCGAAGTCCACCGGTACCTCGAGGACGAAGAGCACGTCGCCCCGGGCCATCGCCCGCTCAGCCTCGGCCGGAGAGGTGGGCTGGGAGATGTCGAAGTACTCGGTGGCTCGCATCGACTCGACCAGCGAGCGCGCCGGACGCGAGTCGTCACCCATCACCAGCGCCGTCGGGAGGTGCTTGGGGTCGGTGTTGATGGCGAATCCGAAGAGGAACAGCTGCACCAGCGGCATGCCGATCATCAGGGCGAGGGTGAAGCGGTCTCGCCGCGCCTGGATGAGCTCCTTCTGCAGCACCGCCACGAAGCGATGGACCGAGAGGTTCATGCGGCGAACCTCCGGTCGGACAGCAGATGGATGAACACGTCCTCGAGGGTGGGCGGCTCGTCGACCCAGGTCAGCCCCTGCCGGGCCCGCCACGGGGCGAGGGCCTTCTCCAGCGCCTGGCGATGGGTCCCGCTCACCCGGAGCGTCTGCCCGAACATCGCCACCGACTCGACTCCCGGCGCGGGCTCGAGGGCGGCCGCGGCCTCCGACAGGGCCTCCTGCTCCCCCGTCCCGACGAAGGTGACCAGCCCGGAGCGGGCGACCACCTCCTCCGCCGAGCCCTCCACGACCACCTTGCCCCCGGCGAGATAGACGATGCGATGACAGCGCTCGGCCTCGTCCATGTAGTGCGTGCTCACCAGGACGGTGATGCCCTCGCTGGCCAGAACGTGGATGAGGTCCCAGAACTCGCGGCGGGCCTTGGGGTCAACGCCGGCGGTGGGCTCGTCGAGCAGGAGGAGCTCCGGCTCATGGAGAACGCAGGCGGCCAGGGCCAGCCGCTGCTTCCAGCCGCCGGAGAGCTCGCCCGCGAGCTGGGTGCGCCGGTCGGTCAGTCCCGCGCGCTGCAGGACCGCGTCGATGCGCCGCTCGCGGTCGGGCAGCTCGTACAGGCGGGCGACGAAGTCGAGGTTCTCCTGGACGGTGAGGTCCTCGTAGAAGGAGAAGCGCTGGGTCATGTAGCCCACCCGGCGGCGGATGCGGGCCGCGTCCTTGCGGATGTCGAGCTCGAGGCAGGTGCCCTCGCCGGCGTCGGGGGTCAGGAGGCCGCAGAGCATCCGCAGGGTGGTGGTCTTGCCGCTGCCGTTGGCGCCCAGGAAGCCGCAGATCTGTCCCCGGGCGACGCGCAGGTCGAGGCCCTGCACCACCGCGCGCGGCCCGAAGGACTTGTGGAGCCCGCGCACGTCGATGGCCAGAGGGGCGGCGGTCATCGCGCCACCCGGACGTCGAGGGGCTGGCCGGGATGGAGCCCCTGGAGCGCAGAGGAGCGCGCCTCGACCAGGTACACCAGCTTGCTCCGGGCATCGCCGGCGTACACGACCGGCGGGGTGTACTCGGGCTTGGGCGAGACGTAGCTCACCTGCGCATCCAGCGGAGCCGGGCAGCCGTCACAGGTGACGCGGACCGGGGCGCCGATCCGCACCGACGCGAGCTGCGGCTCGGGGACGAAGAAGCGGACGCGGAGCGCGCCGTCGGGCAGCAGCGAGAGCACCGCCGCGCCGGCAGGGACCATCTCCCCGCTCCGGTAATAGGTGTCCACCACGCGGCCGGATGCGGGGGCGACCGCGGAGCGCTGCTGGAGCCTCCATTCGGCGGAGGCGAGCGCGGCCCGGGCCATCTCGGTGGCCGCGCGCTGAGCCTCGATCTCCTGAAGTCGCCCCACCGGGATCTGCAGCGTCCGGAGCCGGGCCTCGGCCGAGCGCAACCGCGCCGCGGTCTGCTCGGCGTTGGAGCGGGCCAGATCGAGGCGTTGCTGGGTGGAGGCACCTTCCCTGGCCAGCTGCTCGGTGCGGCGGAGGTCGGACTGGGCCAGCTCGAAGGCGCTTCTCGCCTCGCGCACCTGGGCCAGCGCGGAATCGATCTCCGTGGCTCGGCCGCCCGCCTCGAGGTTGGCGAGCTGGGCCTGGGACTGGGCGAGCCGGGCCTCGGCCTGGTCCCGGGCGGCGCGCTCGGCGTCGCAATCCTGGGTGAAGAGGAGCGTGCCGGCATCCACCGTCTGTCCGCGCTCGACGGCGAGGCGGGTGAGGGTTCCGGTGGTCAGGGGCGCGACGCGGGTCTCGTCGGCCTCGGCCCAGCCGTGGAAGACGCCCTCGGGGCGATTGCACCCGGCGAGCGCGACGACGGCGGCGACCGTGAGTGGCAGCTTCATGAGCGACCTCCGGGGTCCGCGGCCAGGCCACGGATCAAGTTCTCGCAATGCGCCTCGAGGACCCGGCGGCGGTCGAGCACCAGGTCGGTGTGGGCGCCGAACGAGTGCTTCCACACGCCCAGGAGCACGACCGGCGCGACCACCAGGGGGACGGTGGCCTCGGTGTCCAGGGGACGGAACTCGCCGCGGGCGACGCCGCGCTCGAGGATGCGACGCATCAGCGCGAAGGCGCGCCGGAGCACGAGGTCCGCGTACAGCCGAGCGAGCTGCGGGAAGTTCCCCGACTCGGAGACGATGAGCTTCATCACGCCGGTGAGAGGCGTCTCCAGCACCTCGGCGACGAAGGCGAAGAGCGCGCGCAGCAGGTCGGGCGTCGGGCCCTCGAAGGCGGCGACCAGGGCCTCGGCGCGGTCGATGTTGGGGGCGACCGCCTCCCGGACCACCGCCTCGAAGAGCTGCTCCTTGCTCTCGAAGTAGAGGTAGACGGTTCCCTTGCTCACCCCGGCGACGGTCGCCACGTCCTCGAGGCGGGTGGCGGCGAAGCCGCGGTCGGAGAAGAGCTGCAGCGCGGCGGCGACGATCTCCGCCGGCCGCGCCTCCTTCCGCCGCTCCCAGCGCCGGGGCATCTGCGTCCGCTCCATGGTAACTGACTGGTAAGTTACTTTTCTGCCGGCCGCAATCCTCGTTTCAGATGCCCGAATTTTCAGGGGAATCGAAGGTGTCTGACACCTTCAATCCGACACCTTCAATCCGGAAATTCCGGAGCCTGGCCCTGGGCGTCAGGAGCGGCGGAGCAGCCGCTTCTCCCCGACCCGGAGGGTGACCTTCTCCCGGTCGAAGTACTCGGACAGCGGGATGACGAACTTCCGGCTCCCGCCGACCAGCTCCTTGAACTGCTGGGTGGTGATCTCCCGGTGCTCGGTGAGGTGGGCAATGAGCCGCTGCTTCAGCTCGGTGATGGCCGAGGCGTGGAAGCACAGCTCCTCGCTCACCTTCACCACCGTGTGGTCGGCGATGGGGCCCTGAAGGAGCCCCGCCACGCGCTCCACCGGAAGCGAAAGCATCCGGCCGATCTCGGCGAGCGTGGGCGGAGCCAGCGCGCCGGCGGAGATCGCCGCCACGGCCTTCGTCCGCGCCGCCTCCTCGTCGAGGGAGAGGCTCCGTCCCCTTCCCTTCAGCCGCAGCCCCTCGCCGACACTTTCCACCGTGCCACGCTCCACCAGCGCCTGCACCAGCCGCCCCAGCAGCCGCGGGTCCAGGTCATGCGAGAGCCGCTGCCGCAGCTCCTCGCGGTGCAGCGCGTCTTCCAGCGGCGCCCGATCATGGAACGCCTGGAACAGCGCCAGCGCACGCGACTGGAGGGCGGTGAAGGTCTCCCCGGCGACGTAGAGCCGCCGGTCCCGGTCCACCAGCAGCACCTGTCCCTTGCTGCTCAGCACCTCGAGCGCGCGCTGGACCGTCTTCGCTGCGCTGGCGGTGCGCACCGCGAGCTCGCCCGAGGTCAGTCCGCGGTACCCGGACTGCCGCGCCAGCCACACCAGCCGCGCGTCCAGGTCCTCCCCGCGCATCGGGGCGAGCAGCTCGGCCGCACCCCGCCGCCGCCGCGGCGCCCCGATGGTGAGCACCCGGCCGCCGGCGAGCGTGGCCCCACGCCCGGGCAGCGGTCGCGCCCCGCGGAGGATGAAGCGCTGACCGGGGAGCGCGGCCACCGGGCCCTGGAGCCGCAGCTGCGCCAGGCCCGTCTCTCCCGGCGCAAGCTCGGGCAGGTCGAGCAGGGTGAGCCGCGCCTCCACCTGCGCCGTGCCGAGGTGGAGCAGGAGCGTCCGGCGGCGCGGGAGCGCCGTCTCGGCGGCGGGAAGCAAGGTGAGCTCCACGTCCAGGGAGCGCGTCTCGGGGAGCTCGCCCGCGCGCACCAGCACCATCCCCCGCCGCACGTCCTGGGTGGCCACCCCGGGCAGGTTGACCGCGGTGCGCTGTCCCGCCGAGCCACGGGGGATGGACTGCCCGTGGGTCTGCACCCCTCGCACCCGGAACGGGCCAGGCAGGCCAGGAAGCAGCGACA
>RPRB01000119.1 GCA_003818285.1 Myxococcaceae bacterium
GCCGCGCCACGCCGCGGCTTCCCCTGATGCTGGCGCTGATCGTCGCCGCGTCGGCCACCGGCCAGGATCGGTCCACCACCCCGCTGATCAGCGTCGACGCAGGCTTCAGCGCGGCGACGTCCCCGTCCCCGGACGCGGTCCGCCCGGTGGCCAGGACGATCACCCTCCGCGACGCCGTCGCCCAGGCCCTCGAGCGCAGCGCCAGCGCCCGGGTGGCCGCGGCGGACATCCGCCGGGTGGGAGGCCTGATGGAGCAGATCCGGGCTGCGTCACTCCCGACGCTCGGCGTGAGCGGGACCTACACCCACCTGAACAAGGAACTGACAGCGTCCTTCGGCACCGCGAGCGTGGTGGTCAGCCCAAAGGACACGCTCAGACTCGACGGGACGCTTTCCATCCCGATCCTCGCCCCCCAGGCCTGGGCCGACTGGAAGCGGGCCGCCGATCAGCTGGACAGCTCGAAGCTGTCCCAGCGCGACGTGCAGCGGACCGTGGGCATCGCCACCGCGCGCTCCTACCTGACCGTCTTCGCCCAGAAGCGCCAGGTGGAGGTGAACCGCCAGGCACGGGACAACGCGTTGGCCCACATGCAATACGCCGATGCCCGGCTCCGCGGCGGGATCGGCAACCGGGTCGACTGGGCCCGCGCCGGCCAGGATCTGGAGCAGAACGAGGCGCTGCTCCAGAGCAGCTACGCCAACCTGTACCGGAGCCAGGAGGCGCTGGGGATCCTCCTCGGCGAGGACGAGCCGGTGGACGTGGAGGATGTGCCGCAGATTCCCGGGATGCCCACGCTGGAGCAGGCCCTGGAGGAGTCCCAGGGACGCGCCGACATCCTGCTCTTCCGCCAGCAGGAGACGGCCGCGGACCGCTCGCTCAACATGAGCTGGACGGAGTACCTGCCCAACATCACCGTCTCCGGCGGGCCGTTCTTCAACGAGCCCTCGTCGTCCCTCTCGGCGCTCAAGACCGGATGGCAGATCCAGGCGGTTCTCACCTGGTTCATCTACGACGGCGGCGCGCGGTACGGCCGCACGCACGAGCGGGAGGCGCTCCTCGAGCAGTCCCGCATCCAGCTCGACCTCACCCTGCGCCAGTCCAACTCCGACGTGCGCGCCGCCCTGGACAACGTCGAGCGGACGACTGCCGCGGTCGAGCGACAGCGGAACTCGGCGAAGCTGGCGGAAGACGCGATGCGCCTCGCCGACATCGCTTACCGCGCCGGGGCGAGCACCAACCTCGAGCTCATCGACGCGCAGCGGCGCGCCCGGGACGCAGAGACCCTGGCCAACATCGCCGAAGACAACCAGCGCCAGGCGTACATCGACCTGCTGGCCGCCTCTGGTCGCTTCCCTGCTCAGCTGCAGCAGCAGCAGGCGGCATCGCGCTGACCATCGGGATGCTGTAAGAAGTTCTCACATGGCTGGAAACACCTGGCCATGTCACACTCGGACGAACATGCTTCTTCGGTATACATCTGACCGGCGGACGCTGGTGTGGGCTCTCGCCATGCCGGTCGTCGCGCTCCTCCCCTACGTCCGACCCGAGCTGGCGGTCTGGCTGTGGCCGCTCAGCTGCTACCTGGCGCTGTCCGCCGGGGTGATGGCGCACAACCACAACCACACGCCCACGTTTCGCGGGCGAAAGCTGAACGCCATCTTCGGGAACTGGCTGAGCATCTTCTACGGCTACCCGACCTACGCCTGGGTCCCGACGCACAACCTCAACCACCACAAGTTCGTGAACAAGGCCGGGGATGCCACCATCACCTGGCGCTTCACCAACAAGCACAACGCGCTGGTGGCCGGGACCTACTTCTTCGTCTCCAGCTACTACCAGGCGGAGCCGATCAAGGACTACATCCAGAAGGCGAAGGAGAAGAACCCCCAGCTGTACCGGACGATCATCGGGCAGTACGTCTTCTTCGTCGGAACGCACCTGGCGCTGCTCGCGCTCGCCATCGCCCTCCACGGCTGGAAGACCGGATTCCGGGTGTGGGGCCTGATGTTCCTGGTGCCGGCGCTGTTCGCGCTGTGGACCATCATGTTCTTCAACTACATCCAGCACGTCCATACCGACCCGTGGAGCGAGCACAACCACTCCCGGAGCTGGGTCTCACCGGTCCTGAACTTCCTGCTCTTCAACAACGGGTACCACTCGGCGCACCACGAGCTGGCCGGGGCGCACTGGAGCACGTTGCCCGAGCTGCACCGGAAGCTGGCGCCGGACATCGATCCGCGCCTGAACGAGAAGAGCTTCTGGTGGTTCTGCCTCCGGAACTACCTCCTCGCGCCGCTCTTCCCCTCGCTGGGAACGCACCAGATCGGCCGGGCTCCGTTCGACGATCCGGCTCTCGCCGGGCCGGCCGCGCCGGTCACGGCCGCGGTGGACGCGTTCGAGTCGGGCGTGAACGCCGCCCGCGCCTGAGCCAGGAGAGCCGCAGCACCCGCGCCCACTCCCTTCCCTCGCGCTCGCCGAGCGCGTCCACCTCGGCCAGCAGCCGCCCCAGCCGCGCGGGGCCGAGGGCGGGTCCACCGTAGGACAGCGAGCGGACCACCCGTCGGAGCGCCTCCGGATCGAGGAGGACCCGCTGCTCCCAGAACTCCTCCCGGGGACGGCCGGGACCGGCGGCGAGCACCAGGAATTGCCGGGTCCGTGCGGGGGGGGAGAGACTCCGGGCCTTCGGGTTGGCGGAGACCAGGAGCGCGCGCAGCCCGCGCATGAAGCGAGTGTCCATCGGCTCCGGAGCGACCACCGCCGCGACCCCGTCGGACGCGAGCAGCCCGCGTGCCTCGCCGCCCGCGGCGTCGGGACGGACCCAGTGGACGGCGTCGGCGAGCAGCACCAGCCCCGCGCCGACGGCGCCGAGCCCCGTCGACTCGGCGGGCGCGAGCACCGGGAGGACGGGGAGTCCGGCACACGCCTCGGCACAGGCGGCGAGCATCGCCCGCGCCGGCTCGACCGCGAGCACCGGATGGCCGGCCCGGGCCAGGGGAGCGGCAAGAAGGCCGGTACCGGCGCCCAGGTCCACCACGGGGCGGCCCTCGCCCGCGAGCTCCGAGAGCCGCGCGACCAGCGCCTCGGGGTACGGAGGACGAGCGCGGTAGTCGTCGGCGAGGCGCTCGAAGACGCGGGGAGGACCGGAGCTCCGGTTCACGGTCCCGAGCTTCTCCCGGATGCTGCGGATGGAGCACGTTCATCCGTCCGAGCGGCCTTTGCTGGCGGGCGGCGGCCTCAGGGGTGACGGGGTTCCGTTCCGCCCGAGGGCGGGTTCCGACCGCCCTCCCGCCGTAGCGCGTCCTCCTCCTCGGCCAGGTCATGGGGGCTCGTGGCTGCCCGGAGCACGTCGCGTACGTGCCCCGCAGGACCTCCTCGCCCTCGAGCTTGCGGCCGGCCCGGGCGAGCTCCTCGGCCGTCTGCCGGAGCGTCACCGTGTCCGCGGCAACGGTCTGCACGTCGGTCCGCAGCGCCTGGTACTCCTGAGGGAAGAACAGTCCCTTCGCGATCCGGAGCCCGTCGTCGGTCACTTCGACCACGGTTCCCAGCTGCTCGCCGTCGGCGCTCTGCACTGACATCCCGACGCGGATGGTCCTCGGCTCCTGCATGGCGCACCCTCCTCGACCAGTTGTCTGACTCTGGAAGGTGAGATGGCGCCGGGGGTGGCACGAGAGAACCCCCGCCACGGTCGCACCGATGCGGCCCTCGGTCGTTCCGAAGCATGGCGGATGAGCTTCCGGGCGGTCGTCCGGGAGGGGCAGATCGAACGCGGACGCGGTCCGGCGCTGGGGCCGGCAGGCGGTGGCGCTCGGCCTTTCCCGGGCCGGCGGTGCGCGCCCTCTCGGTGCGCCTGTCGGTGTGGTCAGATGCTGGTCGACGAATCGGCGCGACCCCGCCTGGCGACGATGAACCTCGTTCTGCTCGAGCAAGAGGAAGTTCGCCCGGACGGGACCGCCCGGCTGGGCGCTGCGCGCCTGCAGCACCTGCGCGAGGTGCTCCGCTCCGGCCCCGGCAGCACCCTGCGCGCCGGCGTGCTGGGGGGCCGGACCGGGACCGCCGAGGTCCTTGCGCTGGGCGAGGCCGAGGCCGTGCTCCGTCTGACGCTCGACCGCTCCCCGCCGCCGCGGCCCGGCGTGGACCTCGTGCTGGCGATGCCCCGCCCCAAGGCGCTTCGCCGCATCCTCGCCGCCTCCGCCTCGATGGGCGTGGACCGGCTGGTGCTCCTCGCCGCGGCTCGGGTGGAGAAGAGCTACTTCGCTTCCCCCGTGCTCCAGCCGGAGCGCATCCGCAAGCACCTGCTCGACGGCCTGGAGCAGGCCCAGGACACCGTGCTGCCCGAGGTGCACCTCGAGCCGCGTTTCCGCCCCTTCGTGGAGGACCGGATGGACGCGCTGCTCGGTCCCGGCGAGCGCTGGCTCCTGCATCCGGGCGACGAGGGGCCGCGGACGCCCTCGGACGAGGGACGGCTCGCGCTCGCCGTCGGCCCGGAGGGCGGCTGGGTTCCTTTCGAGCGCGACCTGCTCCAGTCGCGGAACTTCCGCCCGCTCGGCTTCGGCCCGCGCACGCTCCGCACGGAGACGATCGTCCCGTACGCGCTGGGTTGGGCCACCGGGCGACGGCGGGCAGCGGACCGCCTGTACCTCGGCGCGGGCCGGCGGTAGCTTCGGCGGCCCCGAACGGAGGCTCGCTCGACATGGCTCACCCCCCGACCACACCCACCGATGCTGCGCGCTCGGAGCCCGCGGAGCCGGTGACCTCCGAGCCCCAGGCTAAGCCGGCCACCCACGACACCGCGCCGCCGCCCGCGCTCCTCGACTTCATGGTCCGGCAGTGGAAGCCGGCCAGCACCCGCCTGCCGCCGAAGATCCGCCACGCCGACGCCTTCGCCGCCCGCCGGCGCGTGCTGAGCAAGCTCTTCCCCGGCGAGACGCTGGTCGTCCCCACGGGGCACGAGAAGGTTCGGGCCAACGACACCTACCACCGCTTCCGTCCGGGAACCGACTTCTACTACCTCACCGGGAACCTCGAGCCCGACTGCGTGCTGCTCATGGTGCCCGAGGCCGGGGGCGGCCATCGCGACGTGCTCTTCGTCGAGCCCAACCCCGGCAAGACCGACTCCACCTTCTTCACCGACCGGAACAAGGGCGAGCTTTGGGTGGGCCCCCGCCTGGGCGTTCCCCAGAGCCAGGCCCGCTTCGACGTGCACGAGGCGCGCCCGCTCTCCGAGCTGCCCCGCACTCTGGCCGGGCTGAAGGGACCGGCCACGCGCGCGGTGCGCGTCCTCCGGGGGATGAGCCCCGCGGTGGATTCGGCGCTCGAGGAGACCCCGCGGGACAAGGAGCTGGCGACCGCGCTCTCCGAGATGCGGCTCATCAAGGACGCGCAGGAGGTCCGCGAGCTGTCGGCGGCCATCGCCTCGACGAAGCGCGGCTTCGAGGACGTCATCGCCGGGCTGCGCACCGCGCGGCACGAGCGCGAGGTGGAGGGCATCTTCAACCTCCGCGCGCGCGTCGAGGGAAACGACATCGGCTACAACACCATCGCCGCCGCGGGCGAGCACGCCTGCATCCTCCACTGGGTCAAGAACGAGGGCGACGTGAGGCCGGGCACGCTGCTGCTGCTCGACGCCGGCGTCGAGGCCCACACGCTCTACACCGCGGACATCACCCGCACCCTCCCGGTATCCGGCCGCTTCAGCCGCGAGCAGCGGCAGATCTACGAGCTGGTCCACGCCGCGCAGGCCGCTGCGTTCGAGCAGGTGCGGCCGGGCCGTGACTTCCTCGACCCCAACCGTGCGGCGATGAAGGTCCTCGCCGAGGGGCTGGAGCGCCTCGGCATCCTCGACGACGCGGCCAAGGCCCTCGCCGACCAGAACCAGTTCTACAAGCGCTACTCACTCCACAACGTCAGCCACATGCTCGGGCTCGACGTGCACGACTGCGCACAGGCGCGCGCCGAGACCTACAAGTTCGGCCAGCTCAAGCCGGGGATGGTGCTCACCGTCGAGCCGGGCCTCTACTTCCAGACCGACGACCTCACCGTCCCCACGCGATTCCGTGGCATCGGCGTGCGCATCGAGGACGACGTCCTGGTCACTCCTCGCGGGATGCGGAATCTGTCCGCCGATTTCCCCAGCGAGGCGTCGGACGTCGAAGCCTGGATGGCGAAGGTGTGGAAATCGCGAGGTAAGCGGAGCCGCGCTTGACAGCCGACGCGGGCGGTCATTACCGTCCCGCACGCGAATGAGGAAGTTCACTTCCCAGATGCGGCGGTCGATGCGCCTGGAGGCCATGCACATGCGTGGCCCGGGCGGGCGTCCCGTCGCCGGGGAGTGTTGTCGTCGGTGCTGCTGACCGACCTCTCTCCCGAACGATCAGGGCCGTACGCCCGGGGCCGACAGGAGACGGTGGTCTCCTCGCCCGGGGTCGAAGCACGTCCCTGAGTCCTGCAACGACGACTCGCTGACGTTCCCTTCTTCTGCCGCCGAGTGACCGCCAGGTCGGCCCGGGTCCCCACCCGAGTCCCCGCAGGTCCCAGAGGCAACACCCAACCGAAGAAGGAGCGACGAACCGTGAGCGAGCAACCGAAGCCCAACTACAGACCGGAGACCCTGGCGCTGCACGCCGGCTACACCCCCGACCCCACCACCGGGTCACGGGCGGTCCCCATCTACCAGACCACCAGCTACTGCTTCCGCGACGCGGACCACGCCGCCCGGCTCTTCGCGCTGAAGGAGTTCGGGAACATCTACACACGGATCATGAACCCCACCAACGACGTCCTCGAGCAGCGCATCGCGGCGCTGGAGGGTGGCGTGGCGGCGCTGGCGGTGGCCTCGGGCCAGGCGGCCGAGACGCTGGCCCTGCTCACCATCCTCAAGTCCGGCGAGGATCTGGTCAGCACCTCCAGCCTCTACGGGGGCACCTACAACCTCTTCAAGGTCACCCTTCCCCGGCTCGGTATCCGGACGAAGTTCGTCGAGGCCTCCGACTTCGCGGCCCTCCGCGCGGCGATTGGCCCGAAGACCCGCGCGCTCTACGCCGAGACGCTGGGCAACCCGCGGCTGGACGTCATCCACCTCGAGGAGCTGGGGAAGATCGCCAAGGAGGCGGGCATCCCCTTCATCGTGGACAACACCGCCACCACGCCGGTGCTGCTCCGCCCCATCGAGCACGGAGCGAACATCGTCGTCCACTCGGCCACCAAGTACATCGGCGGGCACGGGCAGGCGATCGGCGGGCTCATCGTCGACGCGGGCAACTTTCCCTGGAACAACGGAAAGTTCCCCGAGTTCACCGACCCGAACCCCGGTTACCACGGGGTGAAGCTGTGGGAGACGTTCGGGGCCATCTCCTTCATCCTCAAGGCCCGCGTCGAGCTGCTCCGTGACATCGGCCCGTCGTTGAGCCCCTTCAACGCTCACGCATTCATCAACGGGCTGGAGACGCTGCACCTCCGCGTGCGACGCCACTCGGAGAACGCGCTCAAGGTGGCCCGCTGGCTCCAGAAGGATCCCCGGGTCGCCTGGGTTCGCTACCCCGGTCTCGAGGAGGACCCGGCCTTCCCGCTGGCGAAGAAGTACCTCGAGGGCGGCTTCGGCGGGCTGGTCTCGTTCGGGGTACAGGGCGGCTTCGCCGAGGGCAAGGCGCTCATCAACCGGGTGAAGCTGTTCAGCCTGCTCGCCAACATCGGCGACGCGCGCTCGCTCATCATCCACCCGGCGTCCACCACCCACCAGCAGCTCACCCCGGAGGAGCAGAGCGCCACCGGCACGACCGAGGACCTGGTGCGGCTCTCGGTCGGGCTCGAGCACCCGGACGACATCCTCGCCGATCTCGACCAGGCCCTCGGCGCTCGCCGGTGACGAGATGGCCGGTGCCCGCTCCAGCGCCGCGGCGTCCCCGCGGCTCTTCGACCTGCGGCTCCCGCCGCTGACCCTGCTCGACGGGGCCACGGTGGACCCTCACCACGCGCGGGTGCAGTGGTGGGGGCCGGCGACGGACCTTCCGGTCCTGGAGCGCCTGGGAACGCAGGTAAGCCCGGAGGCCGCGGGGCCGGTGCTCCGTTCCGCGCCGCTGCGGGCGGGCACCGGCCCCGGTCTCGACCCCTCGGTGCCCACGGTGCTGGTGGTGCATGCGCTCACCGGGGATGCCCGGGCGGCCGGCCCGGACGGCTGGTGGGGACCGCTCATCGGCCCCGGCCGCGCGCTGGACCCGGCGCAGGTGCGCGTCCTCTGCGCGAACAACCTGGGCAGCTGCTACGGGAGCTCCGGACCGCTCGACGTGGGCTGGCCGGAGAGCGTGCGGCGCTTCACTCCCTGGGACCAGGCGAGCGCGCTGTGGACGCTGCTCGACGTCCTGGGCATCGAGCGGCTCCGGTTCGCCACCGGTGCCTCCCTGGGCGGGATGATCGCCCTCTGCCTGGCGGTGCTCCGCCCGGGAGGCGTGGAGCGGCTCCTCCCCATCGGCACCTCGGCCGCCTCGAGCGCCTGGGTGACCGGATGGAACCACGTCGCCCGGCAGGTCCTCCGGCTCGACCCGGGCTGGCCATCGGACGTGGGACGCGGCCTCGAGCTCGCGCGCCAGCTGGCGATGCTCACCTACCGCGCGGAGCCCTCGCTCGACGCGCGCCACCACCGGAGTGACGGACGCGCCGACCCGCCGTGGACGCTCCCCATCCAGAGCTACCTCGAGTACCAGGGCAAGAAGCTGCGGCGCCGCTTCGATGCCCGGCCCTACCTACTCCAGCTCGAGGCGATGGACACCCATGACCTGGACGCCCGGGCACCGGGGAGCCGGCCCCTGGGAGGCTTCGCGCTCTGCGTGGACATCGACACCGACCAGCTCTTCACCCCGGCCCAGCTAGATCTCTTAGCCGACTGGCTGACCGCCCATGGCGTCGAGGCCCGCCGGGCCACTGTGCGCAGCCCCCACGGACACGACGCCTTCCTCATCGAGTGGGACACGCTGGACCCGCTGGTCCGCCTGACCGTGGGGAGCGTCCGATGAGCTCCTGGCAGGTCTACAAGTTCGGCGGCTCGTCGCTCGGCGCGGAGGGGCGGCTCCCGGTGGTGCTCCGGCGCGTGGCCGAGGCCCGGCGCCCGCTGGCGCTGGTGGTGAGCGCGCTGGGCGACACCACCGAGTGGCTGCTGGAGGCCGGGCGGGCCGCCGCCGCCGGGGACGAGACGCAGGCGCGCGCCACCCTGGAGCGGGCGCTCGGCCTCGCCCGCGCACGCGCCGCCGAGGTGCTCGGTACGGAGGACCGGGTGGAGCTGGAACGGGCCTGGGCGCCCATCCTGGAGGACGCCGGCCGGACCCTGTCCACCCTCGCCTCCGCCCGGTCCCTGCTGCCCGCGGCGCTCGACCTCCTGCTCTCGGTGGGCGAGCGAGTCTCCTCGCAGCTGGTGGCGGCCGCGCTCCGCGCGCGGGGCGTGCCCGGCATCGCGGTGGACGCGCGCGACGTGTTCCGCACCGACGATCGGCACGGAGACGCCACGGTGGACCTGGGCGCGAGCCTGGGGCCGGTGCAGGAGAGGCGCGCCGACTGGGAGCGTCACCTCCCGGTGGTGACCGGCTTCATCGGCCGGGCCCCCGACGGCTCGACCACCACCCTGGGCAGGAACGGCTCGGACTACGCCGCGACCACCCTCGCCGCCCTGCTCGGAGGCTCCGAGGTGACCATCTGGACCGACGTCGGCGGGGTGATGACCGCCGATCCGGACCTCGTGGAGGAGGCGTATCCGGTCCCGCGGCTCACCTGGCACGAGGCGCAGGAGCTCGCCCACTTCGGGCTCCGGATGTTCCACCGGCGCACGGTGCTGCCGCTGGAGCAGAGCGGAGGCAGCCTGCGCATCCGCAGCACGGTCGAGACCGGCGAGGGGACGGTCATCGACGCACAGGGCAACCCCGATCCGCACCGGCCCACCTGCGTCACCAGCCTGGAGAACCTGGCCCTCCTCTCCGTCGAGTCGCGACGGCCGGCGCCGGAGACCTCGCTCGCGCTCCGGGTGCTCTCGGCGCTGGAAGAGGCGGAGCTCCGCATCTGGACCGTGACCCAGTCCGGCCACGGGCAGAGCCTGGCCTTCGTGGTGGATGCCGTCGCCGCGGAGCGTGCCCGGGGGGTGCTGGAGAACGCTCTGGGCGATCTCCTCGACGCCCGGGAGGTGGAACTTCCCCCCAGCCGCGGACCGGTGACCCTGGTGAGCCTCGTCGCCGAGGCGATGGGACAGTGGCCCAACGTCGCCGGCCGCTTCTTCGCCGCACTGGGGAACGTGGGCATCAACGTCCTGGCCATCGCCCAGGGCGCGAGCTCGCGGAGCATCAGCTGCGTGGTCTCCGCGGCCGACACCGCCGAGGCGGTGCGCACGGTGCACGCCGCCTTCAACCTCGCCGAGACCGAGGTGAACGTGCTCCTGCTCGGCCGGGGCACGGTCGGCGGACGCCTCCTGGCCCAGCTGGAGCACACCCGCGAGTCGCTGCGGGCGCGCCAGGGCGTCGACGCCCGGCTGTTCGGGGTCGTGGACCGGCACGGGGCGCACGTCGACCCGCGCGGCCTCGGCCTCGCCGCCCTCCCGCCCCGCTCCACGGCGCCGGCCGGACCGCCACCGGACCTGATCCGGCTCCTGGATCAGCTCTCGCGCCGGCCGGTGCCGGTGCTGGTGGACTGCACGGCCGCGGACGGGATGGAGGGGCTGTACCTCGAGGCCTTCCGCCGGGGCATCCACGTGGTGGCGGCGAACAAGAAGCCGCTGGCGCTCCCGATGGAGCGCCGCTCGGCGGTGTTCGACGTCGCCCGCCGCCACTTCCGGGCCTGGCACTACGAGACGACGGTGGGGGCAGGCCTGCCGGTCATCGAAACGCTGAAGAACCTCGTGGCCACCGGGGACGTGGTCGAGCGCATCGACGGCAGCCTCTCCGGGACGCTGGGCTTCCTCTGCCAGGAGGTGATGGGCGGCACGCCGCTGTCGGTCGCGGTGCGCACCGCGCGCGACCGCGGATACACCGAGCCTCACCCGCGCGACGACCTCTCCGGCCTCGACGTGGCCCGGAAGGCGCTGATCCTCGCCCGCGAGCTCGGGCTCCAGCTCGAGCTGGAGGAGGTGGCGGTCGAGCCGTTCGTCGACGCGGCGCTCCTGGCCGAGGACGATCCCGACCGCTTCCTCGCGCAGCTCTCGTCGAACGACGAGGCCTTCGGGCTTCGAGTTGCGCGCTACCTCGCCGCGGGACGGACGCTGCGCTACCTGGTGCAGATCGTCCCCGGCGCCGAGGGCCGCAGGGTCCGCGTCGGTCCGGTCGCGGTGGAGGCCGGGCATCCGGCGGTTCCCCTGCGCGGCGCGGAGGCGCTGGTCGCCTTCACGACCGCCCGCTACCGCGACTACCCCCTCATCGTCCGAGGCGCCGGCGCCGGCGGCGACGTCACCGCCGCAGGCGTGCTCGCCGACGTGCTCCGCCTCACCCAGAACGTCCGGGGGCGCAGATAGCCCCCTCTCCCTCTCCGACTGGAGGTCCACGGTGTCTCTCCGCATCGCCATCGTCTCGCTGCTGCTGTCGTCCCTCGGTCTCGCCGAGCCGCTGAAGGAGCTTCGGCTCGACCACGCCACCTACAACCCGAGCAGCCTGGTGCTGAAGAAGTTCGGCTGGGTCGAGGAGGCGCTGTCCCGGGAGGGGACGAAGGTCACCTGGCTGTTCAGCGCCGGGAGCAACAAGGCCAACGAGCTCCTCTCCAGCGGCAGCGCGGACCTGGCCTCGACCGCCGGCGCTGCGGCGCTCCTGGCGCGCACCAACGGCGTGCCGCTCAAGGTCGTCTACGTCTACAGCAAGCCCGAGTGGGCCGCGCTGGTGGTCCCGAAGGACTCGCCGGTGAAGAGCGTGGCCGAGCTCAAGGGGAAGAAGATCGCCGCCACCCGCGGGACGGACCCGTTCTTCTTCCTCCTCCGGACGCTCCAGGCCAACGGCCTGAGGCAGATCGACGTCGAGCTGGTGAATCTCCAGCATGCGGACGGACGCACCGCGCTGGAGAGGGGACAGGTGGACGCCTGGGCCGGGCTCGACCCGCACCTGGCGGCGTCCGAGCTCCAGGCGGGCTCGCGACTGCTATCGCGGAACATCGACTTCAACACCTTCGGCACGCTGAACGCCCGGGAGGAGTTCCTCCGGGCGCATCCGGAGGTGGTCCGCACCGTGCTGGCACAGTACGAGCGGGCCCGGGCGTGGATCCTCGCTCACCCCGGCGAGGCGGTGCAGATCCTCGCCGAGGCCGCGAAGCTCTCCCCGGAGGTGGCGCGCAAGCAGCTCACCGAGCGCACCGTCCTGGACCGTGACGTGGGCGTGCCCGGAGAGAAGCTTCGGGCGGCGCTGGCCGCGGTGGTGCCCATCCTCCGCTCCGAGAAGCTGGTGGCGCCCGGCGCCGATCCGGAGAAGGCGCTCTCCGAGCTCCTCGCGCCCGGCCCGGCGCAGGAGGCGCGGCGGTGAGCGCCGGAGCGACGGACGCGGCCGGCTCCGCCGTCGGATGGAGGACCGGGGAGGGCCGACTTCCCTCGCTCCGCTGGGCCGAGCCCTGGCTCCTGCCCTCCCTCCTCCTCGCGCTGTGGGCGCTGACCACCTCGGTCCTGAACTGGTTCGGGCCCAGCCAGCTCCCCAGCCCGGCGCAGGTGCTGGTGACGCTGCGTGAGCTGGTGGTGTCTCGCGAGCTCGAGCCCCACCTGGCGGCGAGCGTGGGGCGCATCGTCGTCGGCTTCACCGCCGGGGCGGTGGCGGGGACCGGGCTGGCCACGCTGGTGGGGCTGAGCCGGACGGCGGCGCGGCTCCTCGACCCGACCCTGCAGGCGCTCCGGGCCATTCCCTCGCTGGCCTGGGTGCCCTTCCTGCTCCTCTGGCTCGGCATCGGCGAGCTGCCGAAGCTGGTCCTGGTGGCCATCGGCGCGTTCTTCCCGGTGTACGTGAACGGGGCCGCGGGGATCCGGAACGTGGACCGGCGGCTGCTGGAGGTGGGACGGCTGCACGGGCTGGGCGGAGCACGGCTCGCCCGGCGCATCGTGCTCCCCGCGGCGGCACCGGCGCTGCTCACCGGGCTGCGGCTCGGGCTGGGACAGGCATGGCTCTTCCTGGTCGCCGCCGAGCTCATCGCCGCCTCGCGCGGGCTCGGCTTCCTGCTGATCGACGGTCAGAACAGCGCGCGGGCCGACCTGATGGTCGTGTCCATCGCCCTCCTCGCGCTGCTCGGGAAGATGGCGGACCAGGCCGTGCGGGGCGTCGAGCGCCGGCTCCTCTCCTGGAGCGACGGCTTCCGCGCATGAGCCTGAGCCCGAACGACTCCGGCGCCCGGGCGCAGGCTCCGCAGGCGTCCCCCTGGAGCGGGGGGCAGCCGGTCCGGCTCGAGCGGGTGCGCAAGGCGTACCCCGCGGCGCGGCCCGTCTTCGGCGGTCTCGACCTCGAGGTGCAGGCCGGGGAGGTCGTGGCCCTCCTCGGGGCGAGCGGGTGCGGCAAGTCGACCCTGGTCCGGCTCGTCGCCGGGCTGGAGCGTCCGGATGCCGGCGTGGTCCGGGTGGGCCACCGTGCCGTGAGCGGGCCGCTCGATCGGGTCGGGCTGATGTTCCAGGAGCCGCGCCTGCTCCCCTGGCTCGACGCCTGGGCGAACGTCGCCTTCGGGTTGAGCGACGGCGTCCGTGGGACCGCGGACGGGGACCGGCGGGTGCGCGAGCTGCTCTCCGCGGTGGGCCTTCCCGAGGCGGGCTCGCTCCTCCCCCACCAGCTGTCGGGCGGGATGGCGCAGCGGGTCGCGCTCGCGCGCGCGCTGGCCCGGGCGCCCGAGGTTCTGCTCCTGGACGAGCCTTTCGGCGCGGTGGACGCGCTCACCCGGGCCGGGCTCCAGAACCTGCTCCTCGAGGTGGCGAGCCGGGCACGCACCACGGTGCTCCTGGTGACCCACGATGTGGAGGAGGCGCTGCGCA
>RPRB01000120.1 GCA_003818285.1 Myxococcaceae bacterium
ACGTGCTTCGCCACACCACCCGCTCCTAGACTCGCCAGCGCAACATAGACGCAACATGGCAATTCCGGCGTCGGCAAATACCTGGGGTTACGGGGGAATCGAGCTGGGGAACTAGGATTCGAACCTAGATAGCCAGATCCAGAATCTGGCGTCCTGCCGTTAGACGATTCCCCAAGACCGCTACTTCTTCGGTGTCTGCTTCTTCTTCGGCGCCTTCGCCGGGACACCCTCCGGCGGGACGACGTACACCCGGACTTCCTCGTTGGCCTCGTAGACGTTGAGGCCCGCCCAACCCTTACCACCCGGGTTGGCGATGTGAATCGCCTTCACGCCCGGCTGGTTGACGATCGATCGGCGGGGATACGTCGCCGTCGAGTAGACCGTCTTGAAGTACTTCAGCGTGTTTTCCCAGTCCTGCGGAACCCGGTACCGCCGCTCGCCCACCTTGGAGGTCTTGTCCGGCAGCTGCACGCCGTCCACGAGCTCCGCCCGCGCCACGCCGCCCAGCAACAGCACGGCCATGGCCACCACCGCCCACGCGGAGAGCGGCTTATAGAAACCGGGTTTTTGGGTGTCAAGGCGAGCCACGCGAACCCCGAGTCTAGCGCAGCGCCGCGTCGATCCGCTCCAGCGTCTCGTCCTTGCCGAGCAGCTCCAGCGTCTCGCCGATCGGCGGGCTGACGGTCGACCCGGTGACAGCCACCCGGATCGGCTGGGCGACCTTCCCCATGCCCACCCCCTCCGACTCCGACAGGGCCTTGAGCACCGGATCGATGCCAGACGCGGCCCACGGCGTCACCGGGGACAGCGCCTCGCGTGCCTTCCGGAGCATGACCCTCCCTGTGTCGTCCAGGTGCTTGGCCACGGCCTTGGGGTCCATCTCCGGACGGACGAAGAATGGGCGCGCCAGCTCCGCCATCTCCACCAGGGTCTTGCTCCGCTCGCGCAAGGCGACGACGACGCGCGGCAGCCGCGGGTCTCCGGCGGCGTCCACCCCCCGCTGTGCGAGGAACGGGAGCAGCCGCTGGGCCACGTCGGCCTCGGGCAGGGTCTTGAGATAGTGCTGGTTGAGCCAGAGGAGCTTCTCGGGGTTCCACACCCCGGAGGTGCTCCCCACGTGGTCGAAGCCGAACCACTGGACCATCTGCTCGCGGGAGATGATCTCCTCGTTCCCGTGGCTCCACCCCAGCCGCACGATGAAGTTCAGCAGCGCCTCGGGGAGGATGCCGTTCTTCCTGTGCAGCATCACGTCCGCCTCGGGGTGGCGGCGCTTGCTCAGCTTCTCGCGGTCGGGACCGAGGATGAGCGGCAGGTGGGCGAAGTCTGGCGTCTTCCACCCCAGCGCCCGGTACACGAGGAGCTGCGGGAAGGTGGAGTTGATGTGCTCCTGACCGCGGATGACCAGGGTGATCTCCATCCCGTGGTCGTCCACCACCGCGCCGAAGTTGTAGAGCGGGATTCCGTCGGCCCGGAGCATCACGAAGTCGTCCAGGTCACTGCTCTGCTTGGAGATCTTCCCGATGACCCGGTCCTCGAAGGTCACCGTCTCGTCGCTGTCCGGCATCCGGAAGCGCACCACCGCGGTCCGCCCGGGCACGGGCTCGGTCCGGTTCCGGCACGTCCCCTCGTACTTGTACGGACGCTTCTGCCGCTCGAAGACCTTCCGCCGCTCCTCCAGCTCCTCCTTCGTGCAGTAGCAGAGGTACGCCTTCTTCTCCGCGACGAGCCGGTCCGCGGCAGCGCGGTAGGTCGCCAGCCGGTCGGTCTGGAAGTACGGCGCGTAGGGGCCACCCACCTCGGGCCCCTCGTCCCAGTCCAGGCCGAGCCAGCGCAGGCCATCGAGGATCGCCTGCACCGACTCCACCGTGGACCGCTCCCGGTCGGTGTCCTCGATCCGCAGCACGAAGCGTCCGTGGTCCCGGCGGGCCTCGAGCCAGTTGAAGAGCGCGGTGCGCGCGCCGCCGATGTGCAGGTACCCGGTGGGCGAAGGAGCGAACCGGACGCGGGGAGGGGTGGCCATGACGGAACTCGCGGGATTAACAGCGCCCCCCGGGGAGGGTCAACGCGCCCGCGCCCACCCGTGCTACGCGTCAGGGGGAGTGAAGGCTCTCTCCGTCCTCGTCGCCGCCGCGGCCCTCCTCACCGGCGCGACCGTCCCGTTCGTGCGCAGCCGGACCGACAGAACCGTTCCCGACGGCGGACACTGCCTCGGCTGGCCCGCGGGCAGCGTCGAGTTCCGGGAGAACGCGGACGGCGCGCCCGGGGCCGGGGACGCTGGCTTCGCGGCCATGGAACGTTCGCTGGCCAGCTGGGCGACAGCGATGAGCACCTGCGGCAATCTCTCGCTCCACATGGGACCGAGGACCCATAGCCGGACCACCGGCTTCGACGACCGGCAGGGCGCCACGAACGAGAACGTGCTGCTCTTCCGCACCCGGCTCTGCATCGACGTCCTCTCGCCCTCGGACCCGTGCCACGCCGAGGGGACCTGCGCCAACGGCCACGACTGCTGGGACTACAGCGCGGGGACGCTCGCCATCACCACGACCACCTTCAACGTGCGCACCGGCCGGCTGTACGACGCCGATCTGGAGATGAACGCCGCGGTGCACACCTACAGCACCGTGGACGAGCCGCCCTGCGACTTGCTCGGTCAGACCGGCTGCGTGTCCACCGACGTGCAGAACACCGTCACCCACGAGCTGGGCCACGCGCTGGGGCTCGACCACTCCCCGGACTCGCGCTCGACGATGTTCGCCGGGGCCGAGCTGGGCGAGACCTCCAAGCGGGTGCTGGACGACGGGAGCCTGGAGTTCGTCTGCACCGCGTACCCGGCCGGGAGGCCATCGCTCGACTGCGACGGAACCCCGCTGGATCTGAGCGAGAGCACCACCGGATCGTGCGCGGCCGCCCCCGGCGGGCCCGTCGCGCTCCTGAGCCTCGCGATGCTGACCCTGCGGCGGAGGGGAGGGCGCTGATGCCGGCCATCGCCTTCTTCGACTTCGACGAGACGCTCATCGTCGGCAACTCCGGCCAGCTGTGGATTCGCCGCGAGCTGCGGGAAGGGAACATCACCCCCACCCAGTTCCTCCGCGCCGCGGTGTGGATGCTCCGCTACAAGATGGGCTGGGCGTCGATGGACGACGCGCTCCGGACGGCCATCGGCTCCCTCCGGGGCCAGAGCGAGCAGGCCCTCCGGGCGCGGACCCGCGCCTTCTACGAGACCGAGGTCCGGATGCTCTACCGCACCGGAGCGCGGCCGGCGCTGGAGCGGCACCGGACGCGCGGCGATGCGATCGTCCTCCTCACCGCCTCCTCGGTCTACCTCTCCGAGCTGGTGGCGGCGGAGCTCGGGCTCGACGACGTGCTCTGCAACCGCTTCGAGGTGGACGAGGCGGGGGCGCACACCGGTCGCCCGGTGGGGAGCCTGTGCTTCGGCGCGGGCAAGCTCGGGTACGCCGAGGCCTACGCCCGGCAGCGCGGGGTGTCGCTCTCCGACTGCTGGTTCTACACCGACAGCTACTCGGATCTTCCCGTGCTGGAGCGGATGGGCCACCCGGTGGTGGTGAATCCCGACCCCCGCCTGCGCCGGGAGGCCGAGCGGCGAGGCTGGCCGGTCGAGTGGTGGGGAGACGCGCTCTCCGGGGCCGACCCGGGAGCGTCCCTGTTCGCCGGCTCGCAGCAAGGGGGCTGATCCCGGCCGGGGGTGGGCGCGTCGTACACGGACACCCTGCTAGGCTGGAAGGCTCCTTCCATGTCGCTCCTCCTCGCCTCAGTCCTCGCCGGCGCGCTGGCCGCGTCCCCCCCGTCCGTCGATCCCCGCCTGTCCATCCTCGATGCGATGAAGGAGGAGCTGGAGCGCAACCGCACCCGGCTGAAGCTGGGTGAGAACCCGCCTCCGTACTTCATCAGCTACTCGGTGAAGGACCTCACCCAGTCCTACGTGGCCGCGCGGTACGGCGCGCTGTTCGACGATTCGACCAGCCGCGACCGGCGGGTGTTCGCCGACGTGCGGGTGGGCAGCCACGAGCTCGACAACTCGGTCAACGAGGAGTTCGACTTCAACTTCTCCCTCAAGGGCACGAGCTACACCACGCGCAAGGAGGCGCCCCTCGACGACGACCTCACCGCGCTGCGAACCGCGCTCTGGCTGATCACCGACGAGAAGTACAAGGGCGGGCTCTTCAACCTGCTCAAGAAGAAGGGCGAGGCGGTCTACGTCGTCGACGATCCGAAGAAGCCGCCCTCGTTCAGCCGCGAGCAGCCCAGCAGCTTCATCGGGCCCCAGGTCAGCTACACCTTCGATCGCGCGCGGTGGGCGGCGCTGGTGCGGAAGGTGTCGTCGCGGTTCAACGAGGCGGGGAAGATCTTCGACACCGACGTCCGCGTCACCGCCGACAAGGAGGTCCGGTACTTCGTCAACTCCGAGGGATCGCGCATCCTCACCGAGCAGACCTTCTACGGCGTGCACATCTACGCGGTCACCCGGGCCGACGACGGACAGCTCCTCGACGACTCGCGCGACTACTACGGCTTCCGCGAGGCGGAGCTGCCCAGCGACGAGCGGCTGATGAAGGAAGCCGAGGGGCTGATCCAGGAGCTGCTCGCGCTGCGCGCCGCGCCGGCCATCGACCCGTACACCGGTCCGGCCATCCTCGAGGCCGAGGCCGCGGGTGTGCTGTTCCACGAGGCGGTGGGCCACCGCCTCGAAGGCGACCGGATGGACAACGACGCCGAGGGCAAGACCTACAAGGGGCAGATCGGCCGCGCGGTGCTGCCGCCCTTCATCACCATCGTCGACGACCCCACGCTGTCCAACCTCGGCGGCAAGTCGCTCAACGGCTATTACCGGTACGACGACGAGGGCATCCCGGCACAGCGCGTGCCGCTGGTGCAGGGAGGGGTGCTGAAGAACTTCCTCGTCTCGCGGCATCCGGTGGATGGATTCCTCCAGAGCAACGGGCACGGACGCGCGCAGCTCAACCGCCGGCCCGTGGCGCGGATGGCCAACCTCATCACCACCTCCACCAAGCAGGTGAGCGACGCCGAGCTGAAGCAGATGCTGATCGCCGAGGCCAAGCGCCAGGGAAAGCCCTACGGGCTCATCATCCGCGACATCCAGGGCGGGAACACCAACACCTCCAGCTTCGGGTACCAGGCGTTCAAGGGAATCCCCCGGCTGGTGTACCGGGTGGGTGCGCGCGATGGGAAGGAGACGCTCGTCCGTGGCGTGGAGGTGGTGGGCACGCCGCTGTCGGCGGTGAGCAAGATCGTCGCCACCGGAAAGACGCAGGGCGTGTTCAACGGCTTCTGCGGCGCGGAGAGCGGCAATGTTCCGGTGTCCACCGTCGCTCCGGCCACGCTGCTGCGGGAGATCGAGCTGCAGCGAGTGATCGAGGGGCGGGACCGGCCGCCGCTGCTCCCGAGCCCGGCCAGCGAGCCCCCGCAGCGAGCCGAGGTGCGCTGAGCGGGGCGTGCGCGTGCGAGCCGCCGCGTTCGCGCTGAGCACGGTTCTTCTCGCCGCGGACGCTGAGCCCGATCGCCGGCGCGCCTGGCGCGCTTCGACAGGCGTCCCCCTGGTTCGGGGGGATGCTCCGGAGCCGGAGCGGGTGAGCGCCGCACGGGCGCGCAGCGGTCCCGCCTCACCCGCGTCCTCGAGGCCGCCGCCGTCCCCCGTCCGCGGGCGCTCGTGATGCGCGTCTTCAAGGAGGAGCGGCCGATCGAAGGTGTCTGACACCTTCGACGGGCGCCTTCGACGAGCGCCGGAGCGGGGCAGCCGAGCCTCCGCTGTTCCCTGCGCGACGCGTCGCCAGGTCAAGATTGATTGACGCAACGCGGTCGCCCTAGCGTCCGTCCCCTCGATTTCTGGAGGGGAGCACATGAAGACGAAACTCGTCGCGCTGGGGCTACTGGGTCTCGTGGGATGTGGAGCCGGAACCGACGTCGAGAGCGACTCGAGCGCGCTGCGCAGCAACAGCCCACCGGTGGTCCGGTGTGGCGTGAAGGATCCGAGCTCCTCGGTCCAGGCGGCCATCGAGCAGGACATCGCGGCGACGCAGGCGAAGGGCGGAGCGGGCGCACCGAAGCTCGGGACGATCAACGTTCCGGTCTACGTCCACGTCATCACCTCGTCGACCGGCGCGGGAGACGTGAGCTCGCGCGTGCCGCGGCAGATCGCCGTGCTCAACAACGCGTTCAGCGCTGCCGGCGTGAGGTTCGACCTGGTGGACACCACAGTGACGGCGAACGACGCCTGGTACAACGTCGGCTTCGGCTCGAAGGAAGAGAAGGCGATGAAGACCGCGCTCCGCCAGGGCGGCGCGGACACGCTGAACATCTACACCGCCAACCTCGGCGGCGGGCTCCTCGGCTGGGCCACCTTCCCCAAGTCGGCCAAGTCGCAGCTCGCGGACGACGGGGTCATCGTGCTCGACGAGAGCCTGCCGGGGGGGAACGCGGAGTTCGCCAACTCGACCGAGCCGGATGGGGTGCTGAGCTACAACATCGGCGACACTGGCACGCACGAGGTCGGCCACTGGCTGGGGCTGTATCACACGTTCCAGAACGGCTGCTCCGCGAGCGGGGACCTGGTGGACGACACCCCGGCCGAGGCCGCGCCGCAGTTCTTCTGCAGCGTTCGGGACAGTTGCTCGAACCGTCCGGGCACCGACCCGATCCACAACTTCATGGACTACGTGGACGACGCGTGCATGTTCGAGTTCACCGGCGGTCAGGACGGCCGGATGCGCGATCAGTGGGCGACGTACCGGGACAGCTGAGCAGGGCCGGTTCGCTCGCCGGGAGAGCCGTCGAGCGGGGGCGGTAGTCCAGGGACTCGCGCGCCCGCCCGGAGGCGGCTACAGCTTCCGGGTCATGGCGAGACGCGAACGAGCCTCAGTGCAGCGCGGTCTACCGGTGCTCGACCGGCGCGGGAGGCGCATCGGGTCGGTCCGGAAGGTGGGGGAGGAGCACCTCGAGGTCGGGCGGGTGATGCGACCGCCGTTGCTCGTGCCGCTGGCCTCGGTGCACGCGCTCGATGCGAAGGGCGTCCATGTGGACGCCAGCGCCCCCGAGCTGTCCGAGGGCACGGTCAGTGCCGAGGGCCCCACCGAGGTCGCGCCGGTGGCAAACGACCCGGCGACCGACGAGTGAGCCGTCAATCCGTGCGTGGACCGGCGGGCAGGAAGCCTCGCCAGCCCAGGTAGCGGCGGAAGTCGGTCGCGAAAGACTCGATGTTGACCCCCAGCG
Source organism: Myxococcaceae bacterium (assembly GCA_003818285.1). Lineage (GTDB taxonomy): Bacteria > Myxococcota > Myxococcia > Myxococcales > Myxococcaceae > RPRB01. The sequence goes on from RPRB01000120.1 coordinate 7,249, forward strand.
CGTCGCGGAACGCGTCGGGGAATCGGTCTCGAACGCGCATCCCATCGACGACCTGGAGCACCGTCGCGTCTCCGTAGCGTCGCACCAGGAAGTCGAAGGCGTGGTACGCGGCGCCGTAGGCGATGGCCGGGTCGGTCCGCACGAGCTGCGGAGCGTCCCGGAGGAGATCCACCCCCGGGTGCTTCGCCAGCCACTGTGACAGCGACTCCGGTGGCGGCCACTGCGCGCCCTCACCGGCGGTCACCGTCGCCATCCCTTCCCTGAACCAGAACGGGATCCTGTTCCGCGGATCCGACGGCGGCCCACCGGCGCGCTGGAACATCAGGCTGTGCGTCAGCTCGTGCTTCAGGAGCCCCGTCACCTGTGTGCGACGCAGTCGCGCTGCGAGCGCCGGGTTCTCCTGAATGCCCGGCGGCAGTGGCCACCAGCGTGGGTCCCAGAGAATCACCTGGTTCCGCCGCGCCCACGCCGAGATGCCCGGGAGCGGCCGGCCCACCAGCTCCTCCAGCTCCCAGTGCGAGTTCACCACCGTGATCCGCACCTGCTCGCGAAGCCCACCCCAGCGCGAGAGCGCCTTCGCTGCCTCCGGCGCCGCCGTCCTGAGCAGCTCCGAGGTCTCCTCGTTCCACTCCACGAAGTCGAGGCGGATCACCCCTGCCTCGGTCTCGATCACCTCCGGCTCGCCGCCCCGGACGGTCGCGCAGCTCGCCGCGCCGCAGACGAGCAGCGCCGCGATCAGCCACCGGATCACCCGGCGGCTCCGGCGATCAACCCCGCGACGTCCGCCACGGTCTCCGGCCGGGACACGCCGTCCAGGGGAGGGAACGACAGCAGCGCCACTGGCCCTAGGGTGTGATTCCGCGTCCGGAGGTCCTCCACGTTCCCGTGGTCGCTGCACACCAGCACCCGCACATCCGCCGGCCGCCGATACAGCACCGCCCGGGCGAAGGCGTCGAACGTCTCCAGCGCCGACTCCGCCAGCGGCATGTCCTTCGCGTGCCCCGCCTCGTCCGCCAGGAAGTGCTCGAACAGCGTGAAGTCCACGCCCTCCGCCGTCCTCCAGAAGATCTCCGCTGCCTCATCCGCGGTCCGCAGCGGCAGGTCGAACCCCCGCGCCCGCCCGCGCGCTCCCGTCACGTCGTGGGTGAGCGCCTCGCCGGCCCGGACCTGGTCCAGCGTGCGCAGCGGCACCTCCGCCGCGGCGAAGGCCAGCGTGGTCGAGGAAGGCTTGAGGCGTCGACGCGCCCGCGCCGGGATCTCCACCTCCGGCTCGCGGGCCGGCGCATGCGGCAGCCCGAGCGCCGTCAGGTACGCCCCCGGATAGCCGTTGACGAACGTCGCCCGGCGCCCCGCGGCCACCAGCCGCTTCACCACCGACGCGCGAAGGAGCATCTGCCGGAGAGCAGCGTCCGGGTACCCGAGCACGTGCTTGCCGACCAGCCGCGGCGCGGGCTCACCGGTGAGGATCGCCGTCTGGTTGGTGGCGGACTGGGGCCGTCCGGGAACCCCGAACGTCGTCTCCAGCAGCGTCAGCCCGCCGCCCGGCAGCGCGGTCCCACTTCCATCCTCGAACTGGGACAGCAGCCATCCGCCGCGCGCGAGCGGATTGAAGTCCGGGTTCCGGACCCCGACCCCGACGCCGTCGATGAAAAGCAGGGCGACGCGCACGTCCGGCGCGCCCCGAATCAGGCGGCCTTGATGACCTTCCCCGCCTTGATGCAGCGGGTGCAGGCCAGGACGCGCTGGGTGCGTCCATCCACGGTCGCCCGGAGCTTCTGCAGATTGGGCAGGGACCGCGTCTTGGACTTGTTGTTGGCGTGGCTCACCTTGTTCCCGACCAGCGGGCGCTTGCCACAGATGTCGCACTTCCAGGCCATTGCCAGGGACTCCTCGAGACGAAGCGGGGCTCTGTAGCCGAAACCCGTGGCCGACGCCAGTCGGACCGCCCAACCCCCGACCGTCCCTACCTTTTCAGGGGATCTCGCTTCCGGACCTGCTCGTGGACCAGCGCCGCCGCCCGGGCCCCCGCCAGCAGCTCTCCTTCCAGCCCAACCCCCAGCACCGCCTCCCGCCCGGCGAACAGCACGTGCCTGGCCGGAGTGCGGACGCCCAGGCCCTCGAGCCCCGTCGCCGCCCCGCCCCCCGGCTCGTAGATGACCTGCGGCCCGGCCCCGGCCAGCGCTCCCGGTCCGTCCACCAGCGGAACGGAGCGGGCCACCCGCTCCGCCAGCGAGAAGGGCATCAGCGCCTCCAGCGCGCGCTCCACCCCGGCCGTCGGCAGGCGCAGTCCCGACTCTCCCGCGTCCCGCACGCCCGACCCGACCAGCGTCGACGCGGTCACCGTCCGGAGCGACTCCTCGTCGCCTCGCGTTCCTGCCCGCCGGGTGGGCTGGACCTGGATCCACACCGGCCCGGTCTGCCCTCCGTCCATCAGGACCAGCTCTCCCATGCCCCGGGGCAGCACCTTCTCCGGAAGCACCCAGTGCACGGGCAGCACCAGCCGCTTCGGCACCAGCCGGCCCAGGTGCTCCGCCAGCTTCTTCCCCGGGCCCTCCTCGGGGAGCAGCCCTGCCAGCAGCCCCGGGTTCATCGCCGCCACCAGCCACTGCGCCCGATACACCGCCTCGGCCCCGCGCACCCGGAGCGTGACTTGGGACCCTTCGAAGTCGATGCCGTCCACCGCCCGGCCGGCGAGCCCCTCTTGCGAGAGCAGCGTCCCCCCGAGCTCGGTGAAGCGCTTCCCCAGCGTCTCCCGCATCCCCTCGCGACCGCCCGGCAGCCGGAGCGCGGCCTTCAGCAGCTGCGCCAGGACCCGGGTCACCGCCAGCGGCCCGGCCGGCTCCTGCTGCACGAGGAACGGCACCACCCCGGTGAGCAGCGCCTCCAGCGGCTCGTCCGCCGACAGCGGCGAGGGCCGGGTCAGCCCCTCCACCCGGGCCGCGCGCCGGCGGAGCCGGATCCGCTCCAGCCAGCCGCCCGGAGCGAAGTCGTCGAGAAAGCGGAAGAACGGGTCGGACCCCTCGGGCATCGCGGTGAGCGAACCGAGCGTGTCCGCCACGCGGCTCCCCCCGCTCCCGAACTCCCGCTGCAGCTCGGCGAGCCGGCGCGGCGCCTCGCCCGGCAGGTCCAGCCGGTGCCGGGGCAGGACGACCTGCCACGGCCCCACCGGCTTGAGGCTCCGCTGGAACCCGGTGGTGAGCCCGAGCTCGGTGAAGCAGCTCTCCACCATCGGCCACGTCCGGAAGGGCGGGACGACGTGCGGCGGCGAGGTGAAGAGGAAGCCGTCGTGCTCGTATCCCGGCGCGAGGTTGGCGTGCTCGGCCCACAGCACCCGCAGGCCGCGCTTGGCGAGGAGCGCCGCGGCCAGGGCGCCCCCCAGCTCGGCTCCCAGCACCAGCACGTCGTAGACGTGGCGCGAGGGACCCGGCGCGATCCGCGGTCGTGGGGGAAGCGTGGGCACGTCGTTACAGGCGTCCCGGGTTCACGAGTGCCAGACCCGCCAGCTCGGGCCCGCTGCCCTCGACGTGCACCCGCCGGCCCTCCAGCCGCAGTCGCCCCGCGGCGAGCAGGCCCAGCGCCAGCGGAAACAGCCGGTGCTCCTGCTCCTGGATGCGGCGCTGGAGCGACTCCTCGGTGTCGCCGTCGAGCACGGGGACCGCCGCCTGCGCGACGATGGGCCCGGTGTCCGTGCCCTCGTCGACCAGGTGAACCGTGCAGCCGGTCACCTTCACTCCGTGCTCCAGCGCCTGGCGGTGGGCGTTCAGGCCGGGGAAGCTCGGGAGCAGGGCAGGGTGGACGTTCAGCACTCCCACGGGGAACGCGCGGAGGAACGTCGGCCCCACCAGGCGCATGAAGCCGGCGAGGCAGGCGATGCGGCAGCCGAAGGGCGCGATCGCCTCCACCAGCGCGCGATCGTACGCCGCCCGGTCCGGGTAGCCCTGGTGCGGAAGCACGCGGGTGGACACGCCTGCCAGGGTGGCCCGCTCCAGCGCGCGGACGCCGGGCACGTTGGACACCACCACCGCGATGCGCGCCGGGTAGCCCGGGACGGCCGCGGCGTCGAGGAGCGACTGGAGGTTGGTGCCCGATCCCGAGACGAGCACCGCGACGGGCGCGTCGCTCACCGGACGACGACCGCCATGGGCTCGCCGGTGGATGCCTCGATCCGGCCGACCTCCCAGGCCGGAACGCCGCGCCCGGCGAGCAGAGACACCGCCTGGGTCACCGCCGCGGGCGAAACGACCGCCACCATCCCGAGCCCGATGTTGAAGGTGGAATCCATCTCCGCATCCGAGACGCCGCCCAGCCGCTGCAGCCAGTCGAACACCGGGAGCCTGGGCCACCGCCGGGCCTCCAGCACCGCGCGGGTCCCCTCGGGAAGGCAGCGCGGCACGTTCCCGGGAATGCCGCTCCCGGTGACGTGGGCCAGCCCCTTCACCTCGACTGTCTCGATCAGCGCGAGCACGTCCTTCACGTAGATGCGCGTCGGCTCGAGCAGCACCTCGGCCACCGTCTTCCCGCCCAGCTCCGGCGGTCGCGCGTCCAGAGGCACCCGCGCGTCGGACAGGATGCGGCGGACCAGACTGAACCCGTTGGAGTGTACGCCCGTGCTCGCGAGCCCCACGACCGCGTCTCCCGGACGGATGCTCGCCCCGGTGAGGATCCGCGAGCGCTCGACGATGCCCACGCAGAAGCCGGCGAGGTCGTACTCGTTGCCGTGCGCTCCCGGATGCTCCGCGGTCTCGCCCCCCAGCAGGGTGCATCCGGCGCGCGCGCAGCCCTCGGCGATGCCCCGCACCACCTCGGCGGCCTGGTCCACGTCGAGCCGGCCGGTGGCGAGATAGTCGAGGAAGAAGAGCGGCTCGGCCCCCGAGGTCAGCACGTCGTTGACGCTCATCGCCACGAGGTCGATGCCCACCGTGTCGTGCTTGCCGGCGGCGATGGCGATCTTCAGCTTGGTCCCCACCCCGTCGGTGCCGGAGACCAGCACCGGCTCCCGGTACTTCCCGGGCGGGATGGCGAAGAGCCCACCGAACCCACCCACACCCGAGACCACCTCCGGACGGAGGGTGCGAGCGGCGAACGGCTTGATCCGCTCCACCAGCGCGTCGCCCGCCTCGATGTCGACGCCCGCGTCCTTGTAGGTGAGTCCCATGGGCCGGCGGCCCCTTCTACGCGATCTGACCCACCTCGGACGAGCGCCGTCCACTTGCCCCTCGCCCCCCGCCCGGTCGTAGGCTTGGCGGTGCTTGCTGCCCCAGCGCCTCCGGTGGGTGGGCCGTCGCCGCTACGAGCTGGTAGGGCTCGCCGTCGCCCTGACCCTGGGCGTGCTCCACTGGGCCACCGACGGTCGGCAGGCGGGCGCCCGCCCGGGTCCGGTCGCCGGCGTGCTCCGCGTGCTCTCGGCGCTCGAGGGCCGCGCCTCGGATCTCCAGATGTGGGGCCGGGGCGTCCGTGCGCCACACCCGGACGTGGTCGTGGCGGCCATCGACGAGCGCTCGGTGCAGCGCTACGGCCGCTGGCCCTGGAGCCGCGAGCTGCTCGCCCGCGCGGTGGCGCGGCTCCACGAGGCCGGTCCGGCGGCCATCGGGCTGGACATCACCTTCACCGACGAGGACCACGGCTCGGACGCCGCGGTGATGAGCGAGGCGGCCGACGCCCTGGGCCGCGCTCTCGGCGGCCTCCCCGAGTCCTCGCGGGCGGCCTTCAGCCCGGTGCTGGCCACCCTCAAGGACCGCGCCTCGGGAACCGGTGACGCCGCGCTCGGCCGGGCGCTCGCCGACGCGCCGGAGGTGGTCCAGGGCGTGTCCGCCTACGGGAGCGGCGAGGCCCAGGACTACCTCGAGCAGCGGGAGGTGGCCGCGTCGCTCCTCCGCTCGCGCATGCTCACCCGCTTCCCCGGACCCACGGGCAAGTCGTTCTTCGAGGTTCCGCTGGACCGGAGCATCGCCGAGCGCTTCGTCTCCGCCCAGGTTCCACTCCCGGGCCTCCTCCCCCCGGGGCAGAAGCTGGGCCACTTCAACGTCCTCCGCGACGACGACGGCGTGGTGCGCTTCACTCCGCCCTTCGTCCAGCTCGAGCATCCGCCGGGGCTGCTCCCCTCCCTCGAGCTGCAGACCGCGGCCACCGCCCTCGGGGCCGCCATCGAGCCGGTCTGGGACCCGGAGCTCGGTCAGCTCGTCGGCGCGAAGCTCCGTCGCGACGGCCACCTGGTCCGCATCGTGCCGCTCACGCTCAAGCGGCCCCGGGCCCGCATCGATTACCCCGGTCCGGCGGAGGTCTTCCACACCGTTTCCCTGGCCGACGTGGTGGACCGGAAGCTCCCCGACGGGGCGCTCCGGGGGAAGGTGCTGCTGGTCGGCGTGACGCTGGTTGGCCAGTACGACCAGGTGGTCACGCCGTTCCGGAACCTGGAAGCCGGCATCTACGCGCACGCGGCGATGCTCTCCAGCGTCCTCTCCGGCCGGTTCCTCCAGCGAGGGACGGGCGCGGTGCTGGCCGAGCTGGTGTTCATCCTCGGAGCGGGG
>RPRB01000121.1 GCA_003818285.1 Myxococcaceae bacterium
CCTGGTCACCACCGCTTCCGATGGGACGCGGCGAGCCCTCCCCCCGGGCGCCACGCCCGTGGTGCTTCCGACCCGCGTCATCGCCGACCGGCACACGCTCGCACATCGCCTGGCCACCGCTGGCTTCAAGATGGCGCAGGCCACCGTCCTCGGGCCCTCGCCCGAGCTGCTCCTGGGAGCGCTCTCTGCACTCGAGCGACGGCTCATCGAGCGCTCGGCGGCGCGGACGCACCGGCTGGTCATCGCCCGGATCGATTTCCTGGTGTCCGCTCACCCCGCGGCGCTGGAGCTGAACGCCACCATCCCCGCGATGCCCGGGTACTCCGACATGGCGGCGGGGGCCTTCCTCTCCACCGTGGGGGCCGCCGCGGGCATCGACCCGGCCGACGTCCGGCAGCTCCAGGCCGACAACGGAAGCAACGTCGAGGCGCTCTACCGGGCGCTGGTGGCGGCCTCGGTCCAGGAGCGTGGCCGGGCACCGGAGCGCATCGCGGTGCTCTGCCGGCGGAACGACAGCCAGCTCTCGGAGGTGGACCACCTGGTGGAGCGCTTCTGCGCGCTCGGGACCGAGGCCCACCGGGTCTACCCCGACGAGGCGAGCGGCGGCGAGCTCTTCACCGCGCACGGGCTGACCTTCGACTTCGTCTACCGCCACCTCTTCGTCCACCGGCTGAGCGAGACGCCGCACCCCTTCCTGGAAGCGTTCTTCGCCCGAGAGGCCGCGCCCGGCTCGCTCCTGTTCAATCATCCGGCCGCGCACGTGGAGGCCAAGAGCAACTTCGCCCTCCTCTCCCGGGCGCTGGAGGAAGCGCGCCTGGCCACCGGAGCCGGGCTCGACGCGGAGGAGCTCGAGGCCATCCGCGTCTCGGTGCCCTGGACCCGCGTGCTGGCCCCCGGTCCCGCCCGGGGTCCGAGAGGAGAGGCGGTGCCGGACCTGGTCGCCCACGTGGCCGCTCATCCGGAGGGGTTCGTCCTCAAGCGCGCCTGGGACTACGGCGGGAAGGCGGTGTTCGTCGGGCCGGCGTCGGAGGAGCCGGGCTTCGCCACCCGCTCCGAGGCGGCGTTCGGGGAGCGGCTCGACTGGCCCGAGCTGGTCCGACGTGCGGCGGCGGACCCGCGCGGAGGCGGATTCGTGGTCCAGGCGGTCGTGGACATCCCGCGGGAGAGGCACCTCCTCGCCACGCCCGGCGGTCCGGTGGAGGCCGAGGTCTTCGTGGACTACTCCTCGTTCGCCTCGGTCGGCGTCCGGCCCGAGCCCGCCTGGGGTGGCGTGGTCCGGGCCTCGGCCTCCCGCATCGTCAACATCCAGGGAGGCGGCGGGGTCCTGCCGTTGATCGAGGCGTCGGTCTGGGAAAGGCTCCGGCGTGCACTCCGGGCGGAATCCTGACCGGTCGCCCGCTGTTCTGGACCCTGGCCACCCACTCCGGCTGCGTTATGACAGCACGCATTCGGGGTGATGGCCCCGCAAGGAGAAGGCAACGATGGCCTGGGAATTCGATGCACGCCGGGCGGCGCGTGACGGCCGTGACCTCGGCGAGTCGGGCGGCTTCGGCCGCGTCCGCGAGCTCACCGGAACGACCGCGGCGAGTTTCATGGCGGGGGTCTACCGCTGGATGACGCTCGGCCTGGTGGTGACCGCCGGGGTCGCGCTGTACACGGCGAGCAACGTCCAGCTGGCGATGACGGTGGCCCGGAACATCTGGCCCCTGGTCATCGTTCAGTTCCTGGTCGTGCTCGCGCTGTCGTTCATGGCGCAGCGGATCAGCGGCCCCGTCGCCGCCCTGATGTTCATCGTCTACGCGGGGCTCACCGGACTGACCCTGAGCGGGATCTTCTTCATCTACACCATCGGGTCGATCGGAACCGCGTTCCTCATCACCGCCGGCGCGTTCTTCGCCCTCAGCCTCTACGGGACGGTGACCAAGCGCGACCTGAGCGCCTGGGGCACCTTCCTCTTCATGGGGCTCATCGGCGTGGTGCTCGCCAGCATCGTCCAGTTCTTCTGGAGCAGCCCGGCGTTCAGCTTCGCCCTGTCCTGCGCGACGGTCGTCGTCTTCGCCGGCCTGACCGCCTACGACACGCAGAAGCTCCGGGTGCTCGGGGCCCAGTACGCCGGAACGGGCCTGACCTCGATCACCATCGTCGGTGCGCTGAACCTCTACCTGGACTTCATCAACCTGTTCCTCGCGCTGCTCCGGCTGTTCGGCGACCGGCGCCGGTAATCGCCTCGCGCAATCGGCAAGTCACGCGGCCGGGACCCGTCTCTGGGTTCCGGCCGCTCTCGTTTTTCGGCGAGGGTATGGGCCGGCGAGGTCAGGCCGGTTTCGGAGCCAGCTTCGCCGCCCAGCTGAGGCAGTTGCCCTCGGGGTTCACCGCGCCCGCGAAGAGCTTGCAGCCACCGCACTCCTTGTACTTGCCCGCCTCGTACTGAGCACAGTTGCTGCACTTCTTGCCGGGGGTGTTCGACTTCTCGGCGTACTGGAGGTTGCGCCGCATCTGGACCGCGGCCGGGTCCATCGGAACCTTCTTGTTGCAGTTGAGGGTGGTCTGGGCCCGGGCCTCCGAGCCGGTCAACGCGAGGACGCCGCTCGCCGCGCCGAGTCCCGCCCCGAGAATCCGGAGCGCCCGCCGGCGATCGAAGCGAAGGGTCTCGTCGTCGTGTCCGTTCACGTGGTCTCCTCCGGGAAAGCGAAAATCGGCGTGCACCCCGCCCTGAAGCAGCCGGGGGACTCTCGGGGACGCGGGCCACCGAGTCAATATTCAGCTGTGACGGCGGTCGCTTAGGGGCACCGGCCGGCGCACCTGCCCGCTGGACCGGTCGCCCTGGGCGTTCCGGCGGCGAGTGCCGCTGACCTGCCGGCCAGGGCCTCTTGACAGAGCACCTCTGGAGCGGCACTTTCGCCCTCAAGTGGTCAGATGACCTGATCATCTGGAGACCTCAGTGAGGAACTCCCCCGGCCAGCAGCAGCGGCTTCCACCCGAGCCCGAGTTCCACGCCGTGCGGAAGGGCCGGCGCTACGAGCAGGTGGCGGAGCAGATCCAGCGGCTGATCGCGAGCGGCGCCCTCAGCCCGGGCGACCGCCTCCCGCCCGAGCGGGAACTGGCGGCGAAGTTCGGCGTCGGCCGCAGCTCGCTGCGCGACGCCATCCGCACGTTGGAGGTGATGGGCATCGTCGAGTCCCGTCACGGCAGCGGAACGGTGGTCCGCGACCTGTCGACTGACTCGCTGGTGGTGCCGCTGGCGAGCGTGCTCGCGCACAAGCGCGAGCTAGTGGCCGAGCTTCTCGATGTCCGCCGGATGATCGAGCCGGCCCTGGCGGCCCGCGCCGCTGCCAACGCCACCGAGGAAGAGCTGTCCCGGCTCGAGGACATCCTGCAGCGGCAGGCGGAGAAAGTGCGCCGCGGGGAGCCGAGCATCGAAGAGGACTCCGAGTTCCATTACACAATCGCGCTCGCCGCCCGGAACAGCGTGGTGCTGCGGGTCCTCGACGTTCTCATGGATCTGCTGCGCGAGAGCCGCGCGCGCTCGCTTCAGGTGTCGGGTCGGCCCGAGCGATCCTTCGCAGGTCACCAGCGCATCCTCAGGGCGATCAAGCGCCGCGACGGTCCCGCCGCCGAGGCCGCGGTGCGCAAGCACTTGAAAGAGATCGAAGAGGTCGTGACGCGGCAGCTCTGACCGGAGGCGAGAGATGGGACGTCTGTTCGCAGTCGAGATCGTCTATCGGGGAATCTTCCAGAAGAACCTGGCGAGGAACATCAGCCGGGCCATCGTCCTCGCCGCCCACCACGAGGGGAAGCCCGGCATCTCCTTCGGGCGGTACGGAGACAGCCCGGAGCGCAATGGCATCCCGGCGAAGAGCTTCGCCATCGTCGCCACCGACGACGTCACCCTCGAGGAGGGGATGGCCAAGTACGAGCCCAAGGAGGTCGACATCACCATCGTGGTCGACGACACGCTCTGCAAGGGCGTGGAGTCGTGGGCCTGGTACGGGTTGCAGCCCATCAACCGGCTGACGAAGCCGGGCGGCACGCTCATCGTGACCTCACACGAGAACTCCGAGACGCTGATCTCGATGGCCCACCGCAAGGAGACGCCCTACCAACTGGCGATCGTGAAGGGCACCCCCAGCTTCTCCGGCCTCTGGGTCTACAAGGACGACCACTCCGACGTGCGCATCCTGGGTACCATGGCCAAGGTCCTGCCTGAGCTGTTCAGCCTGGCCTCCGTCCAGCAGGTGATCCGAGCCGAGTGGAACGACGAGCTGAAGGCCACCTCCGCGCTGCGCGCTTACGAGCGCGCCACCACCGTGACGGTACAGCCCACGCAGGGCAATCCGGAAAAGCCCTTCGAGTTCCAGATGCCCAAGTGGACGGAGATGCGCGAGGGCATCGCCATCCCCGCCATCCCCCGCGGCCATCAAATGAAGGATCCGAACACCGGGGAGATGGGCGGCTACCAGCCGGAGCGCAATCCCACCTTCAAGAAGTTCACCACGCGCACCATGCGGCCGGTGGTGGACTTCGACACTTGCATCAAGTGCACGCTCTGCTGGTTGCAGTGCCCGGACTCCGTCTTTGACGTCACGCCCGACGGCCTCTACGACGCCAACATGGAGGCGTGTTGCGGCTGCGGCGTGTGCGAGGCGGTCTGCCCGGTGTCCAATTGCATCACGATGGTCAACGAAACCCAGTTCGCGGACAACGACAGCCAGTGGCGGATGTGGAAGGAGGACAAGGAGGGCTACAAGGGCTGGCTCAAGGAGAAGATCGCGAATCGCCCCGAGCGCTCCCACGGCTTCCGTTTCCGCGGGCAGTACGCGGAGCAGGTTCCCGACATGTTGAAGATCGCCCGAGAGGGCTGAGGACGAGGGAGACCGGTCATGACAGAGGCATTGGCAACCCCTCCGCAGAAACAACTCGCGGCCGACAAGACCTCACTCATCACAGGGAGCGAGGCGATCGCGGTGGCCTGCAAGCTGGCCGACGTGGACGTGATCACCGCCTACCCCATCCGTCCCTACGACACCGTCATGCAGTACGTCGCGAAGCTCGTGTCGAACGGGGAGCTGGACTGCGAGTACATCGTTGCGGAGAGCGAGCACTCGCAGTTCGAGATCGTCAAGCACGCCTCGGCCGTGGGGGCGCGCGTGTTCTGCGGCTCGAGCGGCGTCGGGTGGATGTACGCCTTCGAGGCGCTCACCGTGACGCCGGCGCTGCGCATTCCCATGGTGGCCATGGTGGGGAACCGCGCGCTCGACGACCCCGGCGCATTCGGCGTGGAGCACAACGACGCACTTGCGGTGCGCGACCTGGGCTGGCAACTGGTCTGGGTGGACAGCGCTCAGGAGGCGCTCGACACGGCGCTCATCGCCTACCGCGTGGCCGAGGACCGGCGCATCTTCCTGCCCTGCGCCATCAGCTGCGACGGTGCTTTCCTCACCCACTCGCAGGCGCTGGTGAAGGTCCCCTCCCAGGAGAAGGTGAAGGCCTTCTTGCCCCGGTACGACCGGGGCGATCTCCTGCTCCACCCCGACAATCCCATCACCGTGGCCCCGCAAGTGAACGAGGATTGGCTGATGGAGATCCGCCGCCAGACGGCAGCCGCCATGGACCGCTCCCCCGCCGTCATCCGCGAGGCCTATGCCGACTTCGAGCGGATCTTCGGCCGGAGCTACGGGAACCCGTTCTTCGAGGAGTACCAGACCGAGGACGCGGACGTCGTGCTGGTCGGCATGGGAACGCTGTCGAATCCGGTGAGGGTCGCCATCCGACAGATGCGCCAGGAGGGCAAGAAGGTTGGCTTCGTGCGCGTGCGCTGGTTCCGGCCGTTCGCTGCCGAGGAGCTGGCGGCGACGCTCGGGCGCTTCAAGGCGGTGGGTGTCATCGACCGCGACTTCTCGCTCGGCTCGCCGTACCGGAGCGGGGTCCTCGCCACTGAGGTACGCGCGGCGATGTACCCTGCTCCCAACCGGCCGCCCATCGTCGGGTTCATCTGCGGCCTCGGAGGCCGTGAGGTCACGGTGCCCGCCGTGAGGGAGATGACCGAGAGCGTCTACCTGGCCGCGGAAGGAACGACGCAGCCGGGAACGAAGTGGATCGGATTGCGCGAATAGTTGGAATGCGTCGAGCGTGGGAGGATCAACCATGGCTGTGAGCGACAGGGAATTGGCCGAGCTTGTGCAGCTTCGGCCCACGCAGACGCTGGACGCCTTCAAGGGCGTGAAGAAGCTCCCGCTCGAGGAGTTCTTCACCTCCGGACACCGGACCTGCCAGGGGTGCGAGTCGTCCCTGGTCATGAAGATGATGGTCAAGGCCGCGGGCCCCCGGACCATCGTGCTCGGCAGCACCGGCTGCATGTACGTGGCGAACACGACGTATTACAGCACCTCGTGGGTCGTCCCCTGGATGCACACCCAGCTTGGGTCGAGCGGTTCGGCGGGACTGGGCACGGCGGCCGGCCTCAAGGCGCTGATGCGCAAGGGCAAGATCAAGGACGAGCCGATCAACGTCATCGCCTTCTGCGGCGACGGCGGAGGGGCGGACATGGGGCTGTCGGCGATCTCCGCGACGCTCACTCACCCCGACTACAACGTGCTGATCCTCATGTACGACAACGAGTCGTACGCCAATACCGATATTCAGTTGTCGGGTTCGACGCCATACGGGGCGAACACCACCTTCAGCCCGCCGGGCAAGCTGAAGCGCATCATGCACCACCGCTGGAAGAAGAACATGGCCGGGATGATGGCGGCGGGTCACCCCACGTGCCGCTACGTGGCCACAGTCTGCATGTCCTTCCCCGTCTATTCGATGAACGCCGTGCGCAAGGCGCTCTCCATCGGCGGTCCCACTTTCATCCATTCGCTCGACCCGTGCCCGAAGGGCTGGGATTACGACCCCATGCTGTCGCACGAGCTGGGCGAGCTGGCGGTGACGACCGGCATCTGGCCGCTCTACGAAGTGGAGGAGGGCGTTTTCCGACTCGTCGGCAAGACCCGCGACATCGCCGACGGCCGCCTCAAGCGATTGCCGGTGCGCGATTACCTGCTCAAGCAGGGACGCTTCGCCCACTTCACCGAGGACGACATCGCCTATTTCCAGAGCAAGGTCGACGAGACCTGGGAGAAATGGCTCGTCCCCGGCGTCATCCCGTTCAAGAAGCAGATCGAGGAGGATCGCCCGCCAGCCTGAGCGGGCGGAAATGACGGCCGGCTCGACCGGTCCGCACCGCGGATGTTCGCGGAGCCCGAGCGGGCAGCAAGTTCACGCCGGGGACTTCATCGAAGCGGAGGGGGAGGGCGGCCATGGTGCACCTGCACGTCCGCACGTCCGACGGCAAGCCCTCCCAGGACGCGGAGCTCTTCCGCGCGGCGATCCGGGCCATCCGCGCTCGCTGCGACGTGCTCATCCAGACCTCGACCAGCGGCGCCGTGGGGATGACCGACGAGCGGTGCGGACCGTTGACGCTCACCAGCATGGGCGCGCGCGGCGAGCTCGCACACCGGAGCGCTCGCGGGCAACGACAAGATCTACGACGACGTTTTCAAGCAATCGGGCGTGATCCGCGCCAAGGCGCTGCGCGAGCTTCTGGAGTACGCGCGGGCCATTCCGGTGCTGCCGACGCCGAAGGGGGAGAACGTCGTGATCATCACCGGGGCCGGCGGCTCCGGCGTGCTTCTGTCCGACGCCTGCGTCGACAACGGCCTGAAGCTGATGGCCATGCCGCCGGATCTGGACGCCGCGTTTCGCAAGTTCATTCCGCCGTTCGGCGCTGCCGGCAATCCGGTAGATATTACCGGCGGCGAACCGCCGAAGACCTACCTACGAGCAGGCTGCGTCGATAAGAGCCCGTGCAAGACAATCTCAGTCACTAGGAGGATGTCATGGTCCGTCGCATTTTTAGTCGCGCATTCGTCGCGGCAGGTGTTGCCGCAGGCTTTGCGTTCACCCCGTTCCCGGCAGTCGCCGCGTGGGAGCCGACCAAGCCGGTCGAGTTCGTCGTCCCCGCCGGCGCCGGCGGCGGCGCCGACCAGATGGCCCGCTTCATCCAGGGCGTGGTTGCCAAGAACAACCTCATGAAGCAGCCGCTGATCGTCGTCAATAAGTCGGGCGGCGCGGGCGCGGAGGGCTTTCTCGAGGTCAAGAACGCCAAGGGCGATCCGCACAAGATCATCATCACCCTGTCCAACCTGTTCACCACGCCGCTCGCGACCGGTGTGCCGTTCAACTGGAAGGACCTGAGCCCGGTCGCCATGCTCGCGCTCGACGAGTTCGTGCTGTGGGTGAACGCGGAGTCGGCGTACAAGACGGCGGGCGACTACGTCAACGCCATCAAGGGCGGCAACAACGGCCAGTTCAAGATGGCCGGCACCGGGTCCAAGCAGGAAGACCAGATCATCACGGTCGCGCTGGAGAAGGTGGTCGGCAAGAAGCTCACCTACGTCCCCTTCAAGGGCGGCGGCGACGTCGCCGTGCAGCTCGTCGGCAAGCACGTCGACTCGACGGTGAACAACCCGATCGAGGCGATCGCTCATTGGCGCTCGGGCTCGCTCCGCCCTCTGTGCGTTTTCGACAGCAAGCCGATGCCTTACCCCACGAAGGTGACCGCCTCCCAGTCGTGGCAGGACATTCCGACCTGCAAGTCGTCCGGGCTCGACGTCGAGTACACGATGCTGCGCGGCATCTTCATGCCGCCGGGCGTCACCCAGGAGCAGGTCGACTTCTACATCGACCTCTTCAAGAAGGTGCAGGCGCAGCCCGAATGGAAGAAGTTCAGCGAGGACGCGGCGTTCAACGCCACGACGATGTCGGGCAAGCAGTTCGTCGATTGGCTCACCCGGGCCGAAGCCACGCACAAGAGGTTGATGGAGGAAGCGGGCTTCATCGCCAAATAGGCAGGTCGTGCGAAAGGAGATGACGAGACCGCAATGACAGAGGAGCGCGAAACCCCGGCGGGCGGTGCCGTCGCCACCCGCTGGGTGGAGGTCGCCGTCGGGCTCGTATTCGTCGGGCTCGGCTTCCTCGTCGTCGCCGATAGCCACCGGGTCGGCGCGTCGTGGGGCGACGATGGGCCGAAGTCCGGTTACTTCCCGAACATCATCGGGTGGATCCTGGCCGCGTCCGGCGCGTGGATCGCCGGGCAGACGATCTACCGCTGGAAGCGGCTCGCCGGCCAGGTGTTCGTCACCTACGCCGACTTCAAGCCGGTGCTGGCGATGCTTCTGCCGACCATCGCCTACGTGATCCTGATCAAGCTCATCGGCATCTATGTGGCCTCCGCGCTGTACATCGCGGGGTTCATGCTGTTCCAGGGCAAGTACAAGTGGCTGCCGACGCTCTGCGTGAGCCTGGGCGTGCCGGGCGTGATCTTCGCGTTGTTCGAAATCTGGTTCCTCATACCGCTGCCTAAGGGACCCCTCGAGCGCATGCTGGGCTACTAGAAAAGAATCAAGAGAGCCGCGCACCAACAAGAAGCGGATCACGGGAGAACGATTGGAAGACATCGGCAACCTGATGCAGGGCTTCGCGGTCGCCCTGGCCTGGAAGAATCTGGGCTTCATGCTCCTCGGCATCCTGCTCGGGGTGCTCATCGGCGTGCTCCCCGGCCTGGGTGGCGCCAACGGCGTGGCGATCCTTCTGCCGCTCACGTTCACGATGCCGCCGACGTCGGCGATCATCATGCTGTCGTGCATCTACTGGGGCGCGCTGTTCGGGGGCGCCATCACGTCGATCCTGTTCAACATCCCCGGCGAGCCGTGGTCGGTCGCGACCACGTTCGACGGCTACCCGATGGCGCAGAAGGGCCGCGCCGGCGAGGCGCTCACCGCCGCGTTCACGTCGTCGTTCATCGGCGCGCTGTTCGCGATCATCCTGATCACCTTCCTGGCGCCGCTGGTGGCGAGGTTCGCGCTCAAGTTCGGACCGCCCGAGTATTTCGCGATCCAGCTCCTCACCTTCTGCAACTTCGTCGGCATGGGGCGCCAGCCGCCGATCAGGTCGATCGCCTCGATGATGCTCGGCTTCGCGCTCGCAGCGGTCGGCATCGATACCGTCACCGGCACGCTGCGCATGACGTTCGGCTCGCCGACCCTCTTGCAGGGCTTCGACTTCCTGGTCGCCGTCATCGGCTTGTTCGGGCTGGGCGAGATCTTTCTCACCATGGAAGAGGGCCTGTCGTTCAAGGGCAAGAGCGGCAAGATCGACGCCAAGGTCGTGCTGAAGACCTGGGCCGAGCTGCCGCGATACTGGATCACGTCGCTGCGCGGGTGCCTCGTCGGTTGCTGGATGGGCATCACGCCGGGGGGCGCGACCCCGGCGTCGTTCATGAGTTACGGCATGGCGCGCCGCTTCTCGAAGAACAAGGACCAGTTCGGGGACGGTCACATCGAGGGTGTGATCGCGCCCGAAACCGCGGCGCACGCGGCCGGCACCAGCGCGCTGTTGCCGATGCTGACGCTGGGCATTCCCGGGTCGCCGACCGCGGCGGTGCTGCTCGGCGGCCTCTTGATCTGGGGCCTGCAGCCGGGTCCGCTCTTGTTCGTCGAGAAGAAGGAATTCGTGTGGGGGCTGATCGCCAGCATGTACCTCGGCAACATCGCCGGGCTCATCATCGTGTTGACCACGGTGCCGTGGTGGGCCGCAATCCTGCGCATTCCCTTCTCGATCATCGCGCCGGTGATCGTGGTGTTCTGCGCGATCGGCGCCTATACCGTCCACAACAACATGTTCGACGTGGCCATGATGCTGGTGTTCGGCGTCGTCGGCTACGTGTTCAAGAAGCTGAAGTACCCGCTCGCGCCGCTCGTGCTCGCGCTGGTGCTCGGTGACATGGCGGAAACCGCATTTCGCCAGTCGATGCTCCTGTCCGGCGGCAGCGTGCGCATCTTCTGGTCCAATCCGCTGGTCGGCTCGATCGTGACCCTCGCGCTCATCATTTTCTGCTGGCCGTTCGTGAGCAACGTCATGGGCCGCATGCGCTCGCGCGAGCCCCGCGCAAAGAGCGCGTGAAGGCGTTGTCCTAGGTCTGATTCGCCCATCGGCCGATCGACGATCGGCAGCAGCGGCCCCATCCTTGGCGAACTGCTTCGTTCGGCATCGACGTCCTCCACTGTCCACGCGCGGTGGCTCCCGCCGAGTCGGCGCCGTCGTCCTCCGCTCCTCCACCGTCCGGGCCATCCTCGAGCACCTGCGGCTTCCCTCCCGTCCGCTCCCCCTCGCCCCGGCCACTTCCCCGCCCCAGGTCGCCTTCTGGTGAGCACCGTCCAGCAGCCCAGACTCGCCCGCCAGGTGCCGAGCTCTCCGCCGGTGCGCCCATGGGTTCCTCGTGACGTATGGGATAGTCCTGACCGTGGTGCCCACGGCGTGGACGCCGTTCGCGGCCAAGTTCACGCTGCCCAAGATCGGCTGGGTGAGCGTCTTCACCATCGCGATCGTTTTCGACTCGGTGCCGGCCGTCCTCGCCTGGTTCGTGCTGCGCAGGATGAAGATGCCGTCGCACGTGCCGCAGCTGAGTACGCTGCGCGTCCGGAGTGGCCGTCGCGGCCGGCCTGGATCGCTAGAACTTCTTCGCCGCATTCCTGGCGCTGCTGGGCTCTGAAGCCCAGGCGACAGCGGGCGATGGCGGAGGAGCTGTTCCGCGACGCGCTCGGCATCACCCGGGTCTAGATTCCCCGGGCTCATGCCCCATGCCTCGATCGCTGCACTCCTCGAATCAGGTCCTCCAGACGCGCCGGCCATCGGCGCCCCCCAGGGTGTGAAGTCCCTCCTCTACCGCGACCTCCAGGCACTTGCCCGGCGCACGGTGGAGACGCTGAACTCGGTGGGCATCGGCCGTGGCGACCGGGTGGCGATCGTGCTCCACAACGGGCCGGAGATGGCGAGCTCGTTCCTCTGCATCGCCGCGGGTGCGGCCACCGCGCCGCTGAATCCGGGGTACCGGGAGAAGGATCTCGAGTTCTACCTCGGTGACCTCCAGCCGAAGGCGCTGGTCCTGGAGGCGGGCGTCGATTCGCCGGCCCGGGCCACGGCGAAGAAGATGTCGATCCCCGTGCTCGAGCTGACCGCCGACCGCGCCCGGGGCGCAGGGTGGTTCACGCTCTCGGGCGGCGCGAAGGGAACGCCCGCCCGAGGCGGGATGGGCGACGAGGACGATCCGGCGCTCGTCCTCCACACCTCGGGCACGACCTCCCGGCCGAAGCTGGTCCCGCTGCTGCAGCGGAACCTCCTCGCCAGCGCCGAGAACATCGCCCGGACGCTCGCCCTCACCCGGGACGACGTGTGCCTGAACATCATGCCCCTGTTCCACATCCACGGGCTCATGGCGGCGACGCTCGCCTCGCTGGCCGCCGGCGCCTCGGTCTCGTGTACCCCGGGCTTCAACGCCCTCAAGTTCTTCGCCTGGTTCGATGAGGTGCGGCCCACCTGGTACACGGCGGTGCCCACGATGCACCAGGCGATCCTCGCCCGGGCCGAGCGCCACCGCGATATGATCGCCCGGAGCCGGCTGCGGCTCATCCGCTCCTCCTCGGCATCGCTCCCCGCGCCGGTCATGGTGGAGATGGAGAAGACCTATGGCGTCCCGGTGATCGAGAGCTACGGGATGACCGAGGCCTCCCACCAGATGGCCTCCAATCCCCTGCCCCCGCGGGCGCGCAAGCCCGGCTCCGTGGGTCTGGCGGCTGGACCGGAGGTGGCGATCCTCGACGAGGAATGGAAGGAGCTGCCGCGTGGGCAGGTGGGCGAGGTCTCCATCCGCGGGCCCAACGTCACCCCCGGCTACGAGGCGAATCCCGAGGCCAATGCGAAGTCCTTCCGGGACGGCTGGTTCCGGACCGGCGACCAGGGCGTCCTCGACGAGGAGGGCTACCTCCGGCTCACCGGTCGGATCAAGGAGCAGATCAACCGCGGCGGCGAGAAGTTCTCCCCGCTGGAGGTGGACGAGGTGCTCTCGTCGCACCCCGCGGTGGCCCAGGCGCTCACCTTCGCCATGCCGCACGACAAGCTCGGCGAGGAGGTCGCGGCGGCGGTGGTGCTCCGGGAGGGGGCAAAGGCGACCGAGCGCGAGTTGCGCGACTTCTGCGCGGCGAGGCTGGCCCACTTCAAGGTCCCGCGGAAGGTGGTGCTCCTGACCGAGATCCCCAAGGGCGCCACCGGCAAGCTCCAGCGGATCGGCCTGGCCCAGAAGCTGGGCCTCGGCTCCTGACATGAAGATCTGCGTCGTCGGCGCCGGAGCCATCGGCGGGCTGGTCGCGGCGAAGCTCGCGGCGCTCGGTCACGAGGTGAGCGTCGTGGTGCGGGGACCACACCTCGCGGCCATTCGCGAGAGGGGCCTGACGCTTCAGGAAGGTGGAACCGAGAGGACCTTCCCGGTCCGCGCCACCGACCGGATGGCCGAGCTCGGCCCTGAGGATCTGGTCATCATCGGGCTCAAGGCACACCAGGTCGCGGGCGTGGCGGCGGACATCCGGGGGCTGTGCGGCCCATCGACGATCGTAGTCACGGCGCAGAACGGCATTCCCTGGTGGTACTTCTTCAAGAGCGGGGGGCCCCACGAGGGAACGATTCTCGAGAGCGTCGACCCGGGCGGGGTGATCGCGAAGAACATCGACGTCGATCGGGTGCTGGGGTCGATCATCTATCCGGCGGCGGAGATCGTCTCGCCGGGGGTGATCCGCCACGTCGAAGGTGACCGGATCTCGCTCGGCGAGGTCGACAACTCCGACACCGAACGCCTGCGGAGC
>RPRB01000122.1 GCA_003818285.1 Myxococcaceae bacterium
CTGAGCGCCAGCCAGACGGCCGTCGCGAGTGAACGCCCGGCCGCGCGCTGCGCCGGGGCGCAGCGGCGAGGGACCTGACCCCGCGCGGGCTACGGCTGCTTCATCTTCGTCTTGTTCGGGCCGCCGGTGCCCGGCGCCCCGTCCCAGCTCGGACCCATGTCCATGCCGTTGACGAAGTAGTGGTCGCTCGGGCGGTAGACGCGGCCCCCGCGCTGTGCGTTGCGCAACTCCGGTGCGTCGAGGTCCGCGGTCGGCACCGTCGTCCCACGGCCGGGGGACGCCTCGGTCAGGCCGGTGCCGGGGCCGAACACGCCGCTTCCCGCGGGAGGGCCTGGATCGGTCAGCCGCGTCGTCACCAGCGTGTCGTCGTTGCTGTCCGAGTTCACGCCGGAGGTCCCGTTTCGCTGCTCCCGCCCCTGGCCCGTGCCTGCGTAGTCGATCCCCGACCAGCCCATCTCGCGCGACCGGGTGGTCAAGGGCTGGACGTCTCGTGGCGGAAGGGGTTCCTTGTACTGGTCACACGCCGCGACGATGACGGTGGCACACACCACGATCCAACGGTGCATCGTTCCCATCCTGTGCAGTGGCTTCCGAGACGTTTCCGGTCGGCTCTCCTAGCCCGTCCCGGCCCGCCTGGCCACAGGGACTCGAAACTTTCGGCGGTGCCATGACCGGGACGGTGGACGAGGGCCGCCCCGGCCGGCGCACGTCGCCGCGGCTCCACCCCGGCCTCGGCCGGCTGTGGCGCGCACTCGTGGACCGGCTCCTCGGGGCGCTCGACCGGCTCCGGCTCCCCGGGGCCACGGTTCTCCCGGTGGCCGGGGCGGTGGTCGGGCTGTACGGCGGGCTGGCCGCGCGACGATGGCGCCGACCGAGGAGTCCTAGACCTAGGCCGCGCAGCGAGCGCAGCGGCCGCGGACGTGAATCTCCGAGGCGGAGCGCGCGACCGCCGGAGCGAGCGTGACGGCCTCCACCGGCAGGCACTCCAGCGCGCCGCACTCGGTGCAGCTGAAGTGGGGATGGTTCTGCTCGTGCCGCCGCTGGTCGGGGCTGCGAAGGTCGAACCGCCAGACGTGGTCACCCAGGTCCCGCCGGTGGGCGAGGCCCCGCTCGGTGAGATCCATGAGGATCCGGTACACCGTCGTCCGGTCCATCCCGTCCGCGGGGAGGAGCGCCACCATCTCCGGGTGGCTCATGGGGCGCTCTGCCTTCTGCAGCGCCTCGTACACCCGGAGTCGCTGCTCGGTCACCCGGAGTCCCGCCTCCCGCAGAGCTCGGCGCGCATCCGTCCCGCGCGACGCCGGGACAGCCATGTGCTCACCGTTGCTCCAGGTTGCGGTCTCGAGGCTGGCCATCGTCCTTCTCCCTTTGCTGCCCCCGGAGGTTCGGGAGGCGTTCATGGCCTCCGCCTCAAGCAAGGAAGTCGCCAACTCACGATCCAGTAAATCCAAGGTCTTGTTTCCGGCCGTCCCTGGGAAGTTCAAGTCGCTGGCATCACTTGATGCAAGCGAATGACATCTTTCACTCCTATCCCATCGAACCTTTCAGCTTCCGCCCGCCGATCAGGTGGAGGTGCAGGTGAAAGACCTGCTGCCCCGCATCGGGGCCCGTGTTCAGCAGGACGCGGTAACCGGACTCGGCGATGCCTCGCTCGGCTGCCATGCGGGAGGCCGAGAGGACGAGATGGCCCACCAGCTCGCGGTCCTCGGGCGTGAGGGCGTTGTTGGACGGGATGTGCTGGAGGGGGACGAAGAGCACGTGCACCGGCGCCTGCGGGTGGATGTCCTCGAAGGCGATGCACCGGTCGTCCCGCATCAGGAGCTTGGCGGGAATCTGGCCGTCCCGGATCTTGCAAAACAGGCAATCGGACATGGCGGGAACTCTGCCCGCGGCGGGCGACGGTTGCCAACGCTCGCCTCGTAACTCGACGCGGGAAGGTCGCGTAACACGCATCGAGAGAACTCAGCCCGTCATGGTGACGTAACAGGCATCGAGGAAGGCCTGACTCTCGCCCGGAGGTCCTGCGGATGCGTGCGCACTTCGGCTGGATGGTGGTTTGCCTGGGGCTCGCCGGCCCGGCGAAGGCCGGCATCTGGGATGGACAGTGGACCCACGATCTCGACCTGTCGGCAGGCTTCGGCTCGGGGGCAGTGACCACGGCCTTCCGCGAGACCACCGGGTTCGGGTTCTTCGATGGGCGAGTCAAGCTCGGGGCCGGGCCGAGGCTGTTCGCCTACTTCGGTGGTTCGGACGTGCCCTTCACCACCTCGAATGCGGACCTCATCTCGGCCGGGCGCGTCAATACCCTGACTGCGAGCGACGCTCGGAACCTCGCCCTCAACCTCGCGCTCTCGTTGCAGATCCGAGTGTGGGCCGGGCTGGAGCTAGGGGCCAACATCGACGTCATTGGTGTTGGCTTCGGGTCGACCCGCACCGCGCAGTCCACCACCGGCGCCTTCCAGGGGCCGCACGAGGCCAGCCCGCCCAGTTTCAATCTCCTCACCCTGGGCCGCAGCGACAAGGGAACGCTGGACTCCGAGTTCTACGCGGCGTGGTGGTTCGATGACCGGGTCGCGGTCCGCGCCGGCGCCTCCCATGTCGTCACCGAGCTGGTCACCGACGAGCCGCTGGACGACGGGAATACTGGCTTCCGGCGCGTGACCACCCTCTTCTTCATCGCCGCGAGCTACCGTTTCTGACCGCATGGTCCGAGCGTTCCTTGCCGTCCTCCTTCTGACCGCCCCCGTCCTCGCCGCGCCGCGGAGCTACCGCGTGGCGCCTCCCTCTGCCGGGAGCAAGGCCGAGGCAGTGGTCGTCTACAGCCTCGGCACGCACACCCAGACGGCCACTGACATCCAGGGAGAGCTGACGGCCGATCCGGCCACGCTGGCCACGGTGGAGGGGAAGGTGGTGGTCCCCATCGCCTCGCTCCGTGGAGACGGGAGCACCCGGGACTGCCACATGCGCGAGGCGCTGGGCCTCGACTACGCCGCTGGGGGACGCTTTCCGGCCGAGCATGTTTGCGACAACGACAACCGACTGCCCGCCAGCGGTCCGGAGGCCATTGCCTTTTCCGACATTCGCCTGGAGCTCATCAGCGCCCGCCCTCTCGACGAGCTGTCCCTCCTCGACGCCGGGAAGCCGGTGCGGGTGGAGGTGGAGGCGAAGTGGACCATCCACGGCGTGACCCGTCCTGCGCGCGAGCTGGTCCGGGTGCTCCGGGACGGCGAGGGGCTCCGGGCCCGCGGCCGCTCGACCATCGTGCTGAAGGACTTCGGCGTGGTGGTGAAGTCGACGAAGGTGCTCTTTGCGACGATCACCGTCGGCGACGCGGTGACGGTGACCTACGACTTGAAGCTCGTTCCCACCTCCTGATCTCAGGGCAGGTCGGGCCGGTACGCCGGGTCGGGAACGCATGGCCCGTCGAACAATCTGGCCAGCACCACCGGTCCGTCCCGGGCCAGCACCGCCTGCGGCGGCACGGCGTACGCGGCGGTGAGGACGACGTCGTAGTGCCGTGACCCGCGGGGCGGGCCGAGGTGCGAGTACATCGGCGCGTCCCGATGGAAGTACGTGTAGCCACCGGCCCAAGCGATGTGCGTGGCCTCGACCTTGAGCCCGCACAGCGCGGGGAGCTCGCTGGCCACGAGGAGAAGCCGGTTCACCGGACCGAAGTCGTCGTAGGCGCTCACCGCCTCTCGCTGTCCCTCGTACGCCCCGAGCTGGCCGAAGGTGAGGGAATGGAACCGCGCGGCGGAGATCACCGCTCCGAGCAGCGCGAGCGTCGTCGGGAGCCGGCGATCCACCCGCGTCGCGGCCACCGCGAGGCCTACCCCGGCGAGGGCCATCGCCGCGGGAAGCACGGGGAGGATGAACCGGAGCTCCTTGTGGGGGATGGCGCTGTGCACCCCGACGAAGAGCGCGATCGTCGCCGCGAGCGCCGGCGCCCGCAGAGTGCCCAGGAGCACCGCCGGGACCATCACCGCCGCGACCGACGGCATGGAGGTCCACAGCACCCGCAGGTAGTAGCCGGGCGGCGAGGCACCGAAGAGGGCACCCCGCCCCTGCACCCAGTTGTAGCGCCAGTACGCCGCCGCGGAGTGGAACCAGCCGCCCCAGGTCAGCCGGTCGAGGAGCCCGAAGACGAGCGCCCAGCCGAGCAGTACGCCGGTGACCTCCGCGGCCTCGCGCCAGCGGCGCCGGCCGAGCCACGCCGCCACCAGCGCCACGCAGACCAGCGCATCCTGGAGGCGCAGCAGAACCGCGAACCCGAGCAGCGACGCGCCCAGCAGGCGCTCGCGCCGGGAGGCACCGGCCGGCATCGCCCAGGCGAGCCCGAGGGTCACCGGAAGCGCCGAGAGCGGCTCGGAGAGGCCCCGCGGAGCGAAGTAGATGGCCGGCGCCGCGAGCGCCCACAGCGCGCCGGCCGCCGCCGACTCGAGCGGTCCGGCGCCCATCCGACGCGCGAGCCGGGCGGTGGCCCACGCGGTCGCCACCCCCACCGCGGCGAAGACCAGCTTGGCCGCGGGCACGTAGAGCGCCGGGCGCGAGAGGCCGAGCGCGCGGAACATCTCCAGGAGCCAGGCGACCAGCCCCGGCAGCGCCCAGGTGCGCAGCCCCTCGCGGAACTCGAGTGGCACCCAGCCCCGTCCCCAGACCATGCGGTGCGCGGGCTCGAGCGACTGGTAGATCTCGTCGGGCCAGGCGATGCCCGCGTCGGTCAGGGCCAGCCACCCGCGCAGCGCCGCCCCGGCCGCCAGCGCCGCGAGCAGCAGCCACCGTGCGATCCGCATGTCGTCGGCGGTGGGTGCGTGTTCGTCGGGCGGCACGGGGGGGACCCCCGTGATACATCAAGCCTTTCCGTCGATGGGCTCGATCAAGATCGCGCGGCTGCTGGAAGACCCGGACTCGGGCCTCCAGCTGACCCTGGTGACCGGGGCGGAGGGGCTCGGCCGCGTCATCACCAGCTCGCGCATCCAGAAGCCGGGCCTCGCGCTCGCCGGGTACACCGAGCACCTCCATCCCGAGCGGGTGCAGGTGTTCGGCAACACCGAGATCTCCTATCTCAATACCCTGGACGAGGCCACGCAGCGCGAGGCGCTGAAGAAGCTCAGCGACTCGGACCTGGCCTGCGTGGTGGTGACCAAGGACCTGCCGATCCCCCGCTCGCTGTTGGACGCGTGCAGCTCGGCGCAGCTGGCGCTGATGAAGACGCCGCAGCTCACCTCCACCTTCATCCAGCAGGTCACCGCCTTCCTCGACGAGGCGCTCACCGAATCCGCCAGCCTGCACGGCGTGCTGATGGACGTCATCGGGGTGGGCATCCTCCTGCTCGGCAAGTCCGGCATCGGGAAGAGCGAGATCGCGCTCGACCTCGTGACCCGCGGGCACCGGCTGGTGGCGGATGACATCGTCGAGGTCACCCGCCGCAAGCAGGACACGATCCACGGCTCGGGCAATCCGATCATCAAGCACCACATGGAGATCCGGGGCCTGGGGATCATCAACATCAAGGACCTGTTCGGCGTCGCGGCGGTCCGTGACCGGAAGAAGATCGAGCTGGTCATCGAGCTCGTGGAGTGGGATCCCCATCGGGAGTACGACCGGCTGGGGGTGGAAGAGCGCTTCTTCAACGTGGTCGGAGTGGACCTGCCGCTCTCCACCATCCCCGTCCGGCCGGGCCGCAACATCACCACGCTGATCGAGGTCGCGGCCCGGAACCACCTGCTGAAGTTGCAGGGCCACCACAGCGCCAAGGAGTTCGCCGAGCAGCTGAACCGTGCCATCGCCGAGGGCGCCATGCGGAGGACCCTGGGCGAGGAGGTGGAGTGATGGACGCCCCGGCGAACGGGCGCCGGCGCATCGTCATCCTCACCGGGGTCTCGGGGTCCGGGAAGTCCACCGCGGTCCGGGCGCTGGAGGACGCGGGGTACTTCTGCATCGACAACCTCCCGGTCGTCCTCCTGCCCCAGCTCACCGGGCTGGCCGAGCTGGCCCAGCCGGACACCCGTCTGGGCCTGGTGGTCGACGCCCGGGAAGGAGAGATGCTCCGGCAGGCTCCGGGCATCCTCGGCCGACTCCGGGCCGAGGGGCACCACGTGGAGCTGGTCTTCCTCGACGCCTCGGACGAGAGCCTGGTTCGCCGCTACTCGGAGACCCGGCGCCGGCACCCCCTGGCCTCGGAGGAGAGCGTGCCCGCGGGCATCAGCCGGGAGCGGGAGCTGCTCGCCGACCTCCGGGACCTGGCCGACCAGGTCATCGACACCTCCCAGCTCAACGTCCACGACCTGAAGCGGCTGATGATGGCCCGCTTCGGCGAGGCCGGGGCGGCGCTCCCGAGCCTGACCGTCATCTCTTTCGGCTACCGCTACGGCGTCCCGCACCAGGCGGATCTGGTGTTCGACCTGCGCTTCCTCCCCAACCCCTACTTCGTCCCCGAGCTCAGGCCGCTCACCGGGGAAGACCCGCAGGTGGCGCGCTACGTCCTCGAGCGGTCCGAGACCCAGGAGTTCCTGAACCGAATCGTGGACCTGGCCCAGTTCCTGTTTCCCCGGTACCAGCGGGAGGGAAAGGCCTACCTGACGGTCGCCCTCGGCTGCACCGGCGGGAAGCACCGGAGCGTCGCGGTGGCCGCCGCCCTCGCCCAGCGGCTCGGTGCGGGACGCCCGGACGTGCAGCTCCAGCACCGGGACATCGAGAAGGAGTAAGCGAGCAAGCTCGCGCCAGGGTGCTCCAGACCTGTTACTGGCGTCGAGAAGGTCGAGCGAGGGTCGTTCCAACCCAGGGGTCTCCCTGGACGCCGGCTGGCTCACCCCCGATCTCCGTCTTATCCTGAGAGCGCACGTGAAGATCTGGTGGTCGACGCGTGTCGAATGGTTGCAGCCCATGGCGGCCTGGGAGTAGGAGCCGCGGCGGACTGCAGAGAGGTGTCATCATGGTCGGGCTCGTGGTCGCAGCCCATGGTCGTCTGGCGCAGGAGCTCGTGGCGACCGCCGAACAGATCATGGGAGCTTTGCCCGAGGTGGCGACGGTCAGTATCGAGCCGGGCACCTCGCCGGAGGCCATCCGCGCTCAGATGCGGGCGGCGGTGAAGGAGCACGATCAAGGCGAGGGCGTGCTCGTGCTCGCCGATCTCTTCGGTGGCACCCCGTGCAAGGAGTCCCTTCTGCTCTGCCAGAAGGCGAACGTCGAGGTGCTGGCCGGGGTGAACCTTCCGATGCTGATGAAGGCCGCCTCGCTCCGCAAGGAGAACTTGCCGCTGCACGATCTGGCGCAGTCGCTCTACACCTACGCCCAGCGCAACATCCGCTTCGCTTCCGAGCTGGTCCGCGACGCCGCCGCCGGCCGCCACGTCGCGTCCTGAGAGGACGCCCGTCAGGGCGGATGGCTACCTTCCGCTCGCCAGCAGGCACCCCAGAGCCACCGTGATTTCCTTCCTCCGCATCGACAGCCGGCTCATCCACGGACAGGTGGTCGAGGCCTGGCTTCCGGGGCTCAAGGTGGAGCGGGTCGTGGTCTCGGACGACGAGGCTGCGCACAGCCCACTGATGAGGACCGCGATGGGGCTGGCGGTACCCCCCGAGCTCGAGGTGGACATCCTTCCGCTCCGGGAGACGCCCTTCCCGGCGTTCGCCGCCGACGGCGTGCGAACCCTGCTCCTGCTCCGTGACGTCCAGGCGCTGCTGGAGGCGCGAAGGCTCGGGCTTCCTCGGACCCGCGTGAACCTGGGCAACGTCCACCACGGGCCGATGCGCAAGCCGGTCTCGACCTCGGTGTTCCTCAACGCCGAGGAGATGGAGCATCTGAAGGTCCTCCACGCCGAGGGCTGGGACATCGAGGCCCGGGGGGTTCCCTCCGAGCGCCCGGTCACCTTCACGGAGATGGTGGAGCGCTTCAGGAAGGGCTAGACAGCGCGCCCATGCACGCCGCCTGGGCTCAGGTCGCGCTGGCGGGAGTCTGGGGCGCGCTGGTGAGCCTGGAGCGTCGCGCGTTCCTGCAGGCCATGTTCAGCCGCCCGCTGGTGGCCGCCACCGGGATGGGGCTGCTCCTGGGACAGCTGCAGACCGGGCTCTACCTGGGGATGATCCTCGAGCTGTTCTACCTGGGGACCGCGTCGCTCGGGGCGGCGCTCCCGGAGAACGACACCCTCGCGGCGACCGGGACCACCGCCGCGGCGGCGATGATGGCCGAGCAGACCGGCGGCGGGGGGACCCCGGCCATCTGGAGCCTGTGCGTTCTCCTCTTCGCCGGCCTCGGGCTGCTGGGCCGCACGGTGGACCGGCGACTGGAGTCCCACGCCTCGTCGCTCAGCGCCCACGGGCTGGAGCTGGCGGAGCATGGTCAGCTCGAGCGGGCGGTGCGGCAGAACCTCTGGGGCATCTGGCCCTACGCGCTCGTCTTCTTCGTGCTGAACGCGGCCTGCGCGGCGCTGGGCCTGTGGATCGGCGCCTTCCTCTCGCAGGTGCCGCTGGTGGTGCTCCGTGGGCTGGCCTGGGCCTTCCCGGCGATGGCCTCGGTGGCCGCGGCCATCGCCGCCCGCGGCTCGCATGCCCGGAACGCGGCCCTGTGGGGACTGCTGGGCGCCGCGGTCATGACGGCGGCGACGCTGGTCTTGGCCTGGGTGAACGAATGATCGGCCCGGGAACGCACCTGCCCAAGTCGGTGAAGCTGCGGGTCTTCCTGCGGTCCCTCCTGCTTCAGGCCAGCTGGAACCCGAAGGGGATGCAGAATCTCGGGCTGGTCTACGCCCTCTACCCGGCCCTGGAGCGGCTCTACCCCGATCCGGAGAAGCGGCGGGAGGCGGTGCAGCGGCACCTGACCTTCTTCAACACCCACCCGTACGTGGCCGCGGCCATCGTGGGCGGGGTCCTCTACCACGAGGAGCGGATCGCCGCCGGCGAGGAGGATCCCCGCCGGGTGACCGAGTTCAAGGGCGCCCTCATGGGTCCGCTCGCCGCGCTCGGAGACGGGTTCTTCTGGTTGTCGCTCCGGCCGGCGGCGGGCGCGCTGTGCGCGGCGCTGGTGCCGTGGCTGGGCGCCTGGGCGGCCGTGCTGTTCCTGGTCCTGTACAACGTCGTCCACTTCACGCTCCGTGCCCGTCTGTTCCAGATGGGGCTGCAGCTCGGGGACCGCCTGGTCGAGGCGGTGGCCCGGGCCCGTCTCCCCACGCGGGGAGCGCGCCTCCGGGCGGTGGCGGCGGCCAGCGCAGGTGCGGCGGCGGCGTACCTCGCCTTCGCCTTCGGGGCGCAACAGGGGGGCGTTGGCGGGTGGCTCCTCGCCGGTGGTTGTCTGGCCCTGGGGGCGCTCAGCTACCTTCTGGTGGCCAGGAAGGTTCCCACCGCCCTGCTCACCGCCATGGCGGCGCTCCTGGCCGGGTGCCTGGGGGCCTGGCTGTAGGATGTTCGGGGAGAGGTGATGTCGTCGGAGAGCGCGGAGTCCGAGTTCACGATCCTCAACCAGCTGGGGCTCCACGCCCGGGCGGCCGCCCAGCTGGTCCAGCTCGCCAACCGGTGCAAGTGCGACGTCACCCTCAAGACCGACTCCGACGACTCCGAGTCGGTGAACGGCAAGTCGATCATGGGCGTGCTGATGCTGGCCGCCGCCCAGGGGCAGGTGCTGACCGTGTCGGCGGTGGGGCCGGGAGCCGCGGA
This sequence comes from Myxococcaceae bacterium, assembly GCA_003818285.1. Lineage (GTDB taxonomy): Bacteria > Myxococcota > Myxococcia > Myxococcales > Myxococcaceae > RPRB01. The sequence continues at coordinate 9,651 of RPRB01000122.1, forward strand.
CTGCGTCCGGGAGATCGGCGAGCTCATCGCCAATCGGTTCGGGGAGGCCCAGTGAAGGAGGCCCAGTGAAGGAGGCTCGGTGAGCACGCAGGCGATCAGCCTCAAGCTCCAGGCCATCGGGGCGAGCCCGGGCATGGCGGTGGGGCGAGCCTTCGTGCTCGACCGCCGGCGGGTGCGGACCCCCAAGATGAAGCTCGGCGGGCAGGAGGTGGAGCGGGAGCTGATGCGGTTCAAGACCGCTGTCGACCTCTCCGAGCACCAGCTGCTCGAGCTGAAGGCGCGGCTGGAGCAGAGCGACGGCAAGGACCACGCCCTCATCCTCGAGGCGCACCGGCTGATGCTCCGCGACCCGATGCTCGTCGACGAGGTCAACAAGCTGATCGCCGCCGAGCAGATCAACGCCGAGTGGGCGGTCCGCCGGGTGACCCGGAAGATCAAGCACCTCTTCGACGAGATCCCCGACGAGTACTTCCGCGAGCGCCGGGCCGACGTTGACTTCATCGCCGACCGCGTGGTGCGAAATCTCCTGGGCCAGGTGGTGGACGTCGAGGAGGAGGTCCCGGAGGGGGCGATCATCGTCGCCCACGACCTGTCCCCGGCGGACGCGGCGATGCTCGCCCGGACGGGCCGGGTGGCGGCCTTCGTGACCGACGTGGGCGGCTCCACCAGCCACACCGCCATCGTGGCCCGGGCGCGGAGCACGCCGGCGGTCGTCGGGGCGGGGCGGGTGTCGGAGCAGATCTCCCCGGGGGACGTCGTCGCCGTGGACGGGTCGCGGGGGCTGCTCTGGGTCAACCCTCCGGCGGGGACGCTGACCGACATCCGGGCGGATCTGGAGAAGCTGCTCGCCCGGGGTCGCGAGGCGATGCAGGTGGCGCAGCTGCCGGCGATCACCACCGACGGGTTCCGGGTCCGGATGCAGGGGAACATGGAGTTCCTCGAGGAGATCCCCGAGCTGCTCGCCGCCGGCGCCGAGGGCATCGGCCTGTACCGGACCGAGTTCCTCTTCCTCGACCGGCTCGATGCGCCCACCGAGGAGGAGCACTACCTGGCGTACCGGAGCGTCCTGGAGAAGCTCGGCGGACGGCCGGTGACGATCCGGACCGTGGACCTCGGCGGGGACAAGATGCCGGGGTTCCGGAAGGCCGAGCGGGAGCCGAACCCGGCGATGGGGCTGCGCGCCATCCGGTACTCGCTCCGCCAGCGGGACATGTTCCGGGCCCAGCTGCGGGCGCTCCTCCGGGCGAGCGTGCACGGAAACCTCCGCATCATGTTCCCGCTGGTCTCCGGCCTCGCCGAGCTCCGGGAGGCCCGGACCGAGCTCGAGCGCTGCCGGGCGGAGCTGTCGCGCGAGGGCGTGCCGATGAGCGGGCGCTTCCCGGTGGGCATCATGGTCGAGACGCCCAGCGCCGCGTGGATCGCCGACCGCCTCGGCCAGGAGGCGGACTTCTTCAGCATCGGGACCAACGACCTCATCCAGTACACGCTGGCCATCGACCGGCAGAACCGGGACGTTGCCTACCTGTACAGGCCTCTTCACCTGTCAGTCCTCCGGTCGCTGAAGGCCATCGCCGATGCGGGCCGGGCCGCCGGCATCCCGGTCTCGATGTGCGGCGAGATGGCGGGAGATTCGCGCTACGCCCTGGTGCTCCTCGCGCTCGGCCTGGAGGAGCTGTCGATGCCGGCCGGGCAGATTCCGGCGATGAAGGCGCTCATCCGGCGCTGCTCGCGGGCGGACGCGGTGCGCGTCATGGACGAGGCGATGAAGCTCACCACCGCCGAGGAGATCGAGCGGCACCTGCGGGGGTTCGAGGCGCGGCTGGGAATCGAGGTCGGGTAGCGCGCCTCGGTCATCCAGGACCGCCCAGGCCCAGGACCCGACGGAGGAAGTCGTCCCGGTCCACCCGCACCTGGGATGCCTCCATGGCGTGGCTGGTGGCGTACGTCCGGACCTCCCCGCGGCCGCCGATGGCCTGACGCCACCGCTCGATCTCCTGGGCCGGGACGTAGAAGTCCTCCTGCGCCAGCTGGACCAGCAGCGGTCCCTCCACGGCCGGAAGCGCGTCCACGGGAGCGATGGCGGCGAGACGCCGGCGGTAGTCCTGCTCGTCGGTGGGGCGCTTCTTCGGGTCGTAGAACATCCAGTGCTCGAAGCGCGGGGTGAGCGCGAGCAGCACGTGGCACCGCGGCCGCCCGTCGGCGGCCGAGGCCAGCAGCCCGGTCATCCCCCCGAAGTCGTGTCCCACCACCGCCAGCTTTCCCGGATCCACCTCGGGCTCCTGGCCCAGGAGGACAAGGCCGCGCCGGAGCGAGATGACCTGGGCGGTGAACGCCGCCGGGTCCTCGTCCATCGTGCGCTTCTTGTACCAGTCTGGCTGGCTCCACAGCGCGTCCACCAGCAGCGAAACGACACCCTTCTGGGCGAGCTGGACCGCCTCTTCCACGAACTCGGTCCGGTTGCTCGTTGCCGGCTCGCCGAGCCAGTGCACCCAGAGCACCGCGGGACCGCGCCGCGTTCCTTGCGGTGGGCGAACCAGGGTTCCCCGCACCGGCGCGGTGCTCGAGGCGCCGGCGTAGGTGAGCTCGACGACCTGGGTGCCCGCGCGGTCCGAGCTGGAGAGGACCTGGATGTCGAGGGGAGTGCCCGGGTCCGGAAAGCGGGTGTCGTAGGCCTTCGAGGCCTCGGGTCGCGGGGGAGCGGCGGGTCGGGAGCCACCGGTGCTGGCGCACGCGACGGCGAGCACGAGGAGCGGGAGGACGGAGAGAGGGCGGAGCATGAGCAGGCGGCACTCTCGGCGGCCGGAGCGCCCCTCTGCAACGGGCGCTGCAGTGGAAAAGGACTGGCGAGCAGCCACCCGGCTGCGGTGTGCTGCCGGCTCCCATGGCCAGGCGACGACGCACGCAGAAGGTCGACGAGGCATACGAGTTCGAGGTGTACCCGCCGGGAACGCTCTCGCTCCACGACGTGAACCTCACGATCCGGGTCAAGGGCGACGAGGATTACGAGGAGGAGCTGAAGCGGCGGCAGCGCGAGGTGTTCGGCCTTCAAGTGAAGATGTTCCAGGCCGGCCAGCGGGCGATCTTCGTCTTCGAGGGCTGGGATGCGGCGGGGAAGGGCGGCTGCATCAAGCGGCTCACCGGGGAGATGGATCCCCGGGGATACAAGGTGTGGCCCATCGGTCCGCCGGACGAGGAGAGCCGCCGCCACCACTACCTCTGGCGGTTCTGGAACCGTCTCCCCGGCCGGGGGGAGGTCGCGGTGTTCGATCGGAGCTGGTACGGCCGGGTCCTGGTGGAGCGCGTGGAGCGGATCGCCACCAAGGCGGAGTGGAAGCGCGCGTACGACGAGATCAACGCCTTCGAGCGAACCCTGACCTCCGACGGAGTGCAGGTGAGGAAGTTCTTCCTCCACATCGACCGGAAGACGCAGCTCGAGCGGTTCAAGGCGCGGGAGACCGACCGTTTCAAGAGCTACAAGATCGGCCCGGACGACTGGCGGAACCGCCGCCGGTGGAAGGACTACGCGGCGGCCATCGACGACATGCTGGACCGCACCCACCGGCCCGACGCACCCTGGGTGCTCGTCTCCGCCAACGACAAGCACCACGCCCGTCTGGAGGTGCTCCGGGTCTGCGCCGACGTGATGGCCTCCACGCTCGAGGGGAGCCGCTGAACGGCGCCCCCCGACACGGGGCTATCGAACCGTGAGGTGGTAGGTGAGGGTCGTGTCGCCGGTCCCACCGAAGGTGTCCTTCTGGTGCCACACCAAGGTGTGCTCGCCCCGAGCGAGCGGCTTCACCATGAAGAGGTAGCCGTCCGCGACGGGGGGCTGCGGGCGACCGGTGATGCAGCCGTCGAGCGCCGTCTGGAGGATGGGATCTCCTGCTCTACTTGGGCGCCTCGACCTTCACCGGACCGAACTGCTTCAGCGAGTCCTCCACCACCTTCCGGTCGCCCACCACCACCAGGGTCATCCGCTGCGGATCGAGGTACTTCCGCGTGATCCGGGTGACGTCC